>JAJRYR010000047.1 GCA_024275655.1 archaeon | reverse complement strand
CCACTGCCTCTGGCCATTTTTGTAGTGAAACGAATCCCTCATGTTTCCTGCTCCAGTATTCCTCACATGTGTGCGGAATTATTGGGCTCAATGCTATTAACCATTCATCCAGTATTCCAGCAACTGCTTCCTTGTAATCTGGGTTTTTCTTGTACTTCTTAACATCATTTAGAACGTTGAAGAACAACTCAATGATGGCATCTCTAAATTTCAATGACTCAAAATATTGCGTAGCCTTCGCCAACCTGTACTTAAACATCTTATACAACCAAGTGTCTTTTCTTGGTTCAGCGTCCAAGCATTCTTCCACTACGCTCCTGAAATCTTCCAGCTTCTTCTTTACACTTGTTACTTCTTTTTCCTTCCAGTCCAGAGTGGTATCTAGATCTGCGGCAGATAATATATACAACCTGAAAAGATCTGCAGTGTACTTTCTAGAGATCTCTGAAAGAGGAATAACATTTCCCTTTGACTTGCTCATTTTCGCTCCTTCTCTTATCAGCATCTCGTTAAGGGAAATGCCCCTAGGCCAATGCTCCTCTGGGAATATAGCAATATGATGCATGATAAAGAAGGTTAAGTGGTTTGATATGTGTGCAGGCGCAGTGTGCCTCAAATCATTTGGATACCAGTATAGGAATTCTTGTCTAATTTCCTCCCAACCAGGCTGTGGCTCTCCCTTTCCTAGGAACACATAGTCAAAGAACTCCAAAGTCGGTTCAATACGTTTCTCTTTTATTTTGTGCACAATAGTGTAAAATGCCATGTATATAGTGGAATCTGACAATGATTCAATTATCCACTCCTTATCAAATGGGAGCTTAGTTCCTAGCCCTCTCTTCCTAGCACATGGTCTTTCGTGGAGCCAGTCAACAGTATCGTGGAAAGATCTCCTGTACTTCTCTGGATAAATGAACATCTTGTCTATCCACTCGTGTGTTTTCTCCTTCCACCAATCTTTGGAGTAATCTATAAACCACTGATCTCTAAGAACAGCAACAATGACTTTATTTCCGCTCCTGGTCACTGCTTTCCTGCTGGTCTCGTAGATAACAGATGCCAGCCCTCTCTCTTTCATCCAATCCTTTACCTGGTCCTTTATTTCGCTTATCTTAGTTCCAGCAAACGGCCCACATCTCTCGTTCAAAACCCCTTTGTAAAATTCATCCTTGTATATTTGCTTGGTTGCATCTTCCAGCCTAGAATCCTCCTGGCTTGTTATCCCCATTTTCTCACATATATCCTTCGCTGGGATGTCATACCCAGGTATGTCTATTATCTTCACTGGTTGGACTTCCCTATACTTTCCTTCCTTCCAAAGGTCATACAGAGCTATGTAATCGTAAGGTGCATGGGCTGGAACACTGTAGACTACACCTGTGGCATTGTCTGGATCAACAAACTTTGCTGGCAATATTGGGACTTCAATATCCAGGATCTTTGCTTTTTTGTCTATAAAGTAAGTGCCTGGAAGCTCTTCCAGGATCTCCACAGATTCTTTCTGGTACTTTAACTTTTCCGCTGATTCCTTAGAGATGTACCAGATCTCACCATCTACCTTAGCTTTAACGTAAGTCGCGTCTGGATTTATCCACAAATTAGTAACTCCAAATATGGTCTCGGGTCTAAGCGTTGATGCAACCAGGAACCCATCTTCAAACTGGAACTTTATCCCGATGAACTCCATTATTGAAACCTTGTTCAGATCACCATCTTTTATATCGTCCTCACCCACAGCACTACCATCTGCCGGGCTGTATAAAACGGGGTGAGATCCCTTAACTAAAAGTCCCTTCTCCTTCAACTTGTGATACTGCCACTCGACAAATCTATTGTAGATATCATCAATGGTTGTGAACTGTCTCCTCCAGTCAATACTAAACCCTATACTCTTAAAGTCCTCCGAAATGTGCTGAGCAAAGAAGACTGCCACATTTCTAGGCTCAGTGAAACTGGAAACTATCCTCTCAACCTCATCCTTATCCTTCACATAAAGGGAAACGTAATCTTTGTACAGGTTTATTGTTTTCTCATCTCCTGACTTAATTCTGTCAGCCACTGCTAGGACGGGTGTTCCTGTCAAATGAAAGGCCATGGGCCAAAGGACATTGTAACCCCTTAACCTCTTGTATCTAGCAATAGCATCTCCAACTGTGTAGGTCCTACCATGTCCTATGTGTGGTGGCGCATTGACATAAGGATACGGAACCGTCAGGAAAAATTTTGGTTTGTTTGGATCAGGATCAGCCTCAAATATCCTTTCCTCTTCCCACTTTTTCTGCCACTTCTTCTCTATCTCAGACCAATCCATGTTATCCACCTTATTCTAGTTCTTCATTTCGCTCTCCATCTCCTCAATCTCCTTCTTCAGATTCTTCACTTGCTTAAGAATGTGGTAAACATCCGTGTTCAATGCTGAGGCAGCATCTTCCAGGAAGTATGCCCTCTTCCTCTTTTCCATAAACTCATTTATATTCATTCCACCACCTTCCTCACATCTTCTAGTGCCTTTTCAATCTCATTCTTACTTTTCAAAGGTGCTGCCCCTTCTCCCTTGGATGGTGGACCCCCACCCCCACCACCAAGAGCTTTGGTAAATTCTCTAACTATTTGTCCCGCATTCAAATCAGGCACACCAGAGAAACTAAATACGTACACTCTATCCTTGATACCCACAAGGAATAAGAAGACGCCCTCAGCTGAGAGTTTCCTAGAAACCTCTCTAAGGAACTCCATATCAGCATTCTCAAATACTCTAATCAAGTATTTGAATTTTCCATTGTCTTCCAATGCCAGGGATTCCAGCTCTTGCTTTGCCCTCTCTTCCCTAAACCTCTCCAAAGCTTTTTTAGTTTCCTTCCACCTAGCAAATAACGCTTCTACTGCCTTAGGCAGATCCTCGTCCCTATCCACACCCAGCTCTCTCTTCAAAGCTTCTAGGATTGATAATAGCTCGCTCAAAGCTTTCTCTGCAACCTCTCCAGCAACAAAGTTTATTCGTATAACACCGTCTTGCAGTCTCTCCTGCCCCAAAATCATTATTGGTCCTACTTCGCTCGTTCTATCCACATGCGTGCCTCCACACGCCTCTGTATCCCACTCTTCAATATCCACTATGCGGAGTTTTGCCAGAGGCACTGCTCCTCCTTGGTACAATCTAAATCCATACTTCTTCTCTGCCTCAACCCTGGGCATAAAGAACTTGTTCACTGGCCTATCCTCTTGCACTATTTTATTGGCCAGTTCCTCCACATTTCTAATCTGTTCCTTGCTAAGCAATGCATAGTGAGTTATGTCTAGCCTTGCCCTATCCACGCGTTTCTCTGCTCCCGCTTGCCAAACATGATCTCCAAGCAGATGCCTACACGAACCATTTATGATGTGCGTTGCAGTGTGGTGTCTGGTTAGCGTTAATCTCCTATTCCAATCTATTCTTCCCTCAATCTCCTCACCAACGGGCAGTTCTCCATCCACCTTGTGAATAACTACTCCACCAACCTTTTGCACATTCAGAACCCTTTTTCCACCCAGATAACCCACATCGTGATCCTGCCCTACAGACCAGGGATAGAAAGCTGTTTGATCTAGCACGTACCAGCTGCCATCTCCAGTATCCACCCTACCAAGTACCCTAGCTTTAAACTCAGTTAGCCTCCAATCCTCGTAGTACAAGAGTTTTGTATCTGGGAAACCAGAAACATCTATTTCCATTTCTTCTTGCTCCTCCACTTGCTCACTCATGTGCCTCTCTGTGAGCTTCACGTAGAAATCTTGTGGGATTTCCACGGTCTTTCCCATCTCCTTAGCCACTTCCTGAATCAACTCTGGAGTAATTCCATGAGAATCATAAAGTTCCACAAGCTTGTCTGAATCTAGTCTCTGACCTGACTCCAAGATTCTAGACACCAATCTCCTAGCTCTCCCTAGGCTGTTTTTGTGCTTCTGCTTTTCCACTTCCAAGATCTCCCAGATCTCGTCCAAGTGTTCAAATACCTCTGGGAATAAAGGTTTCAAGTACTTAGCATGCATCTCAGCTACATCTCCAATCTCGAACCCAAAGTCATACTTTTCAATAAGATTCTGTGCCCTCCTAAATATCACTCTCAGATTATAACCTCCGCCAACATTGCTAGGAAGACCACCATCGGCTATTGCGAAGGCCAAGGTCCTGGAGTGGTCGGCAATTGCATACAACGCTTGAATTGGTGAGATCTTCCTCTCCAATTCTTCTAGAGATAAACCTAGCTTCTCCGCTACCCTGCCCTTCTCCTTTTCTAAATCAACTTCTTCCGCGTCCAAACTAGCTGCTAGCTTTGCATACCTAAGGAACAGATCTTCATCGTATTCTAGACCTGTGAATTTTATCAAATCAGGAATAACTGGGCCATAAACAGCATCGTATATGGTCGGTGTTCCCTGGGTCATCCAGGTAAACCTTTCCAGACCTGCACCCATATCTACTACCTTCGGGTGCATCACCTCGAAATTCTCTGGCGTACCTCTGAACTGGGTGAAAACTGCATTCCCAACCTCAATACCTTTGACAAAGTACTCCAAACTGGTGCCAAAGGCGCTTGGGCCAACCCAGGCATCCTCATGCCAGATTATGTCCTCTGGTTTCACCTTGAAAACTTCTGTTAACAAGCGATAATCTAGTTCAATGGTTGTATCCTTCCAGTATCCCTTACCTTCCTCTGGATAATACAAAGAATGCTGCCCAACCATGACAAAGCCAGACATGTGCCTTCCTGATATTCCTATATTTGGAATATCGTTGAACCTAAGGCAAACCTGTGGGACCACCAGTGGGTTGGCTGGCATCTCAAATACAGTTTTCCCTCCCACTTTCCTCATGAAATCAACGATACTTGCAATGGTGAAGTAAAGACCTGGGAACCATCTACATATAACTGGATACCTAGGAATGCTCTCATGGTCATGCTTTACAAAAAATCTCTCAATTTCTCTCCAGGTTTGTATGTAATCCAGCTTTTTGCTAGTAGCAGGATCACCTATGAATCTATAAGCATGATCATCGCAGACTTCCCTATCTGGATCAAGGGTCCAAAAGTACCTCCCACAGAGTGGACATTTCTTTCTTACCCATCCACCTTCCTCAAATAATCTGACTTTCCAGTACTTCTCCCAATCACCCTGGAACTTTTTTATGAGTTCTCTCTTGTTCATAGGCTCACCAAAAACCGAGCAAATAATTATGGAATCGGTGATTTAAAACTTTTAGGTTTTTAAAGCAGATATTCATTAATTCCAGTATGATAACTCCACTAGTTGTACTGGCACTATCTATAGTGACTCTTGCCCTAGCCAGCAGAATATCAGTGTCTTCCGGAATTAAGATAGCGGATTATTTTGGAGCGAAGGAATCGGCAATTGGCTTGCTGTTCATTGCTGTATTCACAAGCCTTCCTGAACTCTTCATAGGAATATTCTCGGGTGTTGCTGCTCACCCCACAATCTCCTTGGGAAATGTCATCGGTTCAAATATTGCAAACATACTCCTAGTTCTAGGGGCAGGATTGCTTTTGGCTGGGGGAGTTAGCATAAGCCAAAAGAAAATGCTAGAGCAGGTGGACATCCTGTTCCTAATCAGCATAGTCCCCATAATTCTCCTAGGAAAAAGGA
The DNA here is from genome assembly GCA_024275655.1 of archaeon. Taxonomy (GTDB): domain Archaea; phylum B1Sed10-29; class B1Sed10-29; order WALL01; family WAMD01; genus JAJRYR01. The sequence goes on along the minus strand of JAJRYR010000047.1, from coordinate 3,671 downwards.
CACTAGACCAGTTCGATGGTATTGTGCTTTTGGTGTTATTCTTGGTTTATTCGTTGTTCGTCATAAAAACTAAATTTATCGGAAAACGAAAGAGAAGGAAGGACTTCACCGTTGGGCAGTGGTTCTGGATAAATGTTGGTTTCTGGGGGGGACTGTCACTGGTGATAATGGCATCTTATTATGCTGTTCACTCAACAGTTGACCTGGCTTCCACCCTGGGAATTCCTGAATGGATCATTGCTATAAGCTTTATTGCCCTAGGAACCAGCCTACCTGAGTTAGCCGTGGACATTACTGCCATACGAAGAGGAAATGTAGAACTAGCAATAGGGGACATCCTAGGTAGTTGCGTTACGAACTTAACGCTAGTGTTGGGTACCACATTGATGCTTTCCCCAATAAAGGTTGACATCCATCTCTTCCTATTCCCTGTCCTGGTGCTCCTGGTGACCAACCTGTGGTTATGGTACTCGATCATAAAGCACAAAACCTTGGGAAAAAAACTAGGGTTAGCAATGATACTGGGATACATATTCTTTATTATGCTGGAATTTTTAGTGAGGGTTTAGGGGGGTTACTCCTCACCCTCTTCCTGCGTTGGTATGTCTATAACTCTCTGCTTTCCTTCTTTTGTTGTGTAGATAACGTGCACCACACCATACGCCTTTCCTTGATCCACTAGCTCCTGCAAGAGCTTTAGTATATCTGTGTTCTTTACGCTCAGCCCTCCCTCGAAGATAATCTCAACAACATCTAGCCCGGCATCCTTCAACATCTTGTATGTTTGCTTTACCTCATCTTCCATTGTCATTCACAATCACCTCGTACCTTAAAAGATTAAACCGCTAGTGCTTAATATACTTTGCTAGGAACAAGACCAGTTTCTTCGTTAAATCCCTTAGTCCCTGTTCACTTCCCTGAATGACCAACTGGTCCTCCTTAACCAGGACTTGATCGCTTGGATATGTTGGCAGTTCTATAACTATGCTAGGTCTATTGCTCCTCTGGGAGATACAATTTGCCACCGTTAGATTCTCTGTTTTGTTGGTTCCAGGGAGTGTATAGATGCATTGGCTCAAATCAGTAGTTATAGCATAATAATGCACAGTTTTATTCAAGGCCGTTAGACCTGCAATGATCATGACCTCAGAATCAATTACTCTCGCGTTTATCTTAGATTGGCCTGGCTCAAAGTATGCATAAACATTTATTTCCGAGGTATTGAACTCTTGGATTACTTTGCTAACATTCTCCCCATAGAATATTATGCCGTCCAATTCTTGCCAGTTGTTGTTAACCGTAATGGGTACCTTCTTCTCAATATTGAACTGTCCAAGACTGGTATTCAACAGTATTCTGGCTGTGTAATTCCCGCCAGGTTCGCCTGGCTTTATCCAGTATCTAAATCTGCATGTGTCTCCAGAGCACCCTAGTAACTTCGCGTCTCTAGCTAGGGAAAGCTCAGCCGATTGCAAGGGCACATTTGACAGAAGGGTTATGTTTATCCAGCCAGGTCCACTACCAGCAGTTTCTAGGGTTATTTCAGGCCTAACCTGGGGTTTACTAGAAAGATAAAAATACCCTACCAGCGAAACTGCCAGTAGTGCAGCCAGTAAAACCAGTTTCCTGTCCATGGGAATCTTTTAGCTAAAAGGAGAATATATTCCTTGCTCTCTCAAGTATTTTAGAAAACTAGAAAATAAGGGGTGAGGGGATTTTAAATCACTTTCTTGCCTTCATCCATAGATATCCTACTATTATTATAATCACTAGTACAATCACTCCTATCCATTCAATTGGTATTCCTGTAACTTCTCCCTTCTCTGGTTGTGTTGGTTGTGATGGCGGTGTTGGTTGTGCAGGTGTTGGCTGCTCGGTTACCTCTTCCTCTGGAGTTGGTTGTTCAGGTGCTGCTGGCTGTTCTACTACCTCTTCCTCTGGTGGTTTAATCTCTTCTCCAGAGATTGCAAAGTAGCTGAAACCAGGTGTTACTGCTTCATAAATGTATGAGTCTACATCCTGTCCAACCAGGCTAGTCTCTAGTTTCTGCCATCCACCTTCAGTGTACCTGTACAGAGCAACTGTGTTCTTATCTATGTTGTTTGAAGTTATCCAATCCTTACTCACCTTGATCTTTATTGTAGCTGATGTAACATAACTACCAACATTTGTCTTTATTTCTATGTACCTGTATACTTTTCCGGGTGTGTCTTCACTTGTTGGATTTGATTGCAACTTTGTGATCTCCAATCTTGCACCAGATATTGATTTGTTCACGTTCAATTTCACTTCTGCAATACCTGTCTCATCAATCTGCTGGTCTGTTAGCCTGGCTATTGCAGGTGTTTCTGGGGAAATAGATGTCCAAACAAAGCTGAATCCACTAGGCACGTATCCTGTTCCTCCTCCGCCTCCTCCCTCAGTGTACTCGACAACCGTGTATGTCCAGCTCCTCGATGCAGTGTTCCCAGCATAATCGGTGGCCGTACAGGTCGTTGTGAACGTCCCAACTGTTGATGTGGATGGAGACTGCGTATAAGATACTGTTGGATTCGGATCCAGGTTGTCTGTGGCTGTACAGGTACAGGTTAGTGTTTGATCCTTCCTTATTGTTGTCGCTGAACAACTGAAAGAGATAACAGGTGCAGTCCCATCCTTCGCTCCTGCTCCTCCAGAGTAGTGGTCCACGTATATGTGGGTCTTCCCATCTGCCTTGTTCAGGTAACAGGCGCTATCTGTGGGTATCACTGTCGCATAATTGCTTAGATTAACGTCTGATGCTGAACACTGGCTTATTTCTGTACAGTTGGTTGGCGTGGAACAATAAAAGATTCCATCGTAGGTATCATTCAGCACTATCTCCCCATATTTGTACAAGCTGGCATCTGGAAGATATGCACTGACATCTACCCACACGCTGGCAATTTGATCTAGACCCGATACTAGGTTAGATATGGTATTACGTATGGATGCCAGGTCAATTGAAACGTTGTTTTGGGCCATATTTCTTACTAAAGTAAGGTTGATCTGGAACCCAACTAGGTATGCCTCAAATCCACCAACAGTGAAGTGGAATGTGTAGTTATATGCAGTTGGATCCATTGCAGGAATTGTTGTTCCAGTTCCAACATCTGTACCATTCTCATAAGTAACGTCCATTGTTCCACCAATTGCACTTCCCACTGCCTGCTCGAGCCAGGAGGCATTGACCTTGTATATCACGTACGGTCCTCCAGACCATGTACATCCAGAATTGCCCAGAGTGTCATTTGTACACACTTTTATATAGTGCGGTCCTGGACCGAGATATGGGTCATTTATGCTTCCAAGGTTCAGGGTTAGCGTGGCATTTCCAGTATTACTATCATACGTCATACTATATGCAGAGGATGTGCTAGTGTTATCGGTTGAATTGATGTACATCCACACTTTATCTACTCCAACTCCAGCTCCATCAGTCACTGGAATCTCAAAGGTTATTGTTGCTGTCGAGATGTCCGTAAAGTTAATGGGATTAATTGCTGGGGTGGGGGCAGTTCTGTCTACATTCAAGACGTATGTACCGCTTGTACCGACGTTGCCAGGATTGTCAGTACATGAGACGCTCCATGTATGAGCTCCGTCTGCAAGAGTTGAGATATCCTGAGAGAAGGATGTGGCAGTGTTGTTTG
>JAJRYR010000046.1 GCA_024275655.1 archaeon | reverse complement strand
GATAAGTACTGGCCTGAATTTGAAAAAGAAGATTTAGAGTTCGTTGTCAAGGACTTTCCAAAGAGGCAGAGAAGATTTGGGAAATGATCTGTTACAATTTAATAATCTTCTCTGCGATTTCTTTTAGTCTTCTCTCGCTTATTCTGAAATGTGCTCGTTTGAGTTTTTCTAGGAGTTTTTTCTTGGCTAGCTCCACCTCTGCAGCTTGCGTGGCTTTGTCTATATCTAGGGGTTGTGCTTTGCTAACTTCGTTCAGTTTTTTGACCTTCTCTTTTCTGTATGTATACAAACCCCACGCAGTTTTCTTCAGTTTCTTCTTGGCCTCTTCTATAAGTTTAGCAGTTGGAACGAGGTAGGCCACCTTTTCCTCCGGTTTGCTAAAGATTATAAGGTAGTAGGGATGTAATCTTCCTCCCTCTAATGTTGTTAATTTGCTTTGGTTATGTATCTTGTTTAATTGGTCATGCCATAGAACGACATCCTTTCTACTTGTGTGTTTGACTTCGATAACCACATGCTTTCCATCCATGATACCTGCAAGATCAGGAGAGATTCCCCCCTTGTATGGCTTTAGGTTTAGTATCCTCTTTGCCAGTTCTTCAGCAGTCTCTCCCAGTTGTTTTGCCTTTTGTCCCCTAGATGCGCGAGAGAGAGTTTCCCACTCTTCTATTTTTGGCACTCTGTAGTGTTTGATTTCTTCGGGTTTCTTCCTTTTCTTTCCCCAGTCTTCTATTCTGATAGTTTTCACTTTTCACACCATTTGCCTAGTAGTCTATTCCTTCTTTTGCAGATACTCCCTTTTTAAAATAGTGTTTGATTTCCCTCATTTCAGTTACAAGATCCGCCCTTCTGATTAGTTCTTCCTTGGCGTACCTTCCGGTTAGAACGAGGTTTGTTTCCTCTGGAAGCGACTCTATCAGAGCCATAACATCCTCGAGGGGTATCAACCCTGCCGCTATTGCCACATTTATCTCGTCTAGTATAACTAGGAATGGTTTTTCCAGGATTTTCTCTCTAGCCTTTTCTAAGGCTTGCCTGGCTAGTTTTCTGTCTTCTTCTGATGGGTTGTTAAAATCCACGAATTTCTCTGTCCCAAACCTGTACACCTCTACACCCAAGCTCTCTAGAGGTTTGATCTCACCTGTTGGCATGCCCTTCATCAATTGTATGAAGACAACTTTCTTGCCATGTCCTCTAGCCCTCACCGCCAATCCTATGGCAGTAGAAGTTTTTCCCTTTCCACCCCCAGTGAATACGTATACTAGCCCCATCTACTCACCTAGCTAACGAGGCATTCGGACCATCCACACTCTTTACAAACTACACACCCCGCCTCATAAACCACGTCATTACCACACACTGGACATTTCTCTGGATCGTTGTTTTCAGCCATTAGATAGCCATTTGTTGGGGGTTTTGGATCTGGATTTTCTTTGGGTGCTGGGCTGCCTGCTATAACTGGTGGGGCAATTATTGGAGGAGCTTCCAGTTTTGGTTTTTCCTCCAGTTTAACTATGTTCACGTATCTATTCAACCATGGTTTTTCAGATAGTAGTTCTCTTGTTAATTCAGTTGCGTAATCACTCGGAACCACCTTGAATCGCTTTTCCTTTTCTTCAGCTGTGATATTCAAAACTTGGCTGGCCTTTGAACCATCTCTGTAAACTGTTACTCCCTTACAACCTAGCTCGTGAGCTAGGATGTACGCTTGCTTGACATCTTCTACGGTGACATCGTTTGGCATGTTTATTGTCTTTGATATGGAATCGGTTATCCACTTTTGGAGTGTGGCCTGGGCCACGATGTGGTCCAACCAGTGTATGTCCATTGACGTTACGAATACTTTCTTTATTTCCTCGGGAATTTCATCCAAACCTTGTACGCTTCCATAGTTTCTAGCTATCTTCGCAAGTATATCATCTGTGTGGAGTCCCAGTTCCTTTAGTTTCTTCTCCAGTACCTTATCCACATAGAAGAATGAACCGACTGTAACTCTTTTTTCATAGACCAATGCAAAGATTGGTTCGATTCCGTTGCTGGTATCTGCGATCATTGATATGGACCCTGTTGGGGCATTAGTGGTTACCATGGCATTTCTTAGTCCATTCTCTTTTATCTCGTTCACAAGAGATTCCCAATCCAGAGTCCACCAGTCCTTGTGGTAGAACCCCTCAATTGGCATTTCACCCTTTGTGTAATCTGTTTTTTCAAACAATGGGAATGGACCTCTTTCCTTTGCCATTTGGATGCTTTCCTTGTATGCGTAGTATGTCAAATTCTCTGCTAGTTGGCTCATGAACTCGTATCCCTCTTTTGAGTTGTATCTTATACCTAGCTCGAAAAGGAGATCAGCTAGACCCATCATCCCCAGACCTATTCTTCTGGTTTCCTTTGTTTTCTTGTCTATCTCTGGGATTGGATACTTGTTCATTGTTATGACGTTATCCAGTGCCCTAGTGACCTTCCTTACAACATCCCTGAATCTTTTCCAGTCAAAGACAACCTTTCCATCTTCCTCCTTAACGAAGTTGGCTACATTTATGCTAGCTAGGTTGCATGATTCATATGGATACAGTGGCTCCTCTCCACACGGGTTTGTTACCCTTATTGGCTCCCCGTCTCTGGCAGGCATTAGAACATTTCTCTTGTTCACATTGTCAAAGAACAATACTCCCGGATCTGCTCTGAGCCAGGCGGAATAGGAGAGTTGCTGGAATATGTCCACTGGATCTACTGTCTTTACTGGCTTTCCAGTTCTGGGGTTTATTAGTGGATATGGTTTTTCTTCTTCCAGGTGTTTCCAGAAGTCATCCCAGATACCCACGGAAATGTTGAAGTTTGCAAACACACCGTCTTTTTGCTTTAGGGTTATGAACTCCTGAATATCTGGGTGCCAAATTTCCAGGATGCCCATGTTCGCCCCTCTTCTCACACCACCCTGTTTCACAACGTCTGTCACTGTGTCTATTATTCTCATGAAGGATATGGGGCCAGAAGCAGAACCCATTGTAGATCCGACTATATCTCCCTTTGGTCTTAATTTGGAGAAGTTCATTCCAGTTCCGCCACCAGCTTTGTGGATAAATGCAACGTCTCTAGCCAGTTTCATTATGGACTCCATGTCATCCTCAACATCCAAGGTAAAACAGGCAGAGAGCATACCTAGCTTTCTTCCGGCATTTATGAGGGTGGGTGTGTTTGGCATGAAGTCCTGGT
>JAJRYR010000005.1 GCA_024275655.1 archaeon | reverse complement strand
TCTCGCTTCCCCTGCTCCAACCAGTACATTGCCTCCAGTCTCATCAGTAAGTTACTAGGAAAAACAGGTTTTTAACCTTTCAACCATTTCTCTAATTTTTGGGATGTGCTCCCTGAATTCCAGCAATTCCTTTGCGGTTGTTATCAAGTTATTCTGTGCTAGGATTTTGAATATATCAGAGTACGTTTCCGGAAAGCCTAGATGTTTCTCGGAGATAACTAGTTTCCCCAAATCGATCAACCGGTTGACCAGTTGCATGCAAGCCATTGCCATGGCATCATACATATCTAGGTTAGTAGAAATGTCCTTCTTGCTTCTTTCTTCAATTTCATCTAGTGCTGATTTATCTTTGATAAAACGAAGTTCAATCTATCCATCAGTATACCTCCGCATAGAGCTCCCTGTTGTCCAGGTATTGCGTCATTGTCTCCAACCAGATCTTCTTCAGAAATTCGGGATCATTGTTTACTATAATTTTCCCTTCCCGTAGTATGCTGGCCTTGATATAGAGGGGAGCCCTGTGGAAAAACACAACATCCACACTCCTAGGAGCTAGGAGTATATACTCGCTTCCAGGTCTGTATTAGGGGGATCTAGAATTATTGCAATGTCCCAGTCAGAACTAGGTCTATATTTACCAGTTGCCCTAGACCCAAATATGAGAATGGCTTTGACCTCTGGAATGCTTTTTATTTTTTCAACAAACTCCAGAACTCTCTTCACGATAATATTTCTGGAGAAACAGGTTTTTAACCTTTCTTTGATTTTTCTTTTTCATTCTTCATTATCTTTTTCACGATGTCAACCATTTGCTTGGATGGTATATTCTTTAGTGTGTATGCTCTCTTCTCTAAATCAAACCTCAGGTTGGATAGTGTATATCTTATAATCGCGGGGAGTTTTGTACCAGTTATTTCTTCTGTTTTCCTTGCGACCCTTACAGATTCTAAAAGGTGCTCCCTCGAAAAGCGTGAGGTCTCTTTAATTAATTTTACAATTTCATTCTTGGATAGGTGATCTAGCTTGCCAATGTCTATCATTCTAACAAGAGTATCATGAGGGTAGTACAAAAATAGAATTCTCCTTCCCTCCTTCCCCACTACTTTTTCCAGTAAGCGTGGATGTGCCTTGTCCAAAGTGTGTTGTATTTTTAACTTCAAATCGATTTCTGGGTTTTCCTTATTTATTTCCTTACGTAAATTTACAGCGAATGTAGAGTGCGCAGAACCACTTAAGTGGATTATTTTGTCATACTTCCCGGAGTTTATTAATTCCTTGATTTTATTTTTCATATATTCATTTCTGCCTATCATCTCTGTAAGTGTTGAGAAGAGAAATCTTTTTTCTTCAGTAGTCAATTTACTGCGTACTTCATCACTTAGGGCTTTTTTTATGAATTCATGTTTACTTGCTAGATTTATAATTTCTCTCGTAGTTTCAGGAGTGAGTTTACTAACAACATCGTGATCAATACCTATAAACTCAACGTCTTTGTGCTTTCTCATTAGAGCAATATCATCTTCTACTGGTATATAACCACCAAAAACTTGTTTTATGTGTTCTTTTGTTACTTCTCCCTTAATGTCTCTCAAAATCTTCAGCTTTTCCACGTAATCGTGTGGTAGTTCCAGAGTAACCACGACACGCTGCCCATTCTTTTTTGCTTTTTCTATTTCTTTGTCGATCCTGCCGAATGTCCTTTCTTCTCTCGGTAGTTCTGGATTGGCAGGATGAAGTTCACCAATAAAGTGAAATTCTACAACTCTCTTTGGTTTCTGTTTTTTGGGAGGCATGATAAAAATAAGAAAACACAGTATTTAAATAGACTAGCAATTTGTCCCCAGCCTAGAGTTCATGCTATCTTCTTTGATAACCACAGGTACCAGATAGCGTACAAACCCAGTATTGCGAAAACTAGGAAAAACTTGAACAGAACAGTGTGAACTAGATCTGCGAAGTTCCAGCCAAACCAAACAGCAGAGGCCAGGGTAATCCCCACCCTCACAATATTAATAATATATAATATCATAGTGGAAAACGCGATTCCCACAAGTCTTTGTTTCCAGGTTCTATCCTCTGTGGCGATTACTGCACCCAGGAGTAAAGCTAGCTCTAGGCTTCCAGTGCACAACCACACGATCTTTGCATTCTGCCCATTGAACAGTATCATGCTTCCTTCAGCGCTGGATGAGATCCCAAGCAAGTTCAGGATCCAGGAGGAACCTAGGGCAGTGATGCTTATCACGTAATCCTGCAGGGCTAGGAGAAGAGAGTATACCAGTGCAGAAGCTATCCCAAGCAAAACAATAAATTTAACACCTTTCCAGATTTGTTCTTTCCAGTCCATTGCTCATGTAATGCCGATTGATATTTTAAATGTTACAATTCATCCAAAATAGCTAAGGGCATCCTCTTCTCTCTTCCTCAAATGCTCGTGCAACTGCTTTAGTATAGTCCCAAACTTTTCACCAAGCCCCCATTTAAGCATGAGTTTCATAGCTTCTCCAGGATATATATCCAATTCCGCCAACTCCCTTGCAAACTCCTCCCGCGATAATTGTTTCTTCTTGAGTTTCTTTTCCAGTTCATTTAGCTTCTTTTCTAGGGACTTTACAATCTTTTTCTCATCCAGGGCATCCTCCAGTGGTATCCTGCCATCACCAGTAATTACCATTCTCCATAACTCCTTTATCTCAGGACTACCAAATTTTTGAATATACTCGTGAGCGGTCTTCCTGTCCACCATTGCCAGTATGCGATCAAATCTTTTTACCAGTTCTTCCCTTC
>JAJRYR010000045.1 GCA_024275655.1 archaeon | reverse complement strand
TGGTTAAATTTAGGCGGGCTCTAAAAAAAGCAGAACCAGGAGAGGAGATAGAGATAGTTGGTGATCACCCCGAATCAAAGGCAGAAATAATCCTAGCAACGCTGGAGTCTGGTCATGATTTGGTAAACGTGGTAGAGGAGGGAAAAAAGTGGAGAATAATAGTAAGGAAAAGAGGGTGATAGGATATTCGAAAAAGGTTTTGCAGTACTTCTTTCATCCAGTTAATGTTGGGAAGATAGATAACCCAGATATTACTGCTAGGACCGGGAGCCCTGCTTGTGGGGATATGATAAAGTTATACATAAAGTTTGATGGGGACAAGATAGCAGAGATCAAGTTCCAGTCTTATGGGTGTGCATCAAACATAGCCACTGCTTCGTTGTTAACTGAAATGGTAAAAGGAAAAACAATTGATGAGGCGAGGAAGTACACTTTTCAGCAGGTGGTTGATGATTTGGGGGGGTTGCCTAGGATAAAGTACCATTGCGCTGTTCTGGCAGTGACTGCTCTTAGGATCGCGTTGGATAAGTGGGATGTCAAGAGAGGGAAGAAACCACTCACAGAGGAGTTTGTTAGGACTGTTATGTCAGGAGTTATAGACCCAGAAACAGGAGAGAGCGTATTACCAAAGGTTAAACGCATAGTGATAGCTAATGGTAGAGTGGAGATAGTCATTTCTAAAATGATGGAAGAAGCTGAAGAAGCTGTTAAGGAGCAAATAATGGATGCCTTCGAGGGTTTGGACGTGGAGGTTAAGGTGTCGTTTGAATGAATCCAGTCGAGTTCGAGCAGAAGGTTAAAAGAACGATAGATGAATTTTCACTAGTGGATAAAGGGGATAAGGTGCTGGTGGCAGCATCTGGTGGGAAAGACAGCACTACAGTTTTGTACTTGCTCCACAAATTTGGTTACAATGTTAGTGCGATACACATCAACCTTGGCTTGGGGGATTGGTCCGAGAGAAATGCCAGAAATGTTGAGAGATTTTGTGATGGGTTGGGCGTAGATCTTTACCTGCTGGATTTTATGGAAGAGTTTGGGTATCCCCTCTGCTACTTGCAGAGTGAGCTAGGAAAGTATGGAATAAAGCAATGCACTGTTTGTGGGACGCTCAGGCGATGGTTGATAAATAAAGTGGCTAGAAAGATTGGAGCAACGAAACTAGCCACTGGCCACAATCTAGATGATGAGGCAGAGACCATAATAATGAATTACATGAGAGGGAACTGGAATTCCATGTTTATTCCAGGACCAATTACTGGCGTGGTGGAGGACAAGAGATTTGTTGCCAGGATAAAACCACTCTATCTAACCAGGGAGAGAGAAGTAATTGAGTATTCAAGGACAATGAATTTTCCAGTTGTGTATGAACCATGCCCATGCTCCTTTAGAGCGACTAGGAGAGAATTCAGGGAATTTCTAAATCGCTTGGAGAACCTGAGACTGTCATTGAAGGAAGAATTGGTGAGAAATTATCTAGCGCTGAAGAACAGGGTTAAGTACCGAATTGGTGGGGAGATAAACGCATGCGAGATATGCGGGGAACCAACCAGGAGAAGAATTTGCAAGACATGTGAACTATTGGCTAAGTTAGAGCCAGGGAGTGCTAGGCATTGCTAGAGCATTTATTGAAAATGTGTTCCACCAATTTTTCGAGGTCTTTTACTTTTTTCTCGTCCCCTCTCGCCAGGATCTTTCCATTTCTTAAAACGCTCAATCTGATGCTGTCCGCGCATCCAGCGGATCTAACACCAACAACGAGGTTGTTTGTTTTGTTTGTAATGTTGAAGCCCTGGGTCTCTAGGAATTCCTCAACCTTTTTTAGATCTAGTTCAACTTCTCTTTCGCTGGTGAATGTTATCGTTTTGGATGTCGGGCAAATTTTCATTTTTATCATACTAATTCACCCAGTACTTCAATCATAGCCCCAATCTCTTCTTTTGTATTGTAACAGTGATAACTGGCCCTTACGGTTCCATTCACCCTTAATTTCTTCATCAGAGAGGCTGCGCAGTGATGACCTGATCTAACCGCAATTTTGTGCATGTCAAGTATTGCAGCCACCTCATGCGGGTCATAACCTGGAACATTAAACGATATAACTGCTGCTTTTTCTCTGGGACCATACCACGTAATCCCGAGATCGTCTAGTTTTGAAAGAGTGAATTCAGTGAGTTCCTTTTCGTATTTTTCTATCCTGTCCAGACCTATGTCGAGTATGTAATCCACCGCTGCCCCCAGCCCTATTGCACCAGCAATGTTTGGCGTACCCGCTTCAAACTTCCAGGGAAATTCCTCAAGGGCATATTCTAGCTTTTCTGCCCAGGAATCCTTTACTGTCCCCCCTCCAAGTATTACTGGTTCTATCTCTTCTTGGATATCTTCTTTAATGTACAAAGCCCCAATTCCTGTTGGTCCTAGCAGACCCTTGTGACCAGAAAAGGCTAGGATATCCACTCCTAATTCTTTAGCAGCTACTTCCATGTGTCCAACACTTTGTGCGGCATCTAGCAGGAATATTGCGTCGGTTTCCCTAGCAATTTTTGATATTTCCCTTACTGGTTGTATAGTTCCAAGAACATTTGATACGTGATGAGTTGTGATAAGCTTTGCCCCGTCTGCCTTTTCCGCTAGGTCTTCTAGATCTATCAATCCTTCTTTGGATGTGTTAACGAATTCAAGTTTTACTCCCTTTGTCTTTGCTAATCTGATCCAAGGTATCAGATTTGAGTGGTGCTCCAATTCTGTGAGAACGATTTTATCCCCCTTGCCAAGTTTTAATCCTAGCGCAACTAGGTTTATTCCATGGGTTGTTCCGTAGGTTAATACTATCTCATTCTCCTTGACATTCAACAGCTTTGCTACCTTTGAATGCGATTCTTCATAAGCTAGACTGGCTTCCTGGCTTAGTTTGTGAAGACCCCTGTGGATGTTTGACCGGTAATCCAAGTAGTATTCGTTCATGGCTTCCAGCACTGGTTTTGGAGTAAGGCCAGTGGCAGTGTTATCTAGGTATATGTACCTTCCAACAATGGGAATGTCCTTTCTAACGTCATCTGGAATCCTTTTCATGTTAGATTACTTATATGATCTACTTTTAAAAAACCAGTGGTCATATGTGTGGATTTGAATTATACTCCCCGTATTGCTACGTTCTTGATGTACTTCTTTACAGCTTCAGCAAACTCTTTTAGCTTGTTTGGTGGATAGGGGATCACATTATCTGCAGAGAAAGTGTGTTTGTTCCTGAATTGCTGTATGTAGTACTTTTTTGCTCCCTTTATTAGTTGCCCAATCTTTTCAAAATCCTCAATACCGAGTATGGGAAATGCTGTTGTTCTGAATTCATAATCTACCTCTCCCCGGAGCAAGATGAAGATACTCTTCTTTATCTCATTTGTGTCTACTTTAGTACCAGCAATTTCAGGGTACTTATCTATGGGCGCCTTTACATCCATTGCAACGTAGTCCACTAGACCATGGGATATTGCCCTTTCTAGGACATCTGGAAAGGACCCATTAGTATCTAACTTTACTAAAAATCCCTTGTCCTTTACTTTTTGCATAAATTCTAGGAGCCCCTTTCCGTGGAGGGTTGGTTCTCCCCCAGTGATCTCAACAGCTTCAATGACCCCTTTCCTCTTTTCGAGCCAGGAGAATACTTCATCCTCAGGGATTGGTTTTAGTCTTCTCATGGTTTGGGGTATGACTAACTCGTAGTTGTGGCAATAGGGACAACGGAAGTTGCAGCCAGGCGTAAACAGTATTGTGCATACCTTTCCAGGAAAATCTATAAAAGATACTTTTTCCCATCCCACAACCTTTATGTGATCATTCATGCGATCACCGCATACTGGGGTTAGAAGAATACACGTATGTATCTTCTCTCCCTAAACTCTTCTTGCTTGCCATCGTTCCATTGATTTACTGGTCTGAGGTACCCGACCACCCTAGAATATACCTCACATTTCGTTCTCTTGATGGGCTTTGGCTGGATCTGTTCTCCAGTGTTTGGGCTCACTTTCAATACCAAATTCAACGCCATTCAATCACCTCCTGGGTTGGCGATCCCCAATTCTGCATCACATATTGGGCAGTATTCGTGCTCTCCAGGGATATACCCATGGATGGGACATATACTGAAGGTTGGTGTTATGGAGATGTAAGGTAGGTGGTAATTTGAGAAGACAGTCTTGACGACTTTTTTTGCTGCTTCTTTATCCAACCTTTCACCAACAAATATATGAAGCACTGTTCCTCCTGTGTATCTTGTCTGGAGTGGGTCTTGGTTGTCCAGTATTTCAAACAAGTCGTCTGACCAGTACACTGGCGGAAGTGTAGAATTTGTGTAGTAAGGTTCTGCGTGCCTATCTCTCCAGGCCTTTTCATTTGCGACAATTATACCTGGGTATTTTCTTTTGTCAATCCTAGCCAGCCTGTAGCTGGTTCCCTCTGCAGGAGTGGCTTCTAGGTTGTAGAGGTTCCCAGTTTCCTCTTGGAATTCCCCTAGTCTATCTCTCATGTGGTCCATTACCCTTATTGCGAATTTTTGGCCTTCTTTTGTTGTTATGTCCTCACCCATGAAATTCAGTAGGGCCTCGTTCATTCCCACCAAGCCAATGGTGGTAAAGTGGTTCTTCCAGTATTGCCCGTAAGTTTGTTTTACTGTTCTGAGATAGAACTTTGAGTATGGATACAACCCCTTCTCAGTGAATCTCTATATGACCTTCCTCTTTATTTCCAGGGAGGTTTTTGCTAGCTCCATTAGTTCATCAAGTCTCTGGAAGAACTCAGAGTCATCCTTACTTAAGTAACCTATCCTAGGCATGTTTATCGTTACAACCCCTATACTTCCAGTGAGTGGATTTGCCCCGAATAACCCCCCTCCTCTTTTTTTGAGCTCCCTAGTATCCAATCTAAGTCTGCAGCACATTGATCTAACATCATCTGGTTTCATGTCTGAGTTGACGAAGTTTGCAAAGTAGGGTATACCGTACTTTCCGGTCATCTCCCAGATTAGATCCAGCCGTTCGTCATCCCAGGGAAAGTCCTTTGTCATGTTGTAAGTGGGAATTGGGAAGGTGAAGGGCCTTCCATTTGCATCTCCCTCTAGCATTACCTCTGCAAATGCCTGGTTGAACATGTACATCTCTTCCTGGAAGTCCGCATAGGTTTCCTTCTGTTCTTTTCCCCCGATTATCACTGGCTCGTCTTTCATAAAATCAGGGACAAAGAGATCTAGGGTTATGTTGGTGAATGGGGTCTGGAACCCAACCCTGGTTGGAACGTTTACGTTGAATATGAATTCCTGGAGAGCCTGTTTTACTTGCTTGTAGTCTAGGTTGTCGTACCGTATGAATGGAGCCAGGTATGTGTCAAAGTTTGAAAATGCCTGAGCCCCCGCAGCTTCTCCTTGAAGAGTATAGAAGAAATTTATTATCTGGCCCAGTGCAGATCTAAGGTGCTTTGCAGGTTTAGAGCTTATCTTTCCAGGCACACCTGTGAATCCAGAGACAAGAAGATCTCTTAGATCCCATCCAACGCAGTAAGGTGCTAGGAGGCCCAAATCATGAATGTGAAAATCTCCCTCTCTGTGTGCTTTTCCTATCTCTGGAGGGTATATTTTGTTTAACCAGTAGTTTGCTATAATGGTGGATGAAATGTGGAAGTTCAACCCCTGCAAGGAATAAGTCATATTTGCGTTTTCCCTGACTCTCCAATCCATTTGACTTATATACGAATCAACGACCTCAATATTACTCATCAATGCAGCCAGTTCTCTTAATTCCTGGTGTTGCCTTCTGTAAAGTATGTAGGCCTTTGCGGTTTTAGCATGACCGTTTTCTATTAACACTTTCTCCACGATGTCTTGAACATCCTCAACACTAGGTATCTCCTCAGGACCAAATCTTCGCTCCAGCTCCTTCACAACCTCATCTGCCAACTTTTCTGCAACACCTCTATCCCTCCCCCCAACAGCTTTGGCTGCACTGAATATTGCAGAAACTATCCTTTCCTTTTCAAATGGGACAATCCGCCCGTCCCTTTTTCGTATGTATCTAATTCCTGGCATTTCACCACCCTCGTTTCTTGAAATTGAGGTATAGCTAACGCTACAGCTATTTAATCAAACTTTTTATGCAAATATGTTTAAAATTTCGAATTATTTCATGTGCGCTACACTTAATGCATTATGGATATATATACTTTTCTATTTGGATTTCTAACTTAATTTTTATAAAAAATTAGATTTTCTAATGGAAAACCATATAGTTTTATAAACCCTTTATGAGTAATGGGTATGTATGAGCAAGGAAAAGATTTTGAAAGAGTGGCTTGATGAGGAACCTAGTCAGGGTGAAGTTGAGCTAAATAAGGGCGAGAGAAACGCGTTCTTCGAGTTTGTGCTCAAGCTTAGGGAATTAATGATTGAGAAAGGATTTAGAGAGATTAATTTGCCGGTTATGGAGTCAAAGCAGGATGTGGTGGGCCAGAGGAAGTTTAGCTTTTATGTTAATGATGGCTATCTCCTAGCAGAGCCAACAAGGTATTATTCCCT
>JAJRYR010000044.1 GCA_024275655.1 archaeon | reverse complement strand
CATTTTCATTTACTTCTGTTTGGAAACTTTCCAGTTTTCCCCAGTCGTATGCCAACCTCCTGAATCTGTTGTACATTTCTGCGTCCTCACTGTATATCTCACTTGTCTCGCCGTGTTCTGGACATACTCGTTTTATCCATACCTTTCCGTCTTCCTCGTACACTGTGGCTGGAAGAACCTTATTGCACACTGGACAAACGCTGAGTGTTTGGTGCGGTAGTTCCTCTCCGTACCTAGTTGTTGGGCTAGTGGTCATAAGAATCACCATAATTTTTTAGAAAATTTTAAATTTATGTTTATCTAGTGAATTTACATCTATTTATTGTTTTCTCTCATAATTTTTTAATGGGATGAGCATTAATCCCCAGCTTTCTTAGATAGTTTGCCAGCTCGTTCGCGTATCCATGAACTGTAATAACCTCCCTTGCCCCAGATTCAGTGGCATACCTGACTAGATCCCTGAAATCTGAGTGATCACTCAATGGGAATGCCCTATCCACTCCCTTGCTCCTAAATGAGAATATGACAGACCACCCAGTTGCAACCCCAGCAACGGAGTCCCTTCCATAGCTTAACTTTAGAGCGGTTTTTGCCTTCCAGCCAGCCAGTTTCATTGGGACTATGAACACGCTAGGAGATTTTGCTATTTCCTTGGCCTCTGGTGAGCCGACCAGCACGTACTCTCCCAAACTGGCCCCAAGCATTTCGTACATCTTGTTGTTTTCCCATATGTCCCTAGTTACTATTGGGGTTTCCCCAATCACTGTTACTAGTTTTGTCAGTTCTTGGGCTTTCCCCAGGGTGTAACCTCCCAGGATTACGTGCCTTCCCATCTCCAGGTTGGTTCTTATCCACCTTTCCATTTGGGAGTAGACCTCTTGGTAGTCGGGGAACCTGAAGGTCGGGAGGCCAAATGTGGATTCCAGAATGAGTATTTCAGGGTTCAAGATCTCTCCTGCCTCGAACAGTATTGAGTCCCTGAGCCGTATGTCCCCTGTGTAAACTATGTGGTGGCCGTTTAAGATTTCTACTTGGCTTGATCCGAGTATGTGACCAGCATTCACCAACCTGATCTCTAGATCGTCCAGCTTTAAGTTTTCTTTGTATCTCTCCAAACCAGCTAAAACTGCGGTTTCCCTGGTGGCTACGGCCCTTTTCACTCTACCCAGGTGATCCCTATGAGCATGGGAAATAACATTGATCCCCTCTTCCCTCTTTCCGTCCAGGACAATCCTAGTTGGTCCGATAACTTCAATACCGTTGCTTAATCCTATCACGCAAGAATAACGAAGACTTGATTAAAAAGCGTTAGCGATTAAGGCCGGTATATCTCCAGCACTCTCTTCACTGCCTTTTCCAGTTTCTCTCTTTTTTGGGGATCGAGCAGGATTCCCATCTCCTGCAGCTTTTCCAGCTCGTATCTAGAGGGCCTGGCTCCTAGTGTGATTGTCTTGTTTATTTCTTTGGCTAGTGCTGCCAGCTCCTTGTCCTCATGCATAGATAGCTCCTTTGTTATGTCAATTAATTCCTTTATAGCAGTCTTTTTCTCTTTGATGTACTCCTCCTTTTCTTTTTCTATTAAATCCTTGATTTTGTTAGCATTTGCGGTTTTGAGTTTTTTCACTTTGCTAAGCAACTGTTCTAATCTAGTGGCCAGTACTGGATCCCCTAATGCTTGTAGAATCTCCTTGATTATGGGGCCATACACATTGTACCTAGCTTTACTTTTTTCTTGTTCAATGATTCTTTTTGCCCCCTCCAGTTGGGCAAGTACTGCCACCGTCTCTTTTGGTTTTACAAAACGAGCGTATGGTTTTAACAGGTTTACAATCCTTTCATACTTATCCTTCGGCAAATAATTTAATTCAGGACTTTTCAAAAACTGCCTAACTTGACCCCTGACTTTTACGGGATTTATCGTGCCTCCTTTTTTACTTGGTTTTCTAGAGGTTTTGGATCCCCTCTTTTTACTCTTCCCTCTAATCCCCATCACCCTTTGATTTTAGTAGTGCTATGTATTCCTCTATTTCATTGGTTGAAATGGCACATCCGCTCTTCTTTAAAGCGTACAGCGCGGCCTTTAGTATATCCAGTCCATGCCCATACTCTTCCAGGAACCCATTTTCGTATGCAAATATAACGAGTTCCGTGGATCTTAACACCTGCATATCTGAAAACAGCTTTTCTATAGTCTTGGCCACTTTATTATTTATGTCTAGGTCCAGTCCTAGTCTGGATTCCATATACTCCTTTATCTGCCAGACATTCTCCACTAACAGTCTTGCTGTTCTCTCGTCTATTATTACCGTATCTATTCCTCTTTCCAGTGCTAGAGCCAGAACTTCTGCTTCCCCTTCCTGTATAATTGTTATTGGCTTTCTCCTGTAAAACAATAGCTGGTTTGCCAGCCCCATTATCTCCTTTGCTCTCTTTCTCATATCTCGGGGGTCCACCTCTATTTCCCCTTCTTCTATCATCTGCTTTATTCTCATTGCATTGAACTCGTACTGGTTTATCTGCAGGGGGTGTATAACAGCCTCGTACTCCACCCCCTTGGGGATTATGATCCTGTTTTCTATTCCACGCAGTATCCAGATCAAGCAGTTCTCCGCCAGGCTGATCAAGGGCCCAGCATCTGAAATTAACGGTACTGCACTACTCTTTGACACGCAGAACCCTCCTCAGTATCTCATACCTTTTTGCTGGGCTAATTGTCCTCACAAATGGCCTGTCGTGGATCTTTGTTACCCCAACATACCTCAAAAGATCGTACTTATCCGCCCCAGTTAGCTCCGCGGCCGCACCAATACTCAACCCCAGCGCATATGCAGTGGATGCCATTTTCACTCTGGCTTTGTGCACTATTCCCTTGGCGTAGTTCCCAGCTGATTCATCTATTTCCTCAATGAGGTTGATTAGTTTGTCGCATATCTTAGAAAGATCCCCTGTTTTTGAAAGCCCAACTAGGTTGGCCAGTTCCCTTTCCATATTCTTCTCAAACTTCTTCCAGTCCCTTCTCTCTCTAAAGTGCAGTTTGGATAGGATCTTGGATAATGAATAAGCTAGGACCGCAATATCTGCCAGGTCCTTGTCGTAATTTAGAGTGGCTTCTCTTATAGCGTCATTTGCTATTTCCCTCAATTTGAAGGAATCCCTCTCCTTGAAGGCGTTCTTTATTTTTATCATGTATTGAAACTTTTCCATACACTCACCTAGAACCATTGATCGAGCCTGGACTGGGTTCCACTAACATCATACTTCTCTCTAACCTTTGCCAGTGCGTTTTTTATTCTCTCCTCAGAAAAATCAAATTCACCGACCATGTACTCTACTATCTTCTCCTGGTCTGGTTCCTTGAACTCTATCTTGTAATCATCAGTTACCTCCGGGTTTAGGAATATGCTCTTCGCGATTTTCGCTTCTTCAGGATCCAGGCCGTGCTCCTCGTAAACTTCCTCGGCCGTCTTTCCCTCCTTTACCAGCTTCAATGCCTTTTTTGGGCCAATTCCCTTGACACCTGTGGAGAAGTCAGTGCCCACCATTACTGCCAGATCTACTAGCTGTTCTCTGGTTAACTCGAGATTTTCTAGGGCTTTTTTCAGTTCAATCTTTTCTGGTTTTACTTCCACGTAGATGTTCTTTCTGGGTAGCTTTCTCCTACCAGTTATGCCCAGGTTTCTTATCAAGATTGGCGTACCAAACAAGAGGGAATCGTAATCTTGACTGGCGGATGCCCAGGCATCCCCTTTTTGGGCAATATACGCAGCTTGGGCTTCCCCCTCGCTTGGGGCCTGTACCCAGGGGACCCCCATTAGATCAAGGAGTTTCTTTGCTTGGCCAACCATCTCCTTTGTGAGCCTTGTGGTTTGCTGGGCATACACCCTAGCGGACTCTATGTCTCCTTTTCTAGTGCTTCCTTGTACTTTTTCTCCGCTTCCAGTTTTCTCGTTTCTCTCTCCTCTATCTCCTTCTCCTTGACCTCTGGAGGTTTTCCATCGAAAACGTAGATCGGTTTCATCCCAGCTTCCATCAGCTTGCATGTCCTGTAAAACAAACCAGATAGGTGGCTGGTTATTCTGCCTTGAGAGTCCATTAGAGGAGTGCCGTCTGGTTGGCGTATTATGCTCAAAAACTGGTAGAGCATGTTGTATGCATCTATTGCGATTTTCCTTCCGGAGAGGTATTCTAGTTCCACTGTTTCCCCAGGGACTATATCCCCCAAGTTTACTCCCATATTGCTCTCCTTTTAATATTTGTCTTTGTATGTTACGATTCTCTCTGCAATATTAATAAATCAATGCACCTTTAAATTCTATATGTCAGACTGGAGGCAGAATCTTCCACATATCCTTGCTTTGGCCCTTCTGCTGTTCGGGCTTTTGTTGGTTTTGACTAGGGTTGGGCTTGTTGGATGCTCAACTTTTGGGACCAGTTACTGTGATCTTTATTATGGCATATTTGGAAAGCCTAGGATACTCTTGGTCTACGATCCAGACGGACCGGGAATGGGTGATCCCCAGAAACTGGCCAAGTACTTGGAAGATGTGAAAAGGTTGAATGTTAGGGAGGTAACAGTGGACCAGTTATCTGCAGGTATGCTTGATCAGTATGATGTTGTGATCGTTGAGCGCGCTAGAAATATTCCTAGCGAGAAGCTGAAACTGTTCTACGATTACGTCATAAATGGGATGGGCAGGCTGGTTTGGATTGGGGATTCTGGAACTGTCATTGGGAATAGGGATACCATCTGCAGAACTTTGGAGTACGAGGTGAAGTGGAGAACGGACCAGGGGACAAAGGAGAGTTCTGGAGAGAAAGATGTATGCGTGGGTGTGGATGACCTTTCTCTGCCAAGCAATTTTTCTGCAGCAGAATTTGCCATGGCATCCAAGTCGGCACTATACCAGAAAGCTTGGAATGAGCTGGCAGAGTTATGCAAAGATGCATTTGGCGGAGAGTTGTCTCCTGTGAAGTATCCTGAGGGATATCTCTGCCAGAACACAGTGGAGGGGTACTACTCTGTTTACTTTAACTGGGTTAATGAGAAGGACTTTGATGAGTTGGTGAATCCGTGGGATAGAGGAGAGTTCCAGTGTATAGGACAGCAAGAGACCCAGAAGGGAATGAGGTTTGGGAGAGACATACTTGGAGTGACATTTGTTTCAGATGCCTATGCTGTTTCGAAGTATGCAGAGTTTGCCAAGCAGGTGGCCCAGTTGAGAACAGAGTTCCAGGAGGCCCACTCTGCTCTAGTGAAGTGTGCCCAGTCCTATTCTACCTGTGACCAAAACCAATATCTTGCACAACTAGAATATGCCAAGGAAGATCTGAGCGATGAAATAAACTCTGTGAGGTCAAAGCTGTCAGGGGATATCTCCACACTGTCTGCTATACAACAGCAGAAGGAACTGGCAAATGAGACCACCCAGGCATTGAGGATTGCAGGAATAATCAATGTTCTGGAAGACGGTAGGCAGGGCTTGTCAGAGAACTCAAGTTTGGATTTCCTGGATGAGGCCAGGAACTTGCTGTTGGAGGCAAAGGGATACGAGACAGATACAGTGATTAAAGACCAACTGGCTGAAATCGCAGATCATCTAGCCCAGTATAAACAGGAGATAGAAACTAAAAAGCTGGCAGTCAGTGATGCGGAGCTTGCTTTAAAGCAATGTGTCCCGAAGGATTTCATAGAGGAATATTCAAGTAAGAGTGGAGTCCCTGAGGAAGTACTGAACTCCCTTATAAGCTTCTCCAACCAGCCCAGTGACGAAGATCTATTGGACTTTATGAACAAGGTGCACTCTGGATATTATGAAGATTATATTGGAAAATTGAAGGTGGACAGTTTCTGTAATGCCAGCAAATACTTTGCCCAGGCTATTGAACTGGCAGAGAGCATGGAGAATCCAGCGGAGAGCAATACTGCCCTGGCCGTGCTCAAAATAGAGGACGATGAGCACCCACTGGTTAAAGGGATCTCCCAGTCAATAACTTTAGAGGATAAGTACGGCAATCCAGTACCTTTTGTGCTGGTAGCCACAGGTAACCAATACACCCGCGTGGTGGCCAGCATAGAGATAACACCGGAGTACAAGGGAGAACGATTGTGGCCAGCAATAACAGTGAGAGATCCAAAGTATGGATCACACATATTTGGAAGAGGTGTTGTTGTCTATTATGCATTCCCACCAGAAACCAGTGACGTCCTAGTTAGTAACCTGGTGAAGTTCATATTGTACTAGTGGTGTTCGATATGATGTGGATGACACATATCGTGGTGGGATTACTCCTTTACTCTGTATTGGTGAAGTTTGGCATATTCCCGAACTCTCAGATTTTGATCGGGTTAGTGGCACTAGGGGCTTTGTTCCCAGATATAGACCACCCCAAATCATACATTGCTCATTTGAGCATCTGGCTTAGAGCAAGTTCTAGGGTAGTCAGCCTAGGCGGTCATAGGGGGATAACCCATACTATTTGGGCTAGCTTACTAGCTTTTCCCCTGGCACTTTTGGTGCTGAGGTTCTTCGGATTAGGATTTATAGAAGCAGGTGCGTTTTTCCTGGGATACGTCTCCCATTTGTTCGCTGATTCTCTTACAGTATCTGGAGTAGCGTGGTTCTATCCATTTGATAAGCATAGAGTGCGGGGGATGATAAGAACTGGGAGCCTGTTTGAGGTCCTAGTTTTCGTCCTAACCAGCATTCTGGTTTTGCAGGTTCTAGGTATCCCTCTCCCCAGAATCTAAGTAACTAATTATCTAATTTTTCTCATCTTTCCATCCTTTCCCAAAAGGTATACCTTTCCCTTAGCCAGGGCGGTTAAGAACCTCACCTTTATGGGGTTATCTGAAATGAAATTTCTGACCCTTTCAAATGTGCTCCTCTCACCCTGCACGTAGGCACGGTCTCTGACCACGATGCCCAATGGCACTTCCCCGGTTTTCTTTTTCTGCTTTCTTGCTGGCATAATCTTCCCTCCTAGTCAACAATTAAAGAGGCGCTGGGGGTGGGATTTGAACCCACGCGGCCTTACGGCCACCAGCTCTCCAGGCTGGCGCACTACCAGGCTATGCGACCCCAGCACGGCTTAATTTTTATGTTTTATGTATTTTTAAATATCAACGCTGGTGTCCAATATTTAAATAGCCCTACCTCGTTATTCCTAGCGGTTGGTATGCTGGATAGGTATGAGATAACTAGTGTGAAAGCTAGACAGGTATTGGATTCCAGGGGAAATCCTACTGTGGAATGCGAGATAAGAACTAGGGGAGGAGGATTTGGTAGAGCAATTGTTCCTAGTGGAAAGTCCACTGGAAAGCACGAGGCAGTGGAGCTCAGGGATGGTGGATTGGATTGGAATGGTAAAGGAGTTTCCAAAGCGGTGAAGAACGTCAACGATGTTATTGCACCAAAGATAGTTGGCACGGATTGCAGGAATCAAGAGGCATTGGATTACACATTGATAGCATTGGATGGGACGCCAAACAAGGCAAAATTGGGAGCAAATGCTGTCCTTTCAGTTTCCTTGGCAAATGCTGTTGCTGCAGCTAGCACTAAGGATACTCCTTTATACTACCACCTAAATGCTTTATTCGGAAAACCGGAAATGACACTACCAGTACCATTCTTTAACATCCTGAACGGTGGAGAACACGCTGGGAATAAATTGGCCATACAGGAGTTTATGATAGCACCAATCGGGGCAAAAACATTTTCAGAAGCATTAAAGATGGGTGCAGAGGTTTATCACGAGTTAAGGAATATTCTGATTGAAAGATATGGAAGGGGTGCAGTGAATGTTGGGGATGAGGGAGGATTTGCACCACCATTGAAAAAAACTAGGGATGCGTTGGACGTCATCATGGAAGCAATACACAGGCAAGGTTATGAGAGTGAGATTAGGTTATCAATAGATGTAGCAGCATCCACGTTTTGGACCGGAAAGTACTACAAGATAGACGGGAAAAGAATGAAGTCTGAAAGATTACTAAAATTCTATACTGATCTAATCGAGGAGTATCCGATTATTAACATTGAAGACCCCTTCCACGAGGAGGATTTTGACTCATTTGCAATGCTGACCGAGAGGGTGGGCAAGGATGTGCAGATAACCGGAGACGATTTGTTCGTTACGAATCCCAGGAGAATAGAGCAAGGGATAGTAAAGAAATCTGCAAATGCCATCCTCCTAAAACTGAACCAGATTGGGACTCTGACAGAAGCGTTCCAGGCGGCTAGGCTGGCCTATGACAATGATTGGTATGTGATGGTATCTCATAGATCAG
Organism: archaeon; assembly: GCA_024275655.1. Taxonomy (GTDB): domain Archaea; phylum B1Sed10-29; class B1Sed10-29; order WALL01; family WAMD01; genus JAJRYR01. The sequence continues at coordinate 1,851 of JAJRYR010000044.1, read as the reverse complement.
GAGACACAGAAGATCCATTTATTGCGGATTTGGCTGTGGCTATATCTTGTGGGGAAATAAAGGCAGGTGCCCCTGCTAGAGGAGAGAGAACTGCAAAGTACAATAGGTTGTTGAGGATAGAAGAAGAGACTGAATTTAGCTATGCGGGTAAAAGGTGGGTGTTGAAATGAAAGAGAGAATTGTGTTGATAATCCTGGATGGATGGGGTGATCGAGAGGAGGAAGATGGGAATGCCATTGCAGAAGCAAATACAAAAAACATGGATAAGTATCTGAGGAGATACCCCTCCACATTATTAGAGGCTAGTGGAAGAGCTGTGGGCCTTCCAGATGGAACACCAGGATTCTGCGAACACTCATATTTCCTTATAGGTACTGGAAAGAAGTCTGTGTGGGACCATCAAAAGATAATGAGAGAGATAAAAACAGGGAAGTTTAAGTCAAGACTGGACAAGGTGTTTGCACATTCTAGAATTCATATATTTGCTGTTTTGACAGAGAATGGAATATATTCACATATTCAATTGTTAAAAGAGGTTTTGAAGGTTGCTAGGTCTAAGAGAAAAAAACATGTATATGTTCACTTGATCCTGGAGGGAAGGGAGTCTGGCCCTCATTCAGCTTACGATCTCTTCCAGAAGTGGAAGGATGAGAATATCATTAATCACCTAGCTAGCATTGTTGGGGGTAGGTATGTCCTAACTAGAAACATTAGGGGGCTAGTGGATGAGTATCTGGCAGTATTGTCAGATCCGTCCGAGTACTATCCATCATTTGTTTCTGCGTTAATGACTGGTTATGACCATGGTGAAAATGATTTCACACTCAGACCTAAGGTAATATCACCAGAGTGCGAATTGCTGGAGGGAGATGCTGCGTTGATCTTGGGGTATAGATCTAACAAGTGGGAAGCACTGGTTGATGCTCTGTTGAGCATTGGATTGGATGTTTATGCAATTTCGTATCCAAGCAAACCACGGTTGCAGGTAATCTACAAGACAAAAATAGTTAAGGATGGTTTTTTGGATCAACTGGCAAGGAGCAAAGGCTCAATACTGAAGATAGGGGAAACCGAAAAGGGCATGAATTTAGAATACTTTCTAACTGGGGGGAACATTCTTGGGGATTCGGTCATATTCAATTCCCCCGCCACACTGGACTACTCTGTGACACCTGAGATGAAAGCACCAGAGATAACTGGTGAGACTTTGAAGAGGATAAAAGAGGGGAGGCATGATTTTATAGTTGTTTCCTTTGCGAACCCTGATGTGATTGCTCACACTGGGAATTATGATTCGTTAATCAAAGCCATAGAAATAGTGGATGATGGTGTTGGGAGGATAGTGAGGGCAGCCCAAAAGGAAGATTACGTGCCTGTGATTGTTGGTGATCATGGGAATGCAGAGGAGATGTATAAAGGTGGTAAGATATACCTAGGCCACACTACGAATCCAGTACCATTTGTGATAGCTAGTGAAAAGTATAGGCACGTGAGACTAGCGTCTAGCGGCACATTGCTTGATGTTCCTGCCACACTCTCAAAAATATTTGGAAAGAGATTTAAAACAGACGGGAAGGCCCTTTTCTAGACGGTTTCTTTGGTTCGTACTTAGGTTTAACTGCTGCCAATCCGGATTTTGGCTTCTCTTTTTGATGGAGGTAGTATACTGCTCCACCTATGGCTATTAGTACTAGCAACACTCCGATCACAAGGCCAATTGCTAGTAGCCACACCCAATTGATTCCAGCTTTCTCCACTTCTTTCGGTTGGACAGGTGACACGGTCACAGGGATGGATACTGTCTCATTACCTGCTTTGATCTTTATTTCTCCCGAGTATGTTTGATTGACT
>JAJRYR010000043.1 GCA_024275655.1 archaeon | reverse complement strand
TTCTACACAAATGCTGAAGGGAAGCAAACTGTATACTTCCACGTGGTCTCAGCTGCAGAGGTTACAGGGTGTACTCTGAGCATAAAGCAAGGGGATACCAGTATACCTGGTGGTGGTTCAGGGGAGCTAGTTGAAGGTACACTCACAGATGGAATCTGGGCATTTACACTTAACATACCACAGACTGAAGGGGAGTACACGGTGACGGTCACCTGTATGACAGGTGATGGAACCACTGAAACAGGAACAGAATACCAGTGGGTGGGGAGCTGTGGTTCCACTGAAAATGTGTGGGATGGAACTTGTGACTCCTCGTGCAACTCCTGAAAAACACTTAAAAATGCTGGATGATTAAGAATTAATTGCAAAGGGAGGCGGAGGTTTTAGGTATGGATGTGGCTGAGATAAAAGACAAAATTATGGTTTTTTTGGAGTCTGAAATAGCTGGAATTCCCGCAAAATTCCTGGTCGCAGGACTAGTTGTTATCTTGGCTTTAACTGGTGTGTACCTAGCTACTGCAGGACCAGGAACCGCAAGTATCGAGTTGGCAGTGAAAACCAGTGGGCAGTATCTAGAAGGGGCCAGCATAAGCATATACTCCGATGGAGAGCTGATAAAGCAGATGATATCTGGAAAGGGAAGCTTAGAACTGGAACTCCCAGCAAAGGAGATAACAGTAAAAATTTCAAGAGAAGGTTGTGAACCTCTAGAAAAGACATTCACTCCTGCTCCTGGAATGATACTCACATTCAATCTGGATTGTAAACTCCCTGAATTGCTTGGAAGGGAATGTATTTCCTTTGCAAAGGACATTGAGAGTGCAAAGATCTACGTGAACAACAAACCTGCCAGGAACTGTAAGATACTGGTCAAGGATGAAAATGGAAATCCCGTGGATCTTGGCTGGAAGATTAGGTCTGGATACAAGATACTAATGAGTTACGATAAAGAAAACTGCCCCACAAAGGGGTATACTGTGGAGATTGTGTGTGATAAGGCTACCGCAGAAATGTCCATGTACAACTTCCTGTCAGATGCAAAGATGTATGGAAAGATCAGCTTGATATCTAACACAGAAAGGACAGAAGAAAACACATACAAGGAGAACCTAGCTGATAAAACATACAATATAATGGTCACTGTGAAGGATGACAAGGGAGTGGAGCTCCCAGGGATAAAGGTAAAGGCTGTGGATGGGCTTGGAAACCAACTGGATCTCGGATACTCAAACGTCATAACCTCCGCCTCAACAAGCTTTGATGGGAGAACCAAGCTCGTCCTGCCTGCTGGGCAGAAATTCTACATAATGGCTGAGGATCCAGATGGAAACCACCCAATAGCTGGTCCAGAAGGGCCGTACACTGCTAGTCAGCCATTGAGCCTCTCAATAACAATGAAAACTGGTTTCTCCTCAACAATAACTGTACTAGACAACGACACTGGAGAGCCACTGGTTGGCGCATGGGTTTATGTGTACAAGGGAACAGAACTGAAGGCAAATGGGGTAACTGGTGCAGATGGAAAGGCCACTATAAACTTGGAGAAGGGGGAGTACACTTTGGTGGTCCAGAGATCCATGTATATGAGAGCTAAAGAAACAATACAGGCAGGCCAGGACATAACTGTAAAGATCGCAAAGCTGAGCGATAAGAACTCTGCAGAAATGAAAGCAAGAGTTGTAAATGCTCATGGCTTTAACGAGCCACTGGAAGGAATAACTGTGCAGGTGAAGGATTCTGAGGGTACTCTGGTAGTAACTCAAAAAACAGATTCAGAAGGATATGCCGATCTGGGAAGACTCCCAGCTGGAAGTTACATATTGTATGTTCCTGCCACAGACAACAACCTTGAGAACGACTTCTCACAGCCATTTACAGTGGTTGCTGGAGAGCCTGGAACTGTAGAAATACAAATAATCCCACCACAGGTAAAATTGAAAATAAACACACTAGTTCAAGGATATCCAACCCAAGGTGTGCAAATCCAAGTGTTTGATGTTAAGTACAATCCGCTGTATCCAAACCAGCTTTACGATCTAGTAAGTAACCCACCAGGACAAGTGGAAATAAGCCTGGACAAGGGCTCTGTCATTTACATAAAGGCAATGTTCAATGCCCCAGATGGAAAGATTTATGGCCCATTTGCAACCCAAAGCTTTACTGTGGATGAGGACATGGAGATTAACATAGACCTATCCGAAACTGTGTTAAATCAATCTGCCTACCTATACTTCCCTGGAGGAAACAACTGGGGATGTGGCTCTCCAATTTCTCCAGTGGGTCTAAGAACAAAGAAGATTCCTGGAAAGGATATATGCCTCTGGGGATACGCTTCTGGTTTCCCAACCACCTATTCCGTGAAGCAGGGGACCGATGGGTACATCATTCTCCCAGTGAATCTACCCTATTATGACCCACAAACAAAAGAAGTTTTCGATGAAGTTGATGTGGAAGTGTTTGTAGGAGAGCTGGGCGTATTGAGTGATACACAGAACACGCCTATAATCATAAAGGACATCACCAACCTGGACATCCTGAGGGGGTCCCAGGATGTTGGATCCGTACAACTCCTAAAGTCAGATGCTATCCTAGACTGGAGCGGTCCACTGTACACAGTGGGAGACACAGATATGCACACAGCAAAGTACCTAGCAGTCAAATTTGCGAACTATAAGGGTGGAATGCAGTACGTATTACAAATCCCCATAAAAGTTAGAGCTGGGGCAAAAGGCCTAACGCACATATATTACAGAACTACCTGGATAAAAGGCTCTGCAGTATATACATCTGCTCCTGAGGGAAGATGGGAAAACTTAACAGTCAATATATCCCCAGCAGGGGAGTGGGTCTACACAGACAATAATCAGTTCTACGCTTACAGAGCTTGGATAAGCCAAGACGAGGAAGGAAAGACTGCCGTGAACAAGCTAACAGATGGTTCTGTTGCATACCTCCAGATAGAAGCAGTAGCTAGAAAGGACCTGGACAGCTGGAGCATCCCATTAACATTTACCCTAGATGATCCTGGTCTAGAGATAGGAGATGTAAAGGCATACATAAACGATCATGAATATTACTCCGTGAATTATGATGGATCTGCCATCAATGGCGGACAGCTGGAAGCAGAAAACATCGTACACATAACACTAAAAATGAAAGTGAGTGCAAACATCAACCCGGTAGAAGAGTATGTCACAGGGCTGAATGGAGATATTTTGTTGTTCAATGACACCCAGAATCCAATCGAATACACGATCATACCTATACCTGATTGGGAACAAACCCCAATTCCAAACCTAATGTACAAAGAAGCCGTGTACAGCTACTTCGAGGACTCTGGGTGCTTGGTAAAACAAGATACAAATTTCATTTCCACATACTCTGGAAAATTAAACAAACCAAGACAGATAGCAATTGTCTATCAATTCAAGAACACCGGTAATGAGGACAAAGAGATAAAACTCGTACTAAACGATGCAAACAACAAGGATAACGTACAGTACCTTGTGTTTGAAAAGTATGGGATAACTGATGAGAATATTTAACTTCCAGATACAATGTGTGCAAGCTTAATTGGGCCCTCTCCACCTGAAGGTATACAACCAATGCAGGTACAATCACAGACCCAACAAAACTTCCCAGAGAACGGAGAGATAACACTGGATGTCAAACCAAACAGTGCCGTGACAGTTTATGTACTAGCTGAAGGAACTCCAAAGCTGGCATACGAGCCAAGCGAGATAAGAGTATATTTGGGTCTGGCATCTGAAACCAGCATAAAGCTATGGAAAACTTACAAGCACGGTTGGCTGGATTATGAGTTCTCACTAACTGATGCAGGTACTGGTGGTCCAGTAATAACCGGAACAATAATTGGAAAAGTGCAGATACTGAAAAAGAGCTACCCTGATGTGAAACCTGAACCTGTTCTCCCAATGTGGGTAGAAACAGACAACCTAGTAGGTCATGTAAAGCTAAGTGGTGATGCTCTAAGAGGCGGACCTGTCTATGCAGAAGCGAGAGGTAACTGGGACTACTTCCTAGTGAATCTGGCTGGAAAGATACAGCCAGGCAACTTAACGCTTGAGGCATACAGCCCAATATTCGGAGATTTGAAAGACACAATCCAAATAGGTGGGCTATTGTTTGATCCATTGTACGCAAGTTATGAATGGAATGTAAGCGAAATGAATTCCACCACGATACTGGTAACAAATACAGGTAACAAGTCCGTTACTTTGGGCATAAACTGGGTGCCAACAACCCCATCTGCATACCATGTTAGTGTGACTTACAAGGTATACGATGCGTACAACAATTATCTAGGACAGACAGACAGTATTCCTGCTGGTGGTTATGCAGAGATAACAGTATCCGGCGGTGGAGTGAGCAACTGTGTGGGCTCCTCACAGTACACCTTGAACATATCCGGAGCGCAGGATGGGCAAATAATCTCCATGCAGTACTATCCATTCACATTCGTGTGCCCAGGGGCTGAAGGTGTGCAAATCACAATGCAACCCACAATAAGAGAGAAAGCATCTTTGGACATGATAGATGCCAACTCTTGTGGTATCACCGGAGATGTTATAAAACTGTGTGATGCAGATCAGTTTGTGAAGTATCTAATTGTCGTGGCAAGTGAAATGTACAGCGAACAAGCAGTGGGGCAGAAAAAAGTCTACTATGTTGCCCTAGGTAATGAGGAACTAGATGCGGACACCATGGACAAGATAGCACAAACCCTGGGAACTGGTTGGAACATAGTGATACAAGGGAAAGAAGTAAAGGGTGAAAAGAACATCGTGCTTCCTGGATACTTTCACAAGGTTGGATGTGGAATAGTCAATATAACTGCCGAATTGACGCCACAGGGCAACGTGTTAATGTCTTTAGTTGAGAACTCAAGCACCAGCTGGTGTGATGAGAACTCACCGAACTTCTTCATAGGGTTGATGAATCTTGACCAGGCAACTAGAGAAAAAGTAAGTACAAATTCCGTGGTGTTTGATGGAGACGCTGAAAAGTTTGTGAATGCCACACTACAAGCGATGCAAGAAATAAATCTAAGAGCAAGTGACTTGTATTCCTATGCTGGGGAAACTAGCAAAGAAATCGCAGATGTGCTTACAAGCACTTCTGTTGGTGAGGTTGAGGTCAAGTACTATGAAATGAACCAAGCTCCGGTGAATGCACCAGAAAACTCAGAACACGATCTAGGCAATGGATTCAAGTATTACTACTGGATTGACACTAGCTACGGTAGAATTACAGCAAATATCTGGTTCATTTATCCTGCAAACCTTGATCTATCAAACTCTGAGGATGTCGCTGCAATGGACCAAGCCAGGGTCGAGATGGCAAGACAGCTCCTGAACTATTGGTTCTCAGGACAACTTCCAACACCCCAAGACACCACACCACCCACAATAACAGTAACTAGCGATACAACGATTACAAGCGGGAAGGGATACAAGTTACGATTTGAATCCAGTGAAGCACTGAACATTAGTTTATCATATATTGAGATTGGTGACACACAACTTAGTATAACAACATTAAGACTCCCGGGAAATGTATACGAATCCAATCAAATCGACATAACTGAAAACACAACTTACCTAATACACGCCTGTGACCTAGCTGGAAACTGTAAGGATTACACAGGAGAGATAACTCTGATAACTAGTGAAGAGGGGGGAGAAGAGCAAGAAACATCAAATGCTCCAATAATAAGTAACTTTGATATAACACCATCATCACAAACAGGAGCATATATCCTCACTGCAAAAATAAGTGATCCAGATAGCAAACGAGTAAGTTTTAATATATATGTGGATAGTACTAAGGTGGGATTTGACTCAGTAAGTCTTGTAAATTATGAGGATGGATATTACTTTATAACTATACATACACAAATATTTCTAGAACAGGGAACACATATCGTAACACTAACAGTAAAAGATGGGGATGGAAATGAGGTTAGTGAATCAAAAGAAGTGACTGTGACTGGAGAGGGAACATCTAGTTTAGAACCAAAGGCGGTTATTACATCATCAGTAAGCGAAACAAGTGACAGCTGGATCATCCAGCTAGATGGCAGCAAGAGTTCTGGAGAAATAAATAGGTGGTTCTGGCAGGCAAGTGAGGGTTACCTCTCATCTACAAACAGCAAGATGGTAACATTGACAGTTCCTAAGAAAGGTAGAATTTTTGTTGAAGTAACTGTAACCTTGACTGTCAGTAATAGTTATGGATCCAACAGTAACTCTACAACACTAAAATTAGCATCAAACTCTCAAAACGAATGCACATACGATTATGAATGTCAGTGTCCTCCAGGACAAGTTGGAAGTTGTGTGAATGGAGAGTGTCAGTGTACGAATGTGCCAATATCTGGTTGTTCAGGGAATCCACCAAGTTGCCCACCAAACTCTGCCCCTTGTTGCATAAACAACCAATGGAGCTGTTGCTCCTCACCAGGACCACAACCAAAGATTTAACCTATAAAACCAAAAACCCTTTTTAAATTCCTCCTTCTTTATTATGTGCGATGAACATACTAGATTTGCTTGGACTCGGGGCATTGATGGAGAAAGTGAACCTGGTCATTTTGGGATTAAAGATTGTCGTTCTAGTGTTCATAGTGGGCTGGGTCAGGGCACACATTGGTGGGGGAAGACTGGGTACATTTTTGATGTTGCTAATTGGATACCTGGTGCTTTTTAGGTACTGGTTCCTAACTGGTCCTCTGGCAATACTCTACTTACTGGCAATAACTGGGATCACTGGGTTAGCAATGGATATAGTCTTTACCCACGGATACTACAACCCATTTGCAAAGCAACCAGTTAATCCAGGCCAGGAGTTCATCCAGGGGGGTGAGAGAACCGCAGAGTACAAGAACAATCCCGCATACGGTGCTCAAAGCCAATTGATGCAGAGAGTTAAGCAACGTCTCATAAGGAGGGATAGGTAATGAGACGGGGATTCCTTCCTGCTTCACCTGCACTTGCACTTATACTTTTGCTGGTTACTCTAGGAATATTCATCCTAGGTCCAGTCATTGCTATCCACATATCCCCTGAGATACGTCTCATATTCCAGTTCATAGCTGCAATAACCATATACAACTGGATAAAAAATACTGTTGGTCCAGGAGTACTCAGCCTAGTAATATCCGGAATACTGATCTACATATTCGTGATAATGCTCCCTGGATTAACTGCTGCCCTGTGGGCAACTTACTACATAGTTGGTCTGGGAATAGCATCAATGTTTATCTGGGGCTTTACACTATTCAGCGGAAGGGGATAAACCCCACCCTGGTAAAAACTGGGAAACCTTAATAAAAAGCCCTTGGAAAAATAATTTAGGTGATAAAATGGGTGATCTATGGTCTGACCTGCAACTGGCCTTGATAATAATCATATTTATCTACCTGGTGGGCTGGGCATCTGACCTAACCAAATCAAAAAAGATTGGTGTAGTCCTGGCTTTGATCATAGTGTACCTAACTGTGTACCAGCACACATGGTTACTGATATTCGTGGTATTGCTGTTCTTCGGATATGCATTCATTGAAAAATTCACTGCAGAGGTAGCATAGGTGGTGGAATGGACTCTTTAACACTTATAATATTCCTACTCCTCCTGGCCCTGGCGATCAATGCCAATCAGCACTGGATAGCTCTAGGCATTGCAGTAGTCCTTTTGATATCCGTTAGATCTCTAACTCTGGGATTGTTGGTTCTAGCGGTAACAGTGCTAATGTTATACATGAAAGACCAGGTAAGCTTTTGGTGGGTAATTCTGGGTTTGTTAATGCTAGCTGCATTCCTCATGAACAAGGGTGGGGGTACTGGCCCAGAAATTTACACCCCCGAGATGTTGATGGGAGGTTAAAATGGACATAGTTAGCCTGGGTGTGATAGCGCTGGTGATCCTGGCTGGCATATACCTCAAGTGGATGTGGTTACTCGGAATCGGAGTGTTCCTATTGATAGCCTACCTAGTCGCAGCCAGCACTCCAAAGAAGAAAGCTCCCTCTGGTGGGAAGGTAAAACTCAGGCCAATAATCGTCAAGAGAAAATACGATGCCGAGAGCATCTACCCAAAAAAGATGACAATATATGCAACAGATTTCTCCCCTCCAGATTGGTGGGAGGCAGCACTAAACACATTCGGTAAATTCATTGGAAAACTAATGGGAAAGAAGGATTAGTATGAACTGGGTACTTGCACTGCTGTTGTTGATATTGGGCGTTTCCCTTTGGAAGGGAATGATCTGGCTAGCGGCAATTGCTGGGGTTGTGATTTTTTTGATATTCCTAGGGGAATCAAAAACGAAGAAATCCGCACCCAGTGGCGGAAAGAGCAAAAAGGAAGAGGAAGTACTAACACCAGTTATAGTCACGGATGAAGGAGAACCCCCGTGGTTGTATCCTCCAAAGTTTAAGCTAAAAGTACATACAGGTGGAAAAGCAGAGGGTAGCTGGGGAGATGCGATAATTGGTTTGGCTGCCCTGGTTAATCTAGGAAAAGTCCTACTTACTGGTGAAGGATTTAAGAGTTATAAGTTTGATGAAAGGTGGGATGCAAAGAAGATATATGAAAAGAGGAAAGGAAAGAAAGATAATGATAAGAAATAGTGAGGTAGATGAACCTGGACGAAATGTTGATGGCAGTTGGATTGGCGGTTGTGATTTGGCTACTTGGCTACAAAGCCCTAGCCATCTTCACGGTTGTGGTGTTGGTGGTTGTTTCTGTCATGTTTAGGGGAGGGAAAAAAGCTGCAAAAAATAGGGCCTTGGAGGACATAACAATAAAGGGGCCAGTTGAAGTTCTGGAGCCAATTGTGATAGAAACAAAGAGAAAACCACCATTTAGAATTCCATCCGAAATGAATGCAGTAATCCAAGCAAAGGGATATAAAGACATAGACAGGGAGAAGTACTCAACCAAGCTATTCTACAATTTAGCAAAACTTTTCTTGGTGTTGGTCAGAGGAAGAAAGAAAAGTGATAGTAAATGAACTGGGTTCTCGTTAGCTTGATCGTGCTTGGGTTCGGGATACTGTTCTCACAAATTTGGATAACTATACTAGGGATCGTCCTGCTAATTCTATCAATCATACGGATCAAACCTGCGCCTAGTCCACCTAGTGGAGGAACAGTGCTAAAACACAAATTGATACAGGCACCAATGGACGTTTGGGACACTGATGAAGAGGACTTCCTCACAGCCATGGCCGCAATGCAGGGCCCACCTACGCTCGGTGTGGATGTACTCTACACAATAAGCAAAGGAACTGGAGAAAAGCTAAAACCACTGGAAGCCGGGATTTTAAGGAAGATGCTGCCTTTTTCAAACTATGGAGCATCTAGTGCGATCCAAAGAATGATGGCTGGACTGCTCTTGCCGATTGACCATTGGATATTCCCAAAAACATTCGAAGCTCATTTTAAGGGGAAGTTTGGAAAAGGATTCGTAAAGAAAACGTTCGTGTTCGGTCAGGAGAAGGAAGCTGAAAAGCTGCTAAAGGAAGAGGAGAACGAAGAAGACGAGAAAGAGGAGAAAAGGAAGAAGAAAGAGGCAGAAGAAAAAGCAAAGAAAAAGAAGGATAAGGACAAGAAATAAAAAGATTTCTGCAATTATTGAATGTGGGGAGGAAAAATGAAAAGGTACGCATTAGTTGGTCTAGTTTTGCTGGCTGCCCTAGCTATGGCTGAGTACATGCCAGAAATAGGGTGTTGGACATATCCAGACAAAGTGATTTGCCTAAAACCCTCTGAAGTTAATGCAACTGTCTTCATAGAAAATGTTTCCTGTTACTCCTACGACCTCTACGGGACAGGATCATGGACAATACTGCCCTGCATAGCCAATGCCAACTTGGAACCAACCACCGTGGAAGTTTGTTATAAGATGATGCCAGTAAAGAACGGGGTACCAGACATTGAAAACTACAATCCAAACTACAACTGCCACCGGGAGGTGTGGGAAGGACCTGTTCAGCTCCAGATCCTTAGGGGGAGAATACCCTGGGAATGCAAAGAGATACAAGTGGACAACTACACTAAAGCTTGTGAAATCACCGTGAACAAAAAATACTACATATCTGGAATTGGAAATGATGTTAACGGGACAAAGGCAATAGTGGTAACCGAATTAAGAGAAGAAGCAAACATGTGGATCTACATCCTGGTTGTGGTGATCATCCTGGTGGTAGGATACTACTGGATTCAGAAGAAAAAGAAATGAATGAATTACTTGACACTTTCCCTGGCTAAAACCCTTCTGTTTATCTCTATCAGATCCTCCTGTAACTTTTTTGTCGCAGCCACGGCTGCTCTTATTTCAAGAAGCAGGTTCTTTATCTCACTCAATTCTGCCCTCAATTCAGATAACTCTGATACTGCCTGGGAGACCTCCTTGTGTTTCTCGTGAAGCATATCCATCTTTGCGTGAAGTCTCTCAAAGTGCTCCTCTGCCTCCCCAAGCTTTTCCACAACTGGTTTCACTGCCTCTCCTGTGGATATTGCCTCTTTTACAGCGGTGACCTCTTCGTGAATATCAACTGTGCTGGGCTTTAGTCCTGCCCTGGTTACTATCACCTTTATGTCTTCCCTGGAGATGCCCATTTGCTCCAAATTCTCCTCTATCTGCTTGACACTCATTCCCTGATCGTGCATACCTTTAACAAGCTCAGACAACCTTGCTATTGTGGTCTCATCCATCTATATCCCTCGAATATTTATTAACTCCCTCGCCATTAATTCTAATGCAAACCATATATAAAAACAATGGAAGTGATATTCATGCTACCTCTACCTCAAGGGCCATGGGAACCGATAGTAACTGGAGATTGGGACGGTATAGACATTAGCTACTACGAAAATCCAGACAAGGAGATATTGATATTCATATTTGATAAGAGAGGAGATAAGATACTTGGAGCTGTCATGCTCGCTGCTAGGTTCTTCCTGGTCCAAGGAGATGCGTCCAAGCTAGTGGATAAATTCTCGGAAGGAAATGTAATCTACCTAAAAAAGAAAACTCCAACCGTAAAACTGGACTACTTGGCAGTTGTTAGCGATCCAATTTATGCCGAGTTCAAACCTGCAGACATAATAAGGAAATTCAACAAGGTTTATTCATCCCTGTCAGACACATCTTCAGAATTGAGAAAACTGGCTAGGCAGCAAAACATCATACTCACAGAACTGAGAAACGCAAATGAGGAGGAAATCCACAGGCTGTTTGGGGAGCCACTGGCACTGCCAACAGTAATAGTAAGAAAACCTGGAGAAAAGACAATGCTGGAGATGAAAACTGGAAAAATGAACCTAGGTCTAAAAGTGACTGGGGAGAAGGCACAAGAAATCGCACAGAACCTACTTCTCTCAGTAATAGTGGGGTCGCAAAGAAAAAGGATATTGCAGGTGTTGATTGAAGAAGCTGTTCTGAATGGTGTCACAGTAGTATTGTATGATGAAGAT
>JAJRYR010000042.1 GCA_024275655.1 archaeon | reverse complement strand
CCGTGCAAGTGGTCCACATACAGCTTTCCTCGCTTATCTTTAACCTCGTCTATGACTGCCTTTAAATCCTGTCTGACACCAATTTCGAAGTTGACTGAATGTGTGATAAACAGATCCGTCTTTGGGATTTCTCTTATCAACCCGACTGAATCTACCTGGGCAATCTTTCCAGCTCTAGATTTTACTAGGTGTATTATGGACTTTCTATCCGTAGCAGTGCAACCGACACTCCCATCAAATCCCTTTATGATAAGATTATCTGCTTCAATCTCATCCGACACAAAGATTATCTCCTCGGGTCTAGCCCTCAATGACTTCGCCACAATCTCTCTAGAGCGCTCTACTGCCTCCCTAGCATCCTCATCAAAGGTGTGCCCAAACTCCCCACCTGGGAGTCCATATTTTTCCTTGTAGTAGACCAGCATCTCCTCTAGAACCCTATCATCTACCTTGGTTGTCTTTGCATTATCTAAATATACCACCATACGCTAGAATGTGATGAACGCCATTTTTAATACATTATCCCCAAATATGTGGATACGGGCCTCCACGGAAAAACCAGAAAGGTTTTTAAATAAAACAACCAAAAATATAGCCGATCGTTGCCGGGGCGAGCCGGAAGGCATTGACCCTTGGCGCTGGAGCTAGTTCTGGCGCTAAGGGTTTCTAGAGGGTGATTCAAATGGCAGAAGAGATTAGAGGGATAGTTAGAATTGCAAATAAGGACCTAGACGGGCACAAACCAATACCCGAAGCAATACTCGCAATAAAAGGAATAGGTGTAAACCTAGCCAACGCCATAGCGGAAGTGGCTAGCGAAAAGCTTGGAGTAGACAAAGAAACAAAGGTTGGGGCTTTAACTGAGGAGCAGGCCGAGCTTCTAGAGAAGATCATACTCAATCCTGTTGAATATGGTGTTCCAAGCTGGATGGTAAACAGAAGGAAGGACTACTCAACTGGAAAAGACTTACACTTAACTGGATCAGACCTAGACTTCACGATAAGACAGGATATTGAAAGGGAGAAGAGAGCTAGGAGTTATAGAGGTATAAGACACGCAAGAGGATTGCCTGTTAGAGGACAGAGAACAAGATCAACATTCAGGCATGGACCAGCCGTTGGAGTCCAGAGAAAGAAAGGTAAGAAATAGGGGTGGATTAAATGGGAGATCCTAGAAGATTAAGAAAGAAATATGATACTCCAAGCCATCCTTGGCAAAAGGAGAGAATACTTGAAGAAAAGAAGATCATGAAAGAGTATGGACTAAAGAATAAAAGAGAAATTTGGAAGGCACAAACCAGGATAAGGGAAATAAGAATGAGGGCTAGACAGCTCTTGGGTTACAGAGGCAAGGATAGAGACCAGAGAATCAAAGAATTGCTGGGAAGATTGTATAGAATAGGAATGCTGCCTGAGAATGCAACCCTGGATGACGTTCTGTCATTAAAGACGACAGATTGGTTGGAGAGAAGATTGCAAACCCTTGTATTCAAGAAGGGAATGGCCAAGACAATAAAACAGGCTAGGCAGTTCATAGTTCATGGGTTGATAGCTATAGACGGAAGAAAGGTAACTGTGCCTGGATACATCGTTAGAAGAGACGAGGAAGATAAGATAGGCTACTATAAGGGAGTTCCAAAGATACTCCAAGAACAACCAGCAGGGCCTGAGCAACCCCAGCCAGAAGGAGGGGAGGTAAATGGTTGAAGGAATTAAAGGCATAGTTCACATATATGCTTCAAAGAATAACACAATCATAACGCTAACGGATATTACTGGAGCTGAGACAATAGCAAAATCCTCTGCTGGACAAGCCCTACAAACCAGCGGTACCAAGAAGTCTTCCCCATATGGGGCAATGGCTGCTGCAGAGGAAGTTGCCGCAAAGGCAAAGGATAGGGGAATAACGAGAGTAGATGTTAGGGTAAGGGCCCCAGGCGGATCCAGATCAAAACAACCAGGTCCTGGAGCACAGGCAGCCATTAGGGCTTTGGCTAGAGCTGGCTTGAAGATCGAATTGATAGAGGATGTAACTCCAATACCAAGAGATGGAACAAGACCTCCTGGTGGAAGAAGAGGGAGGAGGGTCTGAATGAAGTTTGAAATATTGGAGGACAAACCAAACTACTTGAAAATCTTAATCAAGGACACTGAACCAGCAATAGTAAATGCTCTCAGAAGGACTGTGTTGGCGGAAGTCCCTGTAATGGCAATAGATGAAGTGTACATATACGAAAACTCATCCTCTGTCTGGGACGAGTACATAACCCACAGACTGGCAATGATTCCACTAAAGACGGATATGAAGATGATACCCCTGCCACTAACAGAAGAAAACCAAGCTAGTTATTCAGTGACTCTAACACTGGATGTTGAAGGTCCAAAGACTGTCTATTCCTCAGACCTTCACTCATCCGATCCAAAAGTAAGACCAACAAGTGGTAAAATACCAATCGTTGATCTACTAGAAGGTCAGAGACTAAGACTAGAAGCAAGGGCGGTCCCAGGAAAGGGAGAATGGCATGCCAAATGGCAGGCCGGTCTAGCTAGTTACCAGATGGTATTCAAGGTGGATACCACAGAATGCGAAGATAAAAAAGCATGCGTAAAGGCATGCCCAAGGAAGGCATTGAAACTGGACGGGAACAAGATAAAGTTTGATGAGTTGAAGTGTAATGGGTGCGGTGCGTGCAAGGAGTTCGGAGCAAAAGTGGAGGAGGACAGAAGCAAGTACATATTCTTCATCGAAACCAATGGTCAGATAACTGCCAAAGAAGCACTAAATGCAGCAATAAAGATACTCCTAGCAAAGTCAAAGATGATGGAATCAGAGATTGCTAACCATAAGAAGTGATGCGGGGGTGCCGGAGCCTGGCCAAACGGGCTGGACTTAGGATCCAGTGGCGTAGGCCTGCGCGGGTTCAAATCCCGTCCCCCGCACTCTTGGAGTGCGGAACCCCGCAATACGCCTCCAAGGAGAGAGAAGCCCCTGGTTGCAGGGGGTTAGAAGGGACCCGCTGGTGGTCCCCCCTCTCCGAGTGATGGAGGATGAGCGCAAGGAGGTGTTGCAATGGCATTGTATAAGAAAAAGAGCATGTGGCGAGAAATGATCGCATCCAAGCTAAAGAAAAAACCTGGCAATGTCTGGAAGGATGTTGCCTGGAGGATAACAAGGCCAAGGCAAAACTTGGCTGAAGTAAATCTAGGAAAATTGGACAAGATCACAAAGGAAGGAGAAACTATAGTTGTACCTGGCAAGGTGTTGGCAGTTGGTGAGATAACTCACCCAATCACCGTGGGTGCACTTAGCTTTTCCCACAAGGCAAAGGAAAGGATTGAAAAGGCTGGTGGAAAGTGCCTGGAACTAGTGGAATTGGCTGAACAAAACCCAGAAGGTAAGGGAATAAGGATCATCGGGTGATGAAGATGCAAGTGATAGATGCTGAAAATGCTGTGCTGGGAAGACTTGCTTCAGAAGTAGCAAAAATGCTAATGAAGGGAGAAAAGGTCATTGTGGTAAATGCTGAGAAGGCAATAATCAGCGGTTCAAGAGATTACATTTTCCAAAAGTACAAGCAGAGGGTGGACAGAGCAGACAGAGCAAACCCAAGAAGAGGACCAAAGTTCCCAAGACGACCAGACCTCCTACTAAAAAGGACTGTTAGAGGTATGCTTCCAAAAACAAACAGAGGAAGAAACATACTCAGAAATTTGAAGGTGTACATGGGCATTCCTCCCGAATATGATGGAAAGACAACTAAACTCAACATAAGAATGCCAAAGGGCGATTTTGTAACCCTAGAGGAATTGGGAGAGTTCCTAGGCTGGAAAAATCCAATTAAAGGGTGATGTTTATGCCAGTAAAAAAGAAGAAGACAACAAAACCAAAAGAGAAGATTGTGGTCACAAAAGGAAAGAAGAAAACCGCAATAGCAAGAGCTAGAGTGAAGATTGTTAAATCTGGAAATGGATCATATAGAATCAACAAAAAACCGGCAGCACTGCTAGAACCCGAGTTAGTGAAAAACGAGGTTCTGACCCCTGTATGGATAGCTATGGATGTTCTAGGAGACGACATAATAAAGAAGTTGGACATAGATGTGAACGTGTCTGGTGGAGGAATAATGGGACAGGCTGAAGCTGTTAAAGCGGCGGTTGCAAAAGGGATCGTAGCAATCACAGAGAGCGAAGAACTAAGGAAGGCTTATCTAAACTACGATAGGTCTTTGCTAGTTGACGATGTTAGAAGGAAAGAGCCAAAGAAATTCTTGCACAGAGGTGCAAGGGCAAGATTCCAGAAATCATACAGATAACCCCCTACTCCCTATTACATGGTGGTGATGGTCATGAAGTTTCCTGTTAGATGTTTCACATGTGGTGCTGTCATAGGCAAGGATTGGGATAAATTCATTGAGAAAGTAAATGCTGGGGATGATCCAGAGAAAGTCCTTGACCAGCTAGGTTACCACAGATACTGTTGTAGAAGAATGTTCCTCAGCCACGTCGAACTCATGCACGTGATCGCTCCGTACAGGAGAGTTTGAGATATTACGTGGGGCCGTAGGGTAGCCAGGTCATCCTCCCGGCTTGGGGTGCCGGTGACCCGAGTTCGAAAACATTCGAAAGTCTCGGCGGCCCCACTCTTTTATAAGAGGTGAATTGGAATGGCTGGCGTAAAGAAGAAGGCAACAACAAAAAAGAAGACAAAAAGAGTAGTCCGCAGGAAGACAAAAAGAATCCCTAAAGTAGAGAAAGAAAAGGCAACAGACAAACCAACAGACAATTTGCTAGTCCCACTAGAGGAGTACCTAAAAGCTGGAGTACACATAGGTTCCCAGTTCAAGAATGGTCAAATGAAGAAGTACATATACAAAACAAGGCAGGATGGACTACATATTATTGATGTTAAAACAATAGACGAAAGATTGAGGTTGGCTGCAGATTTCCTCGCAAAGTATGAACCATCCAGAATATTGGTCGTAGCTGAAAGATTGTACGCTAGGAAACCTGCAAAGAAATTTGCAGAGGTAATTGGAGCAAAGGCAGTTATAAAGAGATTCATACCTGGAACACTCACCAATCCAAACAATCCAAATTACACAGAAGTTGATGTGGTCTTTGTATCTGACCCTGCAGTAGATAAACAGGCATTGATAGAGGCGAGAGATACAAGAATTCCAGTTATAGCGTTCGCTGACACAAATAACAGTCTAAGAAACGTTGACATTGCTGTTCCACTAAACAATAAAGGTAAAAAAAGTTTGGCGCTAGCATACTGGATACTAGCTAGAGAGATACTATTGAGAAGAGGTGCAATAAAGTCAAAGAGTGATTTTAAGGTCCCACTAGAGGACTTCGAAGTGGTGGCCAAAAAATGAGGTCTCCAGCAGTTGCAGGAACATTCTATCCCAGCGACAAGGAGTCCCTTATCAGAATGTTGGAGGCATTTGATTCCCAGGTTCCAGAAATAGACGTAACTCCCATATCAGGAGTATCCCCGCATGCTGGGTACGTATACTCTGGATTAATCGCGACACACACCTTTAAAGCCATGAAAAACAGTTCACCAAAAACCCTGATAGTAGTTGGTCCAGACCATGTGGGAATTGCATCCAGCAAATCAGAGATTGCAGTTTATCCTGATGGTGAATGGGAGACTCCCTTGGGAACCGTGAAAGTAAACGAAAAGCTTGCTCAAAAGATCGTGGAAAGCTTGGATTATGCGTATCCAGACAAAGAGGCTCATGAAATGGAACACTCAATTGAAGTGCAGCTACCCTTTGCTCAGTACTTCCTAGAAAAGTTCACCATCGTCCCCATAATGATGGGGGATCAAAGTTTAGAAACTGCAATCATGCTTGGCAAAGCACTTGCAAGAGTTGCAGAAGATGCGTTCGTCCTTGCCTCCAGTGACATGAGCCATTACGTGCCAGTAAACGAGGCAAGAAAAAACGATCTATATGCGTTGGAAGCCCTGATAAACATGGAT
>JAJRYR010000041.1 GCA_024275655.1 archaeon | reverse complement strand
TGATATCCTGTCATTACTCTACCGTCTGCTATTTCATCTATCGGTGCCTTCAACCTATCTCCCCTAAATGTAAGTAAATCCCTCTTGAAGTGCTGGTAAGCTAGATCTAGAATTTGATCCAGGATCATTTTCTCTTGCTCCGTTAAACCCCCTGGTTTGATTGGACTTGCCAAATCCTTGTACTCCCCTTTCTTCAAAGTTGTAACATTCACTCCCAGTTTTTTTAATAAACCAACATAATTTTCAAGAACCATAATCACGCCAATACTTCCTGTTAAAGAATCTTCATCTGCTATAACTAGATCTGAAGCAGAAGCCACATAGTATGCTCCGCTAGTGCCTATGTCCTCTATGTAAGCAACCACTGGTTTTGAACAATTTCTAACTGCGTAAGCTATTGCTTTACTAGCTACAACGCTCCCCCCTGGAGAGTTTATGTCAAGGAATATTACCTTAATGCTAGGGTCATCTTCCGCTTGTTTTATGAGATCCACAACATCCTTTGAAGAGATGGTCTTCCCAAATAATCCTCCGCTCTCGTGCGTGGTTATGGTTGAGTCAATTGTTATCACTCCAATCTTTGGAGTGAATATCTCCATGGAAAAATAAGCCAAAACTGCAAAAATGCCAAACAAGATAAATGCGGCAATAACTAAAGCGAGTATTGGGAACCTTTTTTTCTTTGCCATAAGAACATTTGTAGGAGTAGAAGTTTAAGAATATTACCTACTCACTTCTTTGATTTCTTTTTCTTTTTGCCAGGTTTTTTCTTTTCCCCTTCTTTAGATACTATTCCTTCTAGTTCATCCAACTCTCCAAGCAAGCTTTCTTCTTCAGGTGTTTTGCCCAACTTTTTATCAATTTCCTCCCCTATCTCCCTGAATAATTCTTCTATGGATTTCTCTCCCTCTTCTCTCTTACTTGTTTCTGCTATCCTTTCTATTTCCGCAAACTCTTGCATAAGCTCCCCTATGACTTCCCTCCTTGCCTGTTCCACGTCTGGGTGCTTAGCAGCTTCTGCTATCTTCCTAAACTCCTTGTATTCACCCGATCTTATGTAATCAAGAAAAGCTGGAAGATTTTCAGGGTTCATTTCAAGTATCGATCGCTTGTGCACTCGGTTGTACTCCTCTATTGCCAACTTCCTAGTTTCCGGATCAAGTTTTTTCAGCGCATTAATTATCTTTGCAACTTTGCCTAGCTCCTGAGAAAGTTCTTCCTCAGTGTGCCTCCGTATGTCAAAAATAGAAACGAAATTCTCGCCGTGTTTTCTTTGCAATCTAGCCGCTAGAACATCGAGCATTGTTCCAGGGAGTAGTTTCTCATCAACTCCAACTCTTTCTGCTGCCTTTGTTTTGCTCAACCTTTGCAATTTAATGAGTCTATCTCTCAAAACTCCAAACTCCTCTGGAGAAATCTGAAACAAGATATTTGGGAGAATGTCAAACTTTGTGTATTCATATGGAAACTCCTTTAGCCTATCTTGGAACAAACTCTTTATCGTTCGTAGTCGTTCTATCTCTGATTTATATTCCTCTGGGACTTTGTCCGGAGAGGGTAATTTCATCTCCAGTAATCTGGGCAGTATTATCATTCCTTCTCTCTTGACTTCATCCAATAACCTCAAAACACTCATTGTCTCCGTTTTTTCTAGTTTGCCTTTTAGTTTCTTACCTACTCCTACTGCCTTCCTTAATTTAGCCACATCGTGCAACCCCTTCAGTATGCTGTCTATTTCAGATGGGTTTGCCTCCAGGATTGATCTACCTGGATACAATTTTTCGTAAACTTCAACTAGCTTCTCCAACTCACCCTTCTTTTTTAAGTCCTTTAACTTAGCAACTAGCTCTTTAACATTCCTCAATTCCTCCTGGATATGCTTGTTTGTTAATTTTCTAACATCCAACAAACTGTCAATGTTGTATCTGCTTTTTATTCTGTACGCGAGGTGTTCCAGCAAAGTACCTTCCGCAGATATGGAGTCGATGCCTAGGACACGAGGCAACTCAATTTTATGAAGACGTTCGAGAACTTCCAATCTCTTAGATATCTCCTCAACAGCTTCGGGTGATAACTTTTTAGCCCGCAAGATTGCAGAAACTGACGCGTGCCTTTGGGGTAGCCGTTCTGCCCTTGCAATAATGAGTTTTATTTTCTTTACCGTATCTACTTTACTCTTCACATCAGGTGGAAGTCTTAACTTCACATATTTTCCTAGATCTAGGTTTATTGCTTTATCAACCAGGATCTTACCTTTGTTATCAAAAACAGATACGATTGGTAGGTATTTATTTCTGGCTTCTACTTCCCTCTTTATTCTTGTTGCTGCAATTGTACCTTTTTGAATCTTTGCTCTTGTTTCTTTAACTGTTCCATACTTCTTTGCGAATTGCTTCAATCTATTAAAATTTCTTTTATCCTCTGGTGTCCAAAGAACAGGTGGGATATAGTAAAGTGGGAGGGTTGCTGATAGTAAATCGTGCTTCTCTGCCTTTTTTGCTATCTTGAGGTACTTCTGTAGTTCTCTTTTTAATTTTGCCTGATCTATCTGTTGCTTTTGCCTCCTACCACTAACCTTCTTTTTCTTTCTCTTGAACATTTGTCAGTCCCTTTCTCTCTTTTTCTTTACTCCAAATTTCTGGAACTCCTCCTTGAAGTATGTCTCAACTAATTTTCTCTTCTTTGTTCCTGGCAACTCGAACACTACTTTGCCTTCCTTTGCTTCTTTGCCTGGTGGTGTTAATTTGAGACCTTCTGCTATCATCCTTCGCACACTTTCTACTTTTACCTTCGGTACGGAATCTGCTACTCCATAACTCTTAACCCATTTACCCTTCTTCTCGTCCCATCTCATACCTGTGAGTTCCTTTGTTATTGCATATGCCACATCATTTATGTGTTTGCCATACACGTTTGCAATCCAGCTTTCTGGCGTTTTGTATATGTTGTAGCTCTTTCCCTCTGAAATCACTTGATTAAGAACGTCTGCGGAAAGCTTTGTTTTTAGAATATCTCTGACATGCTCTTTTACCACATCCATTACTTCATCTGGGTTAGTTATATCTAGATCATCTACTGTCGTCTCTGGTTTAACAACACCCCTATCACCAAATCCTGCCAATCCAGTAACTGCTCTTTCCTCTTTTTCTAACTCTGCTAGTAGGTTTTCCACAAACGCAACATCTCTCTCTGTCCAGTACTTGGGGTGTGTATTCAACAACTTCTTAGCCTCTGGAACAAGATCTTCATCTAGTCTTTTCTTTTCTAGAGAACTCGTGATTAGATCTTCTATAAGTTTTCGCTCTTCCTCAGTCAACTCCTTTGCTGGTTTTGAAAGGAGGATTTGATGTGCTCTCCAAGCAGGATCAACTTCTTTTTCATGTTGCTCTAGTTTATCTACTATCTTCATTAAACTTGATATTTTCCTCCTTTCACCTGGCTGAACAGTTAACGGGTACTCCACTATTGTCTTTAGAGTGTTTAGTGTGTCTCTCAATTTAGCCTTCTTCTTTTCTATTTCTTCCCAATACTTACGAGCGCTTCTATCTTCTTCAGGATTCCATTTTATGCCGTAAACTTTTGCTATTAGATCTGTATTCTCAATTGCGGTATCTATCCTTGACAATAGGTTCTTGTAGGTTCTTTTCAATCGCTTGTCTCTGTTAAGAATATGTGGATCTTCTATGATTTTCTGAGTAATTTCCTTGAATTTTTCAGCTACGCCATCCAAATGGTGCTTTCTCTGCAACTTCTTCAATTCAGATTTTATTTTGTTAACTTCTTGCGGTTTCCATTCTGCATGATGCTTTTCTAGTATCTGCCTTATAGTCCTGTATCTCTCAGTATTAGAAACATACCTACCCAACTTTTTTTGCAAGTTGAGTATATATTGAGTCTTCTCCTTCGGCTCCTTTAGTTTCTTCTCGAAGGCCATCACAGGTTTTGACGCTGATTTTCGTGGTTTCTTATTTCCTGCCTCTTTCACTTTTTTCTTTTTCCTAATCTTTGATAACAATCCCCTAAATCTGGCAAGTCTTGCCATGTCTACTTCACCTCCAGGAATATTAATTCTCATTCTCTTGGCCTCGGCCTTGGCCTCGGCCCCAGTTATTTCAGGAATATTACCCACTAATCTTTCAGCAGATAATCTCCTGGTAATTCTGCTAACTCCAAAAGACCTATATCCTGGCCCAGGCACACCCAAGGCCATTGCCATTCTAGTGGAT
>JAJRYR010000040.1 GCA_024275655.1 archaeon | reverse complement strand
GGACGCAGGGGATCCGTTTGGAAGCGTTGACATTGGGATGTCCAGGATAAGAAGCCACAAGTATGTTGTTTCCTTAGCTGCTCCAGCTGGTTCCCAGATCTTTGTCATACCAAAAACCTACATGTATTTCATGTCCCAGTTAAAGAATCTGGCCCAGTTTGAGGCCGTTGCCCAAGCCGCCTTCATGATTGGTGGGATAGTGAATATCTTTAGGGGTTTCAGAAAGGGTGGAGATTTTATAACTAACAAGGAGAAGGTGTTGCAGGCCCCGAAGGATAAGTTACGAATGAGCATGAAGAAATTGAAGAACTTTATAATTGGGGGCAGTGATGATATTTCTGATGTTAAGAGAGCAGTAAATGAGATCGATGGGTTGACGGATATAGCAATTACAACGAATAAAAAGAAAATTATGGAGATCTTGATAGATAATGCAGACAACAACAAAATAGATAAGGTAATTAATAATCTCCCAGATAACATCAGGGGTTATGTCCAGCAGTTGGATAATAGTCAAAAAAGAACATTTGTTGCTGCACTTGTGAGCGGAGATGAAAGCACTGTCGTTTCTATACTAGCTACTCAAGGATCACCCGTAGCAGAGAGTCAGGCGAGGAATTTGATTAAAAGTTGGCAGGGAAGATTTGGAGATATAGTTGTTGATAATTTGGATGATTCTGTAAAAGAGTCATTAGATAGCATTTTGAGTGAAATCAAGACAAATAGCGAGATCAAGAGTAAATTAAGTAAATTAAAAACAGAGTTAAAGAAAATTGATGAGATAGAAGACAAAGAAAAGAGACTAAACAAAATTAAGGAGTTCAGGCAAACCTATCAAGATGATTTAAATGATCTTGCAACTTTATTGAGTAAAAAATCAGCTGCATATGATGTTGCTTTGGAAAATGAGGCGTTGATAACAAAGCTAGGAATCTATGGTTCACCGTCAGATATAGAAGTCGCGAAGGCTTTTTCAGGAATAGTAGCGAGTTCTGCACCCAAATCTGTAGTAGGGGAGTGGCTAGTTGGCAAATATGGATTGATACCTAGTGATTACATATCTACTGTACTGAGGGCCAGAACAATAAGCCTAGCAGGAACATTTTTGAGAAGTTATCTAAAAGGATTGTACTATGTAGGAAGGCCAATAACTGCATTGGCCTGGGGATTGCAGACCTTCTCTATTCTAACTATGATGAATGGTTATCTGGAGATGTCGCCACCAGGATTCACCCTGGAGTGGGATCCCACAACCACCGGGGATCTTTTCACTAAGCAGAGCTACATCCTGGTCAAGGGGACTCCAAGTTCAATTCCTGGAATGTACTCTGCTGGGGCATTTGGTAGCCTGGGGGCAAGAGAGTTAGCCAGCTTCCTGCTTAGTTTAGGTATAGACCCAGTTTTGGCTGGCAAGTACTCAGAGTTTGGTGATTACCTGATATTTGGATACGATTTCAATCCAAGTGCTTATGCATCAGTGATACGCATTGAGGAAGAGGGCAAGCCAACTGGAATAACTAGAATAGTGAAGACCAACAACGGATATCTCATGAGGATGGCAAACTGGAGGCAAAGCGGAATAAGCGTTCTGGAGGATCCAACAACAATGAAGCCAGTTGGTAACAACACCCTTCTAACAAGTGTGGCTTTGATCACGAGTGGTGCAGACATATACGGCTACATATATGGAAACCCCGACCAAATAAAAACGCAATTCCCGATAACCTGGACATTTGCAGAAAAGCTCTCTGACTTCGGATTCTTGTCACAAGCAGTCACCACTGCAAGTATAATTTATTTGTGGCCTAACGTTCCAAGATTTAAAACAGTGATTGGGGCCACACTCATTACTGGCTTGTCCAGGGCTATGTCAACAGGTGCAGAGCAGTTGGTAACCGCGAAGGCAACAGACATGAGAGCATTGGAGGAGTGTGTGAGAACTGGAAAGTGTGAGAGACCACCCTGTGAGCAGGTCTGTGCAAAATGCCAAGGAGAATTGGCAGCTATGTCAACGTACATGGTAGCCAGCGGAGTTGCACAAACAGTTATGGATTACTCAGGAGTATTGGCTCCAGTATCTTTTGCTCTTGGAGTTGTGGATATGATTGTCCTTGAGGGAGGTATCCCAACCCCAGGAGGAGGGATAAAGCTCTTCGAGGGTAAACTGGAGAAGACCAACAGATGTTTGAATGAGCTTCTAACCTGTGATGAGAGGAACTTCATAATCATTGCAGGCACGCAGATAAGGGATCCAAGTGTTATCCAAGCAGAGCAGGAGCAGGCAGGAGCTCTCAAGGATTTGCCTGGTTTGGATCAATTGCCTGTGGAGGATCTCCTGAAAGGATTTGAAAATATGAGCTCTCCAATCAATGTGGATCAAGAGCAGCTTCACATTCATGGAGAATTCTACAATGCAACTGGAAGAGTGGCATTGCGGGACATATACTACTTGCATATTATCGATGCAACAATAGACTTCCTGGCAAATGCCTTCCCATTCCATATGTGTGGATTGACAGATGAGGAGACTATACAAGAGTGCGTGGACATACAAGGAAACACACTAACCTATGGAAACACCACCATAACAAATGCACTAATACCTTTCAAATGGATTGATACAGAGTTGCCGGCTATGATCATACCAAATACTGCAGTTTACGTGAACGTCTCTGATTCCTCAGACTGTGCAGTGTTCTCTGTATCTCCAGACAACCTACAGCCCACCTTCAACCAGGACATAACTACAAAGTTTGATTCACTGAACTTCACTGATCTGGAGAGAGTGTTTGGAAACCTGAGAGTGATCAACCTAGATGAGGGAAGCATTTACTCATCCGCAGCAATAGATGGCAAAGTGAGACTCGAATTCGATAGAAATGATGGAGGATACGAAGAGACAGAACAGCCAGTTTGGTTAACCAGGTCTGGAAAGTTAATCTTCACGAACCTTGAAAACAAGACAGAGGAGCTGAACTTTAGATCAGCCGTATTCGCTGGAGGAGTGATTGTAAGGAAAGGAGATACCATATACATACTTCCAAGATACTTTAAGCCGAGCATAACTGGTCTGCAATGGAGAGATTTAGTTGGAACAAAACCATTCCAAAGCCTGGATGGCCAGAGCCCAACAGCAGTGGACGAACTAGGAAATATCCTGGGTATAGATGCAACCAACACCAGAATACCAGGGGCCGATAAGCTTGGTATAATCACCGCAGTGTCTGGATACAAGGACTTGAATGGAGACGGAAAGATCCAAGACAACGAGAAGGTTGGTTGGAGATTCTATAAAGTAGGGAACCAAACATACTTTGACCTCTACTACAATGGACAGAAGGAAACGTACAGAGGAGATCAAGTGGAGATCAGCCCAGATGGAACAATAAGGATATACGAGGAAGGCAAACCACACACTGATGCATATCTCTTGAGGGAGATATCCACTAGAGTTGATGAGCTTGGAAGAACCTTGATGACGATCAAGGATGGAAAGGGTAACACCTTGCTTGAGGATGCGTTGATAACCTGGCTGAAGGGAACTGGTGGAAGCATACAGTACAACCCAGATACAAACAACTATGTCTTTGTGAATGGTCAGCCAATAGAGTTAAACAACGAGTTCAAGACCAACGGTTTCAATGCAGTCACTGGAATGCCTGATCCACCACTGCTCCAGCCAAGTGCAGTTCATGGAGAAAAGCCATGGGAAAAAGCGGAGAAGGAATCACCAGTTCCACCAGTGGTGCCAACTGTTCCAGAGTCTGATCTGGTCTGGTACATAATGGCAATCGTCCTGGGATTGGCTTCCGTATACATAATGAAGAAGGGAGTTAGACGGACTTTGTAACATAGGGGAAAGCAAATAAGTTATCAGCCACATGCAGTGGTGGCCTAACAACATCCACTTTCAAATTCCCTCTTTCATCTATTGCATCTTCTTTTACGTGTATCTTCACAACTTTCCCTATAACTATAACGTGATCCCCAGCCTTTCTTGCATTCTCTACCATGCATTCTATGTTCACTGGACAGTCCGCCAACCTAGGGGGCCTAACTAGCTCACTTGGTTTTGTCTTTAGCTTCGCCTTCTCTATTTTGCTCTGTTTTGGATCCCATGGACCACCGGCAATCCAAACCTTTTCAAGCATTTTCTCTGTTGGGATGTTTACCACGAATTCGTTTATTCTTGTTATGTTCCAGTAAGAGTGCTTATTTGGACCTATTGCTATGGCCACCAATGGAGGATCAAAACTAACTGGCATTACCCATGAGAATGCAGCTACATCCTCCCTCCCCTTCTCATCCACAGTGGTAACGAGAACTGTTGGTCTGGGAGAGATTAACCTGTGGAAGTCCTCCAATTTTATCATGGTCATACCACCCCATTAGAATTATGCTTATTTTATTTAAAAACCTACCCATACATGGGCAAATGCTCTTCTGCTTGCTTGTATTTCATTCTTCCTGCCCTCACTTGTTCAATGGTTTTCTGGATCCTCTCTTGGATCTTCTTTGCCTCTTCCTCTAGTAGGCCAGTTTCCACCTTGATACCCAGGTACTCGCCCAATTTATTGAGGAGGAACGCTGCAGATCCTGGGTCGGGGTATGCCATGCTGGATTCTGCTAGAAGACTAAAGGCAGGCAATCCTTCCATTGCACATTTCATTAATAAAACACCGGAAACCCCAGTTGTAACCCCCTGTTGGATAAATCTTACATCCAATTTTTCCAGTTTTTTCTTCAATTCTTCCTTTGATACTATGGCGTAAACGGCTCTCTCCTCTGTTACGAATGTGGAAGTCATTCCAGCCAGAGATATTATTTCCTTCATTTTTTCCTTCTTGAAGAGAGTTATCAACTCATTTGACATTTCGTAAACTATATCTGCAGGTATAACGAAGTCAGAAAAGACAACAATAATCTTGTTCTTTTTGTCCGCATACAGCCTTACTGGATAGTAAGGCACCCCATCATGTATGCTAGCCATTGGAGGAAATTTCTCTGAGTAGATGTACCCAACTAGTTCCATGTTCAATTTCTCTGCTAGAAAACTCGCAGCTATTGTTCCGATTAACCCTATTCCAGGGAATCCTTCAATCAGAGTGTATCCTTTTAGTGAAATCTTCTTTTTTAGTATTGTTTTTACCATGGCACTCACTAGAAGTAGTTAAACCATTTTATTTTAAAACCGTTTCGCTCTAGAATTTTATTGTAGAGGCCAGACTAAAAATGAGAAATGCTAGAGGGACTAAGACCCCAGAATACAACACGGCTTTCTTTAATTTACCACTGGATAGAGCTAGGTAAAATGAAACGATCAGAGCATATAGAATAACGTATATCTGGCTCCCCAATATTGCCATTTGCTTTGTCTCTTGAGACACCGTGGTTATCCCCATTTCTGCTATGTTCGGAAAGTAAAATGAATTGGTTAGGGAGGACATGGCACCCAACACGAATGGCACAATTACACCTGAAGCACCTACCAATGTCATCTTTTCTATGGTTAGACTAGCCTTCATTTCCTCGTCTATTGAAGTTTTACTTGCTATTTCCTCAGCCAGGGAACTTAGGAGCTTTGAGGCATCAATTCCAGTTTTGTAGCAAGTGAGGAGTATGTCTGCGATAGGTTTTATTTCTGGTTCCTTTTTAACTGCCGATTTTAAGGCCTCCTTTACAGATGCGCCTCTCTCTATCATCAGACCGGCTTCTCTCAATGCTTGATTTTCAGACATTTTTAGTATGTCTCTTAGGGGTAGAACCCCCCAAAGGCTGGATATATCCATTGCAAGGTCTGGAATGCTCTTCCTGATTTTCGCTCTCTTAACCTCTGCTAGATACATTGGTAAGCCAATTGCTATTATGGGAGGGATTAAACACAGAATGGGGTTCACGAGCAGAAGTAGCAGTGAGATTAGAATAGCTCCTGCCAGTATTGTATTCTTTTTATCTTCCAGCCCGAGGTACGCCAGATCTTTTTTCCAGTTAAACATTTTTACCACACGAATCTAGGTTTTTTCGATTGTATAAGCAATATCAGAGCTAGGTTCAAGCTGGGGAATAAAAGACTGGGAATTAGCAGAGCGTCTATTGGTGTCACATCTATGCTCATAAACATTGAGCCCACAACTAGGTAAGCAAGGAACATGGCGGGGAGAATACTTGAGAGGGAAACGAGAATTAGGGAATACATAATCGCCTTTCCACTATACCGTTTCAGCTCTATCTTTCTCTGCTCTACAATGTCTTTGGACAATTTTCTTAAGGAGTCCCCGTTACCTCCAAATTTGTACAAAAGTATCAATCTGTTTATGAATTTGGAGTATTCTCTGGATTTCACCTTTCTAGCAGAGTTTTCTAATGCTAAAGGCACGCTGGATCCACCATCTATCTCTCTCATGACGTGCCGCATCTCTTCTGCTAATTTATCATTCCCCAGGGCTATTTCCCGCATGGATTGAAGGAAACTCATTCCGGAATCTAGGGACATGGCCATCTTCATGGCAGCGTTTGGGATTTCTGCCTCTATCCTTCCGATTTCTCTCTCCGTTGATAGCTTTTTCCAGAACATTCCTGCCATTAACGCTAAAATTCCTGGGGAGATGGAAACTAGAAGATTACTGTGGAAGGTTATGGATATCCCCAATCCCCCCAATAGCAGGATAGCAGGAATTATTAGGTACATCTCTTTCCCCACCTACTTATTTGATGGAAAGCATCCATTAGGTCGGGGTTGGTTTTTTCTAGAAATCTGCTTCTCCTTTTTAGCTCTCTTCTGGGATCTATCTTCAGGAATCTTTTTGCCCTCTCCATGACTTTGCTTTTATTCCTGGTCCTTACCAAAGCATCTTTATCAGGGTCATACAAGAATATTGGGTTCAGGTTTATTTTCTTGGTCCAGTTCACTTCAGTTATCTCAAATACTCTTCTGATTTCTTTTCCAGTTTCGTAGTCCGTCCACCTTCTCTGCACCACTATCAAGTCCAGTGCAGACAGGTCGGTTTCTGATATGCCTAGGCTAAGTAATCTGTTTATAGTTTCCCTACTGCTGAGCGCATGGAAGGTGGCTAGGCTTCCCTTTCCTTGGCCTGCGAGCATTGTGTTCACCCATGCCTTTACCTCATTTTTCTCTCTCACTTCTCCCACTATGACCTTGTCTGGCCTCATTCTTAGAGTGTCCTCAACTAGTTTGTCCATGGTTAACCCTTTTTCTTTGTTTACTATCAAACGCACGTGATGAGGGTGGTACACTGCAATCTCCGGAGTTTCCTCTATGATAATTAGCCTTTGATTCTCTGGTAGAAAACATAGAATGGTGTTTAGTGTTGTGGTTTTTCCAGATCCTGTTGATCCAGAGATCACTAGGTTTAAGTCCAGTTGCATTCCAATCCAGAGGAAAGCAAGAGCTTCGCTGGACAATGTGTTGTTTTCTATGAGCTCTCTAGGGGAAAAGGGTTTCTTTCTGAATTTCCTGATTGTAAGACTGGCCTTGTGCGATGCCGGAGGTATGACAGCGTGAAGCCTTGATCCGTCCGGCAAGTTTGCATTCATCCTTGGTTCTTGAAGTGTTAGTCTCCTATCTAGATTGGAGGCCATCTTATTTGCCAGTTCTATAATTCTCTCCCTGTTTACCAGGGCCATATTGTAGTCGATCCACCCTCTTTTTCTGTGAAATGCTCTTATGGGATCGTTCTCGATTATTGCGATCTCTTCCAACTCATCGTTTTCTAGTAGCGGAGTTATGACCGAAAAACCAGAGGTTTCGTACTCAGCCAACTTTAGCAACCCTTTGTACTGATCTTTGTCTAGTTTTACCCCCAGTGCATCTAGGAATTGCTTGAATAAGTTCTCTAATCCATATGTGTCCTCCCTTAACATTTCCCTGTGGAGTTTTAGAAAGGAGGATAATAGCCTGGCTTCTTGAATGCTGGGCGTGTACACATTCAGTGGCACACCTTCGTTCAGTTTTTTCCAGCCGAGTAGGTCTTCTTTTTCCCTCTTTTCCTCTTCTGTTTCAACAATCTTTAGAGCATTTAACGGGCAAGCCACTACACACTCCCCGCAAAGAGTACATTTCTTTGCTAGGTTATCCTCAATAACTATGGCACCATATGGGCAGGCTTTTGCACACTCCCCACACCCTACACATATCTCGGGATCTATCCCGTAAACTCCAGGAGAAACTTCGTAGAAAGCATTATATCTGCACGCCTCTTTGCAGGGTGCATCTGGACAGTGCTTGCAATCTTGGATCTTAGGGTTCTTAGAAATAGGGCAACTTTCTAAACATGCGTTACAACTAGTACATTTTTCAGTTCTGAGCAAATACATTCCCTCTCCCCCACTATTATTTTAGCAAAAATCCAATTTAAACTTTTCTCAGCCCCAATATTCTCCTAATTTCATCCAAGTTAATTTTTCTCCCTGCTTTCACTTCAACTATGTACCTTGCTGGCTTATCTGGATAAACCCCAAGCTTCCAGGGAGGAACCTCCAACCTCTTCCCCACTAGTCCCCCATTTGAGTCCAAAAAGTAAACATCTATCGGGAATCTCATGAAACACGTGTGTATCCCGTTCAATCTAGATTCGTAGGGCATTACGATTACTAGAACATCCCTGAAATCTTTCTTGAACATCAGTCCCAGAACTCTGTCCCAAATGGTTTTAGCTAGTATAACTCTCATTTACCCACCTAGTATGTGCCTGGTGTTCTCTCCATTGTTATCGCGGTTATCTGCTGGAGCTCGCTGGTAGAATTATCGCTAAATACTATCTTGTCCACTATCTTGTTAGGGTTTACTGTGATATTGTAGTAATAGATGTAGGCAGTTCCACTTGAGGTATCACAGGAGTATGGAAATGCAGATTGTACATCTCCAGTGCCCAGCAACCAGTCGTCTAGATTGAATGGGGATATATCCCAGGTTCCATCTGTGTAAACCACAACAATTTGTCTTGCCCTTTTCACTTCACAGAAGACCGTCAAGTTGTCCCCGCTAGGTTGTTGATCAGATCTTATGTTCCAGATTGCAGAGTAGTTCCCAGGTTCTGTCCATGGATATGGTTTGCATGTGAACTCCACATCTTGAGAACTGGATAATGAATTTATGTAAGTAACATTTGGGAGTATGAAGGTCGCGTTCCCTCCCAGTTGCTCCAAAATTACATTTGTATTGGTTTCATATGGAACAGCTTTAACTAGGCCAGTGGACTCCCTTCCCTGGTACACACTTCCTAGATTCAACTGTGTTTGATTCCACTCTAGGGATGCATTTACAATCCCGACTTGGCAACCAACTGTTAGGTTGGCTCCTATTGGATTTCTCTTTGACCTGGCGTTAACAATTACCTCGTAGTATCCGGTAGCTTGCGTGGCTGGTGGACTACACGTTACTGATACTTGGATTTCACCATTTGCCAAACTAACAAGTGTTGGATTAACACTTATGAAGTAATCGCCTAGCGAATCAGTCGCATTGCCAGATATTACTGTTATGTTGATATTATCGTGCCAACCAGTTAATTGAAGGGTAACATTCTTTGATTCAGAGGACCCTGCGGTTACTGGTCCTAGATCTAGCTTGGACTGGTTCCAGGAGATTGCTGGCCTGGTCATGAAGTTGGGGATTGGCAGTTCGTTGTGTTCTACAGTCAGTATCCATTGATCGATAGACATGAAATCTCCTAATGTAAACACGAAGAGGTATGCTAACTTTGAACTACTTGACAGCCCGGATGTTGAGTAGTTTAGCATGCCCATTTCTGAATCAGAATTTCTCCTAATGAAGAAGTAAGGACTTGGATCAGATATCCAACGTACCAAGGATATTGTTACATTATCCTCTGGATCGATGGTGCTGTTGTCGTAGAAGTTGGAATAGTTTCCATCTGCGGAGATCCATTGTCTCGTTGGTAGATCAGTTACTGCCCAGTCGCTGCCATTTTCCAAATGGACTCTATCATCTGACAAGCTAGAACCAACTCTCCCAGAATACGCAACCAACAGGTCACTTATATTCTGAATGTTTGATGAAAAGTTTGTTAGTGAGAACAGCAAGTAATCATCGTCTTCATCTCTCAAAGTTATGTTGGCTAGAATGTAAACCCTAGATCCCCCCACCCATTTTGCGAAGTGATCTAGAACTTCCAGCCCGTTATCCTCATTGTCGGAGTAGTTTGTTAACTGCTGCACAGCATCTTCTGCAATTCCAAAGTAGATCATCTTCCCCC
This sequence comes from archaeon, assembly GCA_024275655.1. GTDB lineage: Archaea > B1Sed10-29 > B1Sed10-29 > WALL01 > WAMD01 > JAJRYR01. Next base: position 42,942 of record JAJRYR010000040.1, on the reverse strand, counting down.
CACTAGTTTGGTTTATGTAGTAACCAGAGGTTGCGAAGTCCGTTGAACCACCAGCTGTTAATACTGGAGTTACCTCTGGGATCAGATTGCCTTCTCTAGTTACATACTGGTACCTGCTTGATGGATCGTTCGTTAGCTTGACAGTTTCTCCGATATCATAATCCTCTTCTGGTAAGAACCCGTCGTTTGTTTTTATTTGTGCAATCGCTGAAGGATAGTATCTTCTCTCGTTTACGTTTGCGTATCCAAAATCTGCTAAATACGTGGCGTCCGGTCCGAGTATCAACTCGTTCTGGCCCAGCTCATCTACGTACTTGGTTTTTGCATTTGCCAGAGTTCCAGGACTGTTTACATAGATCCAGCTGTGGGCCCAAAAATCATAACCACTAAAGTCTGCAGTTCCATATTGTATATCAGTATAATCATAGTTACATGTGGGAGTGTTGTATTCCACAGTGTAGCCCAGAGCCTCCAGTGCTTGTATGTATGGCAATTCATATGTGGCGCTTGGTGATCCAGCAGTGTAGCACACAAAACAAACTTTTTTGCCCAGTGGTTCTACAACACTTGTATTTGCAATCACTGTTCCACTAGTTAAGTTTTCACCGGCATCCCATGAGAAGGTGGATCCGCCTTCCAAACCCCCTTCACTTGAGATTCCCAGCCCCCCAAGGGAGTGCAGGTATTCTGGATTCTTGAAGGTGTACTCCACCCCTGTGTCCTTTTGGAACACGTAGTACACTAGTTTTCTACTGTCCAGTGCCGCCACAATATGTGTGTTTTCTAGGAATGTTTTGTTTTCACTGTCTCCAAATGGGATGGAGTACACAGAAACACCCTCGCCTGGATATATGTGGAAGTGGGTGTGATTGGAAATGTTCACGTTTGGCTGCACTACCTCAAAAGCCAGGTCATCGTTATCGTACCATGATCCAGAGTCCTGACACGGTTGGTCTAGCGGGGAATAGCTTATGGAACACCTTACCCAGTGAGTTCCTGTTACATTGTCCACCGTGAATGTTACTGTTTTGTTTGCAACTACGTTTGCCCCAACATCTCCTTCCCAGAGTTTTCTCCATCCAGTTCCGTTGTAGTACCATATGTACTCTTGATCATAAAGAGTATCGTATGTGTCAAATTCGCATGTGACCTCCACTGTATCCCCAGGATAAACTCTAGTTGCGTTTATCCAAATACCCTCAACAGATTCGTCGTTTCCAGTTCCTGTGGGGCACGTGTCAAAGGTGTTATCCCCTGTTTCCGGAGGACCATACCCACAGTCAAACCCCCAGTAGGAGCTACACTCCGTGATATTCGTGTCTCTGGGAATTGTCTTGTTTGCGTAAACTGTCTCAGTGTACACTCCTGCGGGATATCCTGTGGTTCCCAGCGTTCCATTGTATGCGAGAGTGTCGTTATTGAACATCAACTCCAAACTTGCCGAAGTTGGACCGGTTATTAGTGCTTTAACAGTCGCATCGTCCACGATTGATCCATCACTTGCTATTACAATGGCTTTTGGATACGCGGTATCGCCAGAGTCCAAAAAGGGGCGAGGATCCATCGAGGGAATAACCTCTTTGGGAACAGTTACACCTGTTCCCCTAGATTTTCGTATTAAGTAATAAACAGTTTGTCCCGGTGCAATTTCATCGCCGAATATTATGTAATTGTCCTCTTGTTGCACCTGTGAGGAGTTTAGATATAATGTCCAGTTTACACCATCGGTGGACTTGTAAACCTCGGATCCCACAGCATTCCAAACTTTCACATAGACAGTTTGATTGTTTATCCAGTTTGCATTTCCAGTAACGCTGAACTTTGTTACATTAACCCTTGTTCCAGGGGCGGGCATTACGGAGTATATGAATTCCATGCTATCAAAATCTGCAGAGTCGCAATCCTCTACACAGGTCAAAATGGCAGGATTCGTGTAATGCAAAAATAACCCTCTGGTCAAATCTGCAGAGTTCCCCACCCCGTACTGGAATATGCCAGACACGAAGTCAACGGATACATACCCATTTGTGTTGGTGTGCCCTGCACTGAACTGGTCATAGGTTGTGGTGGTGTCCTCTCTATCATAAGCGTAGCTAGCATAGTCTGTAGCACTAGCAGGTATTGGCGGATATACTGCCCCCAGTAGTAGGCCAGATGGACTACTCGAATACCAGCTGGTCCATGCAGTTTGGCCACCCAAGGCAAAAGTGTCATAACTCGTGGTTGCGGAGTTGGTGCTGGTATCTATTGGAGATGTGGTTGAAGAACCTTCCACGTAGTTCAATCCCCAGGAGTCTGGCCCAACGGTGTTAGTTAGATCATTCACTGCAAAAGCATTTGCAAATCCATCATTGTAGCTACCGGAATATCCCTGGGATGTGAACCTTTGGACGAAGAAATCATCGTAAAAATAATAGGTTATGTTCACGGCACCGTCCGCATACGTGAAAACCAGCTTTACTCGGAAAGGACCGTCCTCTTCTATGTACCTGGATCCTCCTCCAAGCGCGGTTTCTAATGCATACCATCCAGATCCTGGAAGAGAGGCCTTGTACACCCTCATGAACAAGCAGTGACCGTCTGCAGAAGACCTCAATACCTGTGTCGGGTTGTAGTCGTTTGCATAACAGTTTGTCAACTGTCCAAAGTTGGAGAGAGTTGGATCCACCACGGCATCTATCTTGTAGTGCTTGGCGTTGATCGTGTCGTAACTTCCAGAATTTGTGATTGTTACTGCCACAGATAGCGAGATCAACATTACAGTGAATAACAAACTCCATCTCATTTTGATGGCACCTCCGCTATCATTGGAGGCGCATCTTCATCGGGATTCAATTTGCTTGAGGGTGGCGCAGTTTCGTTGAACGTCAGTGCGGGCTCGGGAACAGATTCCTTTTCAGGTTCCAACGTGTGGTTGTAAATCACCGGGACTGGGCTCGCTGTTTTTTCCATGGATACCACTATCAGTAAAGATACCATCAATGCGATTAATCCTCCAACGATGGTTATCAAGATCACTTTTTTCATAGTATCACCCTCTTGCTGCCTAGGAAATGTATCCATGACACGTTTACATTCGGGACATCTATCACTAGGGTTGTTTGATTAATCAAGAGGTTAGTATTGGAGGAAGTGTTCTCAATGTAAAATGGAACAATGTTGTAACTGGTTTCATTTGAACTGTACCAATCGCTGTACCCACAAGTGGAACCGAATACTTCTGTGTGTGGTTTGTTGTAGTACATCCTTGGTGGTTCTATCTTTACGAATCTATCCCAGTAGGTACCCAATATGGTTATGTTTATTTGATCTTGTGACCAATAACAGTGTTCTGTTGCTGTTATGGTCATGTTCCCTGGAATTTCCCAGGGGCTTAGTTTAACTAGTCCAGTGAAGAAGCCGTCTTCCGCTAGACCTTCCAAACTGTATGCTTGTTTTCCTATAGCATTTGTAAAGTCCACCTTCACTGAGCAGTTCGGTTGGTTATTGTACAGGTCCTTCAACCACACACTCACGTTTACAGTTTCACCCGGATAAAAATCCGTCTGTTCGGTTCCATTTGAATTGAAGGTTTTGAGCGTAATCTGGATTACGTTTACGTATATTCTTTTAGTAGTTACTTGACTGGTGTTTAGATCCTCCGCGGATATCGTCCAGTTTCCGCTTATACTTGGGGTAAAGCTGGCGTTCCAGTGCCAGTTTTCAAATTGTCCAGTCCAGTTTGTGTAAACTATACCATACGGATCGTAAACTTTAACAGCCACTTTGTCTGAGTTGTTCCCGGAAATCCAAAGGTAAACCTTGTCACCTTTGTAGAAGTAACTAGTCTCTTGAGCGAAATAGGGGTCGAGGTATGTCTTGATATTGAATGGTACAACATATGTGTAGTTGAACTTTGTCTTGGCGAGATCTTCCCCACTGGTCAAATTTACAGAACACGCAACCCAAAAGTTGTTCCCAGCTTCTCCCCTTGCACATGAAACCAGCAGTGTTTCGCCTCTTTGGGCAGCTTGAGATGTTAATTGCGTGATGACTTCATCTAAATGAGATGGATTGCCCAGGTATATGCTTTCCACATATGCTTGCTTTATGTCACTCACCACTTTTGATAGCTTGTCGCCTAGGGTGGGCTTGTAGGAGTATGTTTGATAGATGGCCACCTGGTTTGTTGATGAGTAGTACACGAATATCATGGTGACTAGAAATAAAGCCAGTAGCACCATTGGTAGGAAGTACTGCCCTTTCATACCCACACCTGAACAGTCACATTCTTCTGATTTCCGAACATGTCAGAGATCACGCACCCATAGGACACCAAGTTTCCTGAACTCGGTGTTTCTCCAACCACAGCTCCATCGGATATCAACCGTATCTTGTATTCGGGTGGCGTAACGTATACAAGGTCTTGATATATGGGGACTAGGTTCCCTGTTAAAATTAGTCTCCTGGCTCTCTCGGAGTTGCAGACCATGTTCGTCAAGTCCTTCCCATACCGTACCAGTGTGGGGGGATTGCTGGGATTTGGGGGTGTTGTGGGCCCAAGACCTGCGATGAATACTATTAGTGAAAACAACACCAACAACAACAGTATTGCCTCAACAATCCTTATGTAACCTCGCCCCATGCCCACACCTTCAATATCCCCGGTGTTTCCCTACCGTTTTTCAGTTTAACGTACACTGGCCGTTGTATGTAGGGCATTGCAGTGGATGGATTTTCTGATGGGGTGCACTTCCACGTTTTTGATCTAGTGGAAACCTCATAGTAGATGTGTGTGGTGACCCCCAGGTCCAGTTGGTCACAATTTACGACGGAATCTAAAACTGATTGGTCTAGTATGTTCAGTCTTCCGTCGTATGACAATTTTTTCAACAGCATACCTGAAACGAGATACTCTTGATACTCAAGTAACTCTTGTTTTGGGGTTTGGGTTATGACGATTTGGTTTAGGGATACCAGTACGAATGTTATAAATCCCAGGAATATCATTAAGGACATTATAAAATCTATGTTTGCATCCCCCCTCATGTTGCATCACTAAACTCAACAATATACTTTCCACCGGAGAAGTAAACTCTGTACTTCATGTCTGTGGGTTCATTTACAGTTACGGTTGTTTCATCAATGTTTATCTTACCTTCATTACATGCGTTACATGTGGTCACTACGAATTTTACCTTGTCCGGGGTAAATGTCTTATACGTTTGCAAGTTTCTTTCCTTTGCCAGCTCTCTAACTCTATCGGCAACATCTGTGACTGTGAAGCTCTCCTTGAAAGTGCTTTCGTAAGTGAGTGAGGTACCCTGTATCCCTTCCACCGGTGGAATTTCAATTATGGATTCTGCTATCTTTTGTGCTGGTGGGGCAGGAGATACGAATGAGAAGGCAAACAATGTTATTGCCACCAGCACTATGGAGTGTTTTAATCCAGCAGTTACGCTGCCCTCACCCATTTGCCCTGATATCAATCCAGCAAAGAATGCTTCAATTAGCGAGACGTGAAATAGGAGAGTTCGGAAATCCTTTTCAGTTAAGCCACCCCCCATACCACCGAAGAACTGACCAGCCACTTGTATTTTTGGGATTGCTGGAGCCAGTGTGGCAGTCAGCATCACCATTATCGCCAGCAGTAATAGGAATATGACATATATGGTGGCAGTGTACACTGACAGTTTTCCCTTTCTTTCTTCCTCAATTTGTTTCAATTTTCTGAGGTCTTCTGCAAGTGTCTGGAGTATTGCATTTACTTCTCCACCTTGAGCCTCTGCAGTGGTTATAATTGTCACAGCTTTTCTCACGAATGGACTATTTATCCTATTCTGCAGTCTTTCCAGTGCCTCTTCAAAGGGCACCCCCCAAGAGATTTCCGCAGCAAGTTTCTTTATTTCAGGTGTTAAAGCCCCATAGTCACTCTTTGCAGTTTGCATTATTGCTTGAGCTAGGGGCAATCCAGACACGTTGTATTCTGCCAGGTCACGCAGGAAATCTGACAAGTGTTTTTCAATGTCATCAATCCTCTTACGTTCTTGATACGTGTATACCGCGAAAGGCACCGATATAGCAAAGAATAGAACAGTCACTCCAATGTACAAACCGACAATTGATATGGCAATTAACCCTATTAGTATTCCAACGGCCAGTATGAGAATTATGTTTTTCCAAAATAGTGGGATCTTCCTGTATATCTCCTTCACCTTTAGATACGCATTCATTTCTCTTTTTACCATTTACACACCCGTTGGTTTTGTTGAGTCTATCATAACAATGAACGCTATGGATGCGAGTGGTATCATTAGATAAGTGAACAGTTGAAGTATGCTCTTAACTGGAATTGGAAGACCACCTATGACACCGATTATACTTACCATTACAAATATTATAATTGTCCCGGCAACAAATACAGTAGCATACACTTCTGCCATCATGGACAGGAATTCTATGTATTTGGCTTCTGTTCTTCTTTGGTCCTCCATCAGCGCTTTTGATTTTTCTAACAACACCCCTCTTAAATCACCACCCGATCTTATTGTAGAGGCAATGCTCCACAGTATGTCCTTAAATTTATATGAGGGAACCCTCTTTGCTTCTTCTGATATTGCTGTTACTATATCATAACCGAAGACAGTCACATTTCTAGCGATCCTTTCACAAATGTAGGATACCATCCCGTAGTCCTTAAACCCCCCAATCATCTGGAATATGACCTGGGGAGGAACACCTGTTCCAGCTATAGTTGCCATGTGGGTAGCCGCGTAAGGTAGAAATTTTTCTATGTTGTTGCTTATGGATTTCAGCTTGTACTGTGGATACATCATGAAAACACCAATGATCAGCCCGTCCACCAATATGGCGAAGAGTATGCTCACTATGAGAACACCTAGCCACTGGTAACCAAGTGCAATGCCAATAACGACTCCTAGGAGAAATGCGCCAGGAAAGGCCAGTGCTGCGGTTAGAATCATGGCTGCCAGATACTCCTCAATTGGTATGGTAAAATACGCCGACTCTAACACTGGCTTTAAATGTTTAAAATGAGGGAGAACTCTCCTGACATGCTTTTTCAGCAGGGAATAGGCCAACAGCGTGTACCTACGGATTACGTTCATATGTTCTTGAGCACCTCCTCTGGGTTTGTATAATATGTTCGTATTATCTTGCCAACTTCAAGGTAGTGCCTTATGTTGTTCTTTTGCATCCATTCCAGTATGGATGCTCTCCTCTGTATTTCTGCCCAAATGCTTGCTTCATCAATTCCCTTTTCTTCTATTATATCTTCTAGAACATAGGACTTGTCAGACACGAATTCAAACGAGTCGTCAGCTGCGTTCCACTTCATTAATTCGTTGACTATTGGTCTGAATTCTTTCGTTAATCCAACAACCTCTGCAAGTTCTTTTACTCTCCTAACTTCAACTCCCTTGACCCTGGCCTTTGTCAGGATTATTACGATATTTAGGTGCTGGAGCAAACCCACTGGCAAGTTTATTGGGGGTGTTTGTAATCTGTGAAGCACGGCATCTACTGAATCTGCGTGTATGGTAGCCATACCCGGGTGGCCCGTGGCCATACCTTGGAATAGAACGTATGCCTCCGTACCTCTGACCTCTCCCACTATTATCTCATCTGGTCTTTCTCTCAATGCTGCCCTCAGCAAGTCATACATGGTTACTTCTCCCATCTTCCTTCCAGTTATGTCCTCCCTACCGAATCCTGTTCTCACAACCTTCTGGACCCAGTGCTCGTGTGGTAACCTAATTTCTGGTGTATCCTCTATTGAAACTATCTTCTTTTCTGGAGGTATGAACATGCTTAGTGCCCCTAGGAAGGTGGTTCTACCAGTTGCGGTACCTCCTGCTACTAGAATGGATTTTCCATACTCAACTGCCAACCAGAGATATGCTGCCATGATTGCAGGCAATGTACCGAAGTTCAGCAGGTCTATTATGGTTAGTGGATCCTTTGTGAACTTTCTTATTGTGAACGTTGAACCCTTCATGGCGATATCCCTGTGAGCGGAGAATGTAGCCTGAACTCTGGACCCGTCTGGTAGTGCAGCATCCAGCAATGGTTCTGCCACGGAAATGTGTTTTCCGCATTTCTGGGCTAATCTAATAACGAACTTGTTCAAGGATTCCTCATCTTCAAACACAATGTTTGTCTTTAAAGATGCGTACTTTCTGTGGTAAACGTATATGGGGACTTTCACGCCATCGCATGAAATGTCTTCCAATGCCGGATCATGCATTAACGGCTCTATATTTTCCAATCCTAGAAAGTCCCTGAATATGTAATAAAGTATCTTGTCGTACTCCTCTTTAGTTAAACTTATCCCGTATTCATTTATGATGGAATCTACTTTCTTCTTCAACATTCCCCGTATCTTTTCAGGGTTCTTTATCTCAAACACATTGACGTCCAGCGCATCTATCAACAGCTCTTTCAAGTTGTCAAGTATCTTTTTTTGATCTTCAGTGAGATATGGTTCAATCACATAATACCTGAGTGCGGACTCGTCCTTTTCCCATCTGATCCTTGCATACGCAAAAGGTGGGATCAATTCATACTTTAAATTAACTTCCTCTAGCCTAGGAGGCCTCCATTTTGATGGTATCTTCTTTACATACTGTTTAGGTATCTGGTGTGCCTTGAATGGTATGTGTTTTACCTTTTCAGCTTCTTCTGAAACTCTGGCGACTGTGACTAGGCTTTCGCCCATCTTGGTGAAATCTACCACCTTTATCTTACCCATCCCTTCCTCTTCCTTCTCTGTAACAACTGCCTTTTCCAGTTTTTCTGGCTCTATCTCCGAGAGATTTATGGGTTTCACTGTTCTCTGTGGTGGTTTTAACCTGGCCTTCAGCTCGTCCTCGGACATTTCTAGTATTTCCTCTAGGGTGGCCTTTGATTCTTCACTCTCCCTCATCTTTGCCAATTTCTTTGCCACCTTCTTCATCACAGGATAGGGGATACCCATCTTAACACACCAAGTATACAGAGTATTTGTTTCCAGTGTGGGTCACATTTAGGCATAGCAGGGTGGGGGATGATACTCCTCCAACATCCACCAATGATGTATTAATGAACAAAGGCTTTATAACACCTACATCTGCCCACCTATACGATTGCGCCATCAGCACCACCCGCGAACCGGACTTTTCCAGAGTCACGAAGTAGCTTCCAGCAAATGGATCCCCCACCGTTGGCAGGTAGTATCTTTTGATTATGGTGGTGTTTTGTGGTGTTTCTATAACTGCACTGGCGATTTCTCTGGAGATGAAATCTGCCAGGCCTTCCAGTAATTGTGTCATTTTTGCCTTTTCTGCTGTTTCCATATAGGTGTAGGCTAGATAACTCATGCTAACTAAAACTATGAAACCCAGAGCAATTCTTAGTACGAACCCAACCTCTGCTTGTCCTAACATATCTGGACCATCACCCTTGGTTTTGTTCCAGCATACCCAATCTTTCTCACGATTACTCGGCTGCTAGGACCAGATTTTCCAATGCACCCTTCTCCGGAAACAAGGTCTATGTCTGGGAAGCATATTACCATTTCAACTCTTTGACCTAGCTCGTTTCCAATTGCCCCCCGATATAGGTTGGTAAATGGGATCTTGGACATTGTTACTGTGGTTTCGCTGTCCTGTATGGTTGTTGATGTGCTGGTGCAGTAGTCCACTGTCTGTGGTACGGATTCTGTTTTAGGGTAGACCTCGGAGTTAGTTTGGACAATGAACCGTATCCAGTCCTTATCTGACTCGACTTCAAGCAATCCTTTTGGGTAGTATACTGTTTGGGTCAGAGTGTAGTTTACATCCCCATGTGCCACGTTTTCTATTATCGTGGCCAACCCCACTAGCTGGTTTTCCATGTTGGAGACCACCATTCTGTCTTGGAGGCGTTCCTGCGTGTATGTGGCCCATATATATGATCCAACGGCTATAGTGACTAGTAAGGCCAGTATGAGCACATATGACACTACTGGAGAAACGCCTTTTTTTGCCATCAAAAATAAAAAGAAGCCCATCTATATAAATATTCCCAATTGTTTTAAGTTTAAAGAGCTTAGAGAGGGCCGAATATGAGAGAATTACAGTCAATTGCATTTATTCCAGATGGTAATAGAAGATATGCACGGAAAATGGGGATTACTTACTCTGAGGCATATCAAAAGGGATTTGAAAGGGCGAAGGATGCTCTTTTGAAATGGGGAGAAAAATATCGAGGACTTGGCATAAAGGAAGTCACGTTTTGGGCACTGTCTACAGAGAATTTGAGGAGGGATCCCTCTGAGTTAAACCTGTTGTTTTCCTATCTGAGAAAGTACTTGAAGGACGCGCTGGAATCCAACGAGTTGGAAGGATATGATGTGAAGGTTAATTTCGTTGGAAGATTGCATCTGCTCCCGAAGGATATTCAAGAGCTGATAAAACGAACTATGGAGCGATTTGATACTGGAAGCTACACCATAAATGTGGCTTTGGCTTATGGTGGTAGGGCAGAGCTTTTGGATGCATTCAAGGCCTTGGCAAGTTCTGGCAGGGAATTCAACGAGGAAAACTTGAGGGAGTTCCTTTATGTAAAAACGTATCCTGACCTAATAATAAGAACCAGCGGGACGATTAGGACCAGCGGATTCCTCCCCTGGCAAGCCACATACTCTGAGTGGTACTTCTCTAAAAAACTATGGCCGGAGTTTGATGAGACCGAATTTGATAAGGCAGTAGAGGACTACTTTTCTAGGGAAAGGAGATTTGGGAGATGATCACGTCATCTCCCAGGTGGTTTCCTTTCCCCTGTCGTTTAGCTGTATCCCTAGATTCCCTAGTTCTGCTCTTATCCAGTCGCTTATTTCGTAGAGCTTTTGTTCCCTGAGCTTTTGCCTCACTGTGATTATTATCCTCATTAGGCCTTCGACCAGTTCTTCACTGACTCCTCCGTCACTCTCTAGTATTGACCTGAACAGTGTTAAAACTGTGTCCCATTTTTCTAGAATTTCTAGGGCCATCCCAGCTTCTTCCTTTAATCCACTTTCTACAACCTCTCTGTTGACTAGTGTTGCCCAGTCGTGCAAAACTGCCAGGGCTTTTGGAGTGTTGAAGTCGTCATCCATTGCATCCTCCCATCTCTTGCGTATATCTTCAAGCGCTTCTACTACCTGTTCTCTAGGTTCGCCCTCCTTACCGTCCTTTGCTAGTTTCTTTAGTTTCCTCACTGTTTTTGCTAGTCCTTCCCATGCTTTTTGGGCTTGCTCCAAGTTTTCATCGGAGAAGTTTATTGGTGAGCGGTAGTGCGTTGACAGGAGGAAGTATCTCAGAGCCTCTGGTCTGACTTTCTTCAGCACGTCCTCTATTGTCCAGAAGTTTTTCAAGCTCTTGCTCATTTTTTCTCCGTTTACCTCTAGGAAACCATTGTGCAGCCAGTATCTCACGAAAGGTTTTTTACCACTTATGGCCTCCATTTGGGCAATCTCACATTCATGATGAGGGAATATCAAATCCATCCCTCCGCCGTGGAGGTCGTACTGCTGGCCCAGGTATCTTTCACTTATTGCTGTGTCCTCTATGTGCCAACCAGGTCTTCCTGGTCCCCAGGGGCTTTCCCAAGTTGGTTCTCCTGGTTTTGCCTTTTTCCAAAGCGCAAAGTCATATGGGTGTCTCTTGTTTTCGTTAACCTCAACCCTTGCTCCAGCCATTAGGTCCTCTAGCCTTTGGCCCGAGAGCTTTCCATACTCTGGGAACTTTGTTATGTCGAAGTACACCCCATCCTCTGTTTCATAGGCGTATCCTTTTTCCATCAGTCGCTTTATCTGGTCAATTATCTCTGGGATGTGCTCGGTTGCTCTAGCATAGAGATTCACGGAGTCCACGAAAAGCCTTTTCATTGCTCTGTGATACTCCTCCTCATATTCCCTCGCAATCTCTTTCCAGGTTTTTCCAGTTTCTTGGGCTCTCCTTATGATCTTGTCGTCAATGTCAGTGATGTTCTGAACGTAGAACAATGACCAACCTTTGTATCTTAGATATTTAGCTATAACATCGTAAGCCACGTAGGATCTGGCATGCCCGACATGTGGTGAGTCGTAAACAGTAGGACCACACACAAACATGTAAACCCTATTCTCTTTTTCGTGGATTGGATGAAACTCTTCCAATTTTCTCGTTAAAGTGTTGTAGACCTTTAACATCTCTACACCTCCTGAATTGTTGTATCACTTCTCGGCATAAAAAGGTTTTCTTCAAACAGCTCCGTGGAGAAATACCTCTCAGAAGAATCCGGTAGTACAGTTATGGTTGTCCCTGGTAGCTGGTTTGCGGCATACACATTGGCACCACTAGAAATTCCTACTCCAAGCCCAGTTCTTGCTAGAGCTCTAGCAGTTTCTATTGCATTTTTGCGGGTTACCTCTATCTTTCCGTCTAGCTCTACTAGATTTAGGAACGGGGTTTCCACGCCGTCATTTGTTCCGTCTATCTGCCCAATCGGGTTGGTAGCGTACACTTTCATCCTAGGGAACGCACCTTTTAGCACTATAGCACTGCCAACCAGCGATCCACTAGTGCCGACACTCATCACTAGGTTGTCCGGTTTCAAGCCAGATTTTCTCAACCAGTCTAGAATCTCCATCCCTAGTTTTTTCCCAGCCCTGAGATTTGCTGGGTTGTTGAACTGATCTAGGAAGTACGCACCAGTTTTTTCAGAGATTTCAAGTGCCAGGTTTCTGGCGTGTGGCATATCCTGGGCTAGAACAAGCTCTGCCCCATAATGCTTAATAAGTTTCTGTCTTTCTTTGGTCATTATCTTGGGCATAACTATTGTTATATGGAGTCCCAGGGCAGATCCTATGGCTGCTAGGCTTATACCTGTGTTCCCAGTGGTCGCTTCTACTACTGAGTCATGACCTAGGTCTATTGCCTCCTTCAAAGCTTCCAGAACTAGCCTGTCCTTTATGCTCCCAGTTAAATTTGCTCTCTCAAGTTTTGCAACAACCAAACCAGAACCAGATTTCTCTAGGGTTACAACTGGGGTTTTCCCTATGCTAGATTCGATCCATGCAAAGACGTCCACCGGCGCTCATTTCGAACACCCACAGTAATTAGGGACAAAGGGATTAAAAAGGTTACTTTCTTGTCAACACTTTTAGCTCATTGACTAGCATGTCCAGGTTTATCGCTAGGTGGACTACTACTAGGACGATCATTGCAATTCCTGAAAGAGTGTGCGCACTTTCTAGTGTAGGTTTGTCCATTCCTAGGAAAGTCCAAGCTGTTGCATGAGCGATTTTGCCAGATGGTGCTTGTGCTAATCCTATTCCTGTTACGGCCACTATCAGAAAAACAATCAATAGCAGAATTGAGATTATCGGTCTCAGTTTTATCTTCCAGTTTCCAACCATTTGATTACCTCCTTTTGCGAAGTGGACCGGCCGGGATTTGAACCCGGGACCTCCCGCTTGCGAAGCGGGCACTCTTCCAGCTGAGCTACCGGCCCAACACTTCCTTATTTTATGATTAACTCTTATTAAATCCCTTTCCCATAAAATTACTAGGTGGTAGCATGACTAGGGTTTATCATGGAAGGGTTGTTTCGGGTCCTAAAGAGGGAGCGTACTGGATAGCAAAGTATTCTGATAAGATAGAGGAGAAGATTGGAATTAAACCTTTCCCAGGAACATTGAATATTGCAGTGGATGGGCCGGTTCACTATCCTGAGAAGGGATTATTTATTCCTAGCTGGAAGGAAAGGGGAAAGTACTTTGGAGCAGTGTTTCTATTTCCAGCCATAATGCTTAATACCAAGGTTTGGGTGGTTCTTCCGGAGATACGAAATAATCCAGACAATATAATAGAGGTCATTTCAGACAGGCGGTTGAGAACCTGGTTTGGTCTGAGAGATGGCGATGAAGTGAGCATAGAAATAATGGATGCAAAGTGAGAGAGATGAGGGTTGGGATAATTCAAGTGGTTGGCCAGGAAGACGTATGCGATTTAGTGGAGAAGGAGTTTGAGAAGGAGATATCCACTCTAGAGATAAAGCGGGTCAGGATCCCCACAATAGATTCTGCTCCGATGGCCGCTAGGATTCTTTTGGAGGATAAAAACTGCGATTTTGCAGTGATCCCCTACCAGCTAGGAGACGATGAGAAGTTAGGATTGGATTTCAACTTGGGGATAAGCCTGGCAGAGTTCTGGCTGAAGAAGCATGTATTTAAGGTTCTTATATACCCTGATGAGGAGCCAGAGGACATAGTGAAGAAGGCAGTGAACGAGATAGTCCTATATCACTTTAAACCAGGGGAGCTGGAGAAGGAAAGGGAAGAAGAGAAGAAAGAGGAGGATGTTCAGCCCTTTGGGATATTTGGAAACTTTTAGGGTTAGGGGTTGATCCTAGTCCCTTATGTATGGCCTTATTAGTTTTACTGCATTCTCTATTGCTCTCCTAACCTCTTTTTCGCTCTTTGCTCCAGTACATATCATCTTACCGTTCTTGAATACTAGCAGACTAGTCTTTGGATCCTTTAGCTTTAAGATTGCACCTGGAAACTGCTCAGGTTCATACTCAACATTGTCTAACTCCCTGGCTAGAGCATATAGGTCTATATCAGCATTCAGGTTTGCAGAAGCCACAATGTTTTCTATTCTGAAGGTTATCTCTACCATTTAAACCACCCCAGAAATTTCTAGGCTATTTATAAACCAGGGTATTTAAATACCTTTTCCAGTTAACCCCCGAAACCAGTTAAGACCCAGAGAACTGCTCTCAAGGCAGCGTTTACAACCCACATTACAGTACCAACTGCTAGATCCATCCTACCAAAGATCAGGCCAACCATCAACAAGATGGCAAGTCCGTGCCACCAGTCCTTCGCCCAAACGAAGTTCTTGCCGGATAATCCAGAAAGTACTCTAGAGACCACGCCCAGGACGAAGTAGCCAGTTCCCACAACAGCCATGCTGAGAAGAACTAGGTCAAATAATGCTGGGAAATATGTCCTGAATACCACTCCCAGAGCGAAGAATATTATTATGAAGTGAACTATCTCGTCGTCTTCCATGTGCTAATTTTGTGTTGGGGTTTAAATAACTTTTTTCCAGTTTTAACTGGGGATAGATTACTTTTCTTGGCTTTGGGGCTAGGTTTTTAAATAAGTTTTAGCAAAATAAACCTGCAAGGAATTGGTTTGTGCTAGTCTACAGTATATAGGAGGGTTGAAGATGAAGAAGAGCAGAGGTTCCAGGAGAGGAACAAGGAAGAAGCTTAGAAAGTCTCCCAGGCAGAGGGGGATGCCACCAGTTACAAAGTTCCTTCAGAAGTTTGATGTTGGAGAGACAGTGGCAATAAAGATAGACCCAAGCGTTCATGAGGGTATGCCAGATCCAAAGTTCCACGGGAGAACAGGCAAGGTTATTGGTCAGCAGGGAGAGGCATACTTGGTTCAGGTTAGGGATGGTGGAATGATGAAGACATTGATTGTTGCGCCTGTGCATTTGAAGAGGGTAGAGGTGAGCAGATGATTGGGAAGGAAGTAAAGGAGGAGAAACCAGTTTCCCTCCCAGAAGTTGCAAACCTGTTGAAAAAAGTAGAGAAGGAGAAGGAGCTCACCTACGAGCAAAGAAGGGCTTTGGAGCATGCAAAGGAGTTTGGAAAGCTGGGAGTCCAGAAAGCTAGGGAGTTAACTGCCAAGCTGGTTGAGCTTGGTATCCCTGAGGATTATGCTGTCATGATCGTTAACAATCTTCCAAAAGACGAGGAGGATGTTAAGGTTATACTGGAGGACGTTAAGGACATAAAGTCCAGCGTGTACAAGCAGGTGGCAGATCTTGTTGCCGAGTACCTATAAAACCTTAGGAGAGGTGGATCATGCCAAAGGAGGATTACGCGATAGTATTGGATTTCCTGCCAACAGGATATCCGAACTCATATTCGAACGAACCAATAGCGCAAGCTTTGGGTACTCGGTATTTTACCTTGCTTGAATTGGTGCCTAGGAGAGGTATCAATCTACTTCTTCAGCAGAAGGTTTATATTGGTCCAGATAAGAGACCAGAGATTGAGAGGATAAAGGGTAGACTTCCATATTCAAAGCTCACTCACACTGCTCAAGAGGAATTGGAAAAGGCAATTGAGACCATCATACTTGAAAATGAGAAAAAGTTTGTCGAGTTTTTCAACAAGGCAGGGCCAGTTACCATTAGAATGCACTCCCTAGAACTTTTGCCAGGCATTGGGAAGAAGCATATGCAGGAGATACTGGAAGAGAGGGAAAAGAAGCCCTTTGAGAGCTTCCAGGACTTGTCCTCCAGAGTTAAGCTTCTTCCGGACCCAGTTAGGATGATAAAGGAGAAGGTGCTTGAGGAACTTAGAGGGGAGGCCAAGTACTACATATTTGTGAGGCCCCCTGAGGCAGGAGAAAGGCATAGAAAGAGAAGGTTCTGAGATGTTGGACATATCTAAGTATCCCATCAAGCCCAATAAAGCTTTGGATCAGTATTTTTTGGTGGACGAGAAGATTTTGCAGAGGGAAGCCTCACTTCTGGAACTGGTTCCAGGAGACACGGTTTTGGAAATAGGTCCTGGGTTGGGTTTTTTGACTAGGGAGCTGGTGAAGAAGGCAAAGGTCATTGCAATTGAAAAGGATAGACTTTTGTACAACATCTTGACTAGAGAGCTGGATGGCGTTGAACTCATTCTAGGAGATGCCTTGGATGTTGATCTTTCACAATTCCACTTTAACAAGTTCGCTTCCAACATTCCCTATTCCCTTTCCAGGGAAATCACTCTAAAGCTCTTGAGAACAGATTTTGAGCTGGGAGTCATAATCTGCCAGGAGGAGTTTGCACAGAAACTCGTGGCCAAACCTGGGCAGGACCATTACAGGGTGGTCTCGGTGATAGCCCAGTTTTATTCTGAACCAATACTGGATTGGAAGGTCCCTAGATCTGCTTTCCAGCCACAGCCACCAGTTGCATCTAGGATTGTTCTGTTCAGAAAGAGGAACCCACACAATCCGGAGTTTGAGGAGTTTGTGAAAAATGCGTTCTCCCATAGGAGGAAAAAATTCTGGAACGGAAAGAGACCTGGGGAAATGAGCTGGCAAGAATTCTGGGAGGCTTTTGAAGAGCAGAGGTAACATCTTGGAAAGGTTTTTTAATACTGGAGAGCTAAAGTTCTATTGGTGGTTTTATGCCCATAGTTAGAATAGGACCTGCAAAAAAGAAGGGTGCCCTAAAAAAAGGAGGAGATGTAGTAGAACTCAACGCACTTATTAAAAGGAAGATTGATGAGGCAAAAAAGAGGGGAGATGTGTTCAAGGAGAGAGCATTCGCAAACTTGCTTAAAGATCTTAGATCAGGAAAGTTGACCATTAAGGAAGCTCTAAAAATCCATCAGGAGCTTTCAAGGAAGAATGCTCACTATGTCCCTAATGGAGGAGTTGTGAGAATAAGTGATCTGAAAAAGATTGTGAGGAAAGAGTTTATGAAGGAGTGGCCTGTGGAGTTTAGAAAGGTAATTGAAAAAGAGGTATTCAGCAATCCAAGGCATATAGAGCGATTAGTTAAAATACTGGCAAAGGAAGGCAAGTTAAAGCCCGCTAGCTGATCCAACCACTCAATCCCTTTTGTTCTTCTCCTCCAAGTTCCCTTTCTATTTCTAGAACCAGAGCCTCTTGTTTTCCTCTTGGGATTATCCCACTTGCTGCGAAATCGTGTCCATCGGCAAACCCCCCAAGATCTGAACAGGCCTTGGCTAGCAACTGGCCTAGTCCCGGAATCTCCCCACCAGTTATTCTGGCCTTCACTAGATCTGGAGCCCTCGCAGACACTTTAGAGTAGTTCCCAATCAATTCAAGCTCAACCCCATTTAGCTTTGGGATTTTCCTTTCAACATTCATGAACCCCAAAAGGATTTTGTTTGGGGCTATGTTCTTGTGAACTAGAAATGAGCAGAAGGTTCCAATAGTTTTCGTTCCCATGCCCTTGAATGCATCCCCCGCATCGAACCATTGAACATTTTTTGTTTCCTTTAGTTTCAGGGAGTACAAGAGTTCTCTCACTACTGCCTTTCTCCTGTCCTCAAACTCTTTTATTTTGTCTTTTATGTTCTTGGTGTATCCATTCTCAGCCAGTTCTAACCCTAGTCTTACTCCTTCTTGATAATAACCAACGCTTCCAAGTATGGTTAGATCTCTAGAAACGGATTTAGGGATCTTTCCAAACCTGTCCAACTTCTTCTTTGGATCTTTTCCGTATTCCTTTACCACCAGCTCGTTCAATCCCCTTGGTTCTCCGGGAATTTCCTGCATCCCGACCAGTGCCAGGTCTATGTGTTCTCTTGGGATGTATTCTTTAAAGAACAAGTAGGTGAGAGTAGCACCGCAGGCATCCTCCCCACCGTTCATCCCAAACAGTTCTGGATCTAGATTTATGATCTTTTCAGTGGTCGGTGGCTTTGTTTTGTGGTGGTCTAGAATGATTACCCTGCCTTGATTCACCCTTTCCAAGAGTTCAATCTCTCCCGATCCTATGTCTGCATAAATGAACAACGCATTTCCATGATGTCCATGTATCTTTTCAACTATCTCTGGATACATCTTTTCTATGCAGTACATTGTTGGTTCCTTTCCCATGGCTTCCAAGCTGATTTTTGCCAGGGTTCCAGAGGCTAGACCATCCGCATCGTTGTGAAAAATCAGAACAACTTTCCCTCCCCAGTTCTTAACTATCTCCCTGGTCTTGGATGCCAGATCGAACCAGTCCATGAAGTTATTCTGGGACTGCTTGGTTTTATTCTTTTTCCTTCCTTTCCTTCACCAGTTTCAGTATATCCTTGGCAGACTTTGCCCCCTTTATTTCTTTTTCTCTAACAACCGGCACACCATGAATACATTCCTCTTTCGTATTTGACACCAGCATTGGATGGCTGTGAAGGAATTCCCCTGCCTTTTTCAGGTATTCTAGGTCTGGGGCTCTTTGACAGCTTTTCTTGGCCACTAGCAAGCTTTCCCTTTCCTTTGCTATGGCATCAAAGCTTTTGTGAACTGGAACGACATCGAATCCGAGCCTCTCCAAATCCTTCAAGTACCCACTTAAGGGCAATTTTTCAGGAGTTGGTGGAGCCAGTATGTTGTACTTTTCTAGGGGCAGGTTGAACAACGATTTCAATTTTTCTGCCTTTGAGAATTCTATGTTGATCTTTCCAGTTTTATACAAGTAAATGGATTCCCTGCTGACACCCAAGATATTGGCAATTTCGTTAATGTCTTTTTCGTTTATGAGGTTGGATAAGCTAGTTGTGTTAACTCTAGATATGAGTTTGCCTTTCCAGTACTTTCGCTCTGGGAGTTCCCCTAGCAATGCATCCTCCAGTGTTTTTGGAGTGACCACGTACAAACCGTACCTCTCGTAAACCACGCCATCCAAGAGCGGACCGGCCTTCGTTTTTAACCCAACCACTATTGCGCTTGCGTTTAGCTCTCCCGCTAGATTCTTTAGAATCTTTGCCTGGGGCTCCTTCAATCCATCTACGTTGTTCAAAACTTTTATCAAAATTAGCTTGTCGCCTTTTTTTGCCACTATATCGAATGCGCTTCGTTTACCAATAGGGATGAACGTTTGAAATCCTAGTGAGGAGAGGGTTTGGAGAATTAGATCCAGCAAGGATTCTACGGGTTTCATGCCTTCTTCTCCTTGTGCTTGGGTCTTAGATCCTTTGATCCGCACTTTCTACATCTAGTTGCCTTTGGGGGATTTCTAGCATTACAGCTAATGCATATCTGCTTGTCTAGTCTCCTCTTCATGACGAATTCTGGATATGTTGCCTTTGCCATCTTTTGCACCTCTTACACATTTGTTCAGAATTTTCTATCTTGGATTGGCTAGGATGGGTTGATAAGGGCGGGTGTGGCGCCCTTATGATGGGCCCGCCCGGATTCGAACCGGGGATCTCCACCGCGTCAAGGTGGCGTCCTAACCAACTAGACTACGGGCCCGCGGTGTTATTTTTTGGGCCCTGGATATTTAAATTTTTGTGCTATCTAAGCCAAGTGCGGGGGACGGGATTTAAACAAGCCGTTGCGCCGGCTTGCGGGCGATGTGGGGATTCACATCCCCGATGCCACATGAAGTGGCATATGCGGGGGACGGGATTTGAACCCGCGCAGGCCTACGCCACAGGACCCTCAATCCTGCCCGTTTGGCCAGGCTCCGGCACCCCCGCCCGTACAATTAAGTAAATATGATTGGCAATAGGCAAAACGAAGATTCGTGGGGTTTAGATATTATAGTTTACCTGCTCTTCTCTTCAACTGTCTCTTCATTCTCCTTCTCTTCTTTTTCTTCCATTTCCACCTTTGCTGCCTTTTCTTTTTCCTCTTTTCTCCATCGCTTGCCAAGTTAACACCTCCAGTTGATCCTTTGTGTATAGTGGACCCGCCGGGATTCGAACCCGGGACCTCTCGCACGCCAAGCGAGCACTCTTCCAACTGAGCTACGGGCCCACATCTGTCGTAAGAGTATTTGGAGCTAGAGGGGTGCTTTGTCAGGTTCCAAGAACCGTATGGGTTTTCCGAGTTTTTTTGCAAATTCGATTTCTTTCTTCGTTGACTCCCCAATGTATCCATCTTTGTTGATCACGAATATCTCATCGGCCAACCTTATCTTATCCAAGTGGATTTCGTCCAGCAGTTTCTTTTTTGATAGCAATTCCTCCTTTTCTTCTTCGTTATGAACGAAGACACCAACGCTTATGACGATGTTGCCTTCTAGAGTCAATTTTTTGTTTACTTCTTCAAACTCTTTTTTGAACCGGGTTGATCCACACAGTGTAATTATTTTTCTCCCATTAATCACGGTCATCCCCAAGTTATCCCCAGTACGTGAGGTATGTTAAGTTGTTGGGGTTGAGGCATAAAGCCCCAAGTGCTCCGGCCGGGATTTGAACCCGGGTCACCGGCTCGAAAGGCCGGCATCCTTGGCCGGACTAGACTACCGGAGCATTAGCTGACTAGTTATAAAAAAGCTGGTTTTTAAAGTTTATTTTTCTAGTTTAGGCCGGTTTTGGTTTTCTGGGCACCCTCACGGCCCAGCCCCTCACACCCTCTTTGACCTTTTTAGCTTTAGTACTAACACTTGCAAGGATTCCAAATAGTTTCCTTCTAGTTTTCCCAACCGCCTTGCTCCTGCTAAGCACTTCCACCAGTTTTTTGGCCATGGTCTCGTTCATTGGTTTATTCAAGAACCGAATCAAGTTTTGTTTCTCGATTTCCTTTAATGGGGCAGTTTTCACTTTTTTCATTAGTTCTTCCACTTTTTCTTCTGGGTTGCTGTTAAAAGCGAGTATCAGTCCCACATGCAGATCCTCAACGATGACATTTCTATTGAGGGCTTGCTCAATTTTCTTAACAAATTCTTCCTTTAATAGATCTACCTTCAGATCTTCCTCTAACTCTTCCCTAGGAATAAAGAAGGTCATTATGTGCTGATGTTGTAGCAATCTATTTATCTTCTTTCTGCTCTCCTTAGGGATTATCAGTGTGCTGTTTCTAATGGCATCCAAAACATCGTGGTGGTACGTCCGCTCTAGTCTGGGCTTGGTTATCCTAACTCCATACCCTAGTCTTTCCATAGACTTTTCCTTTTTCTTTTTAAACAAATCTAGCAGCCCCACGTTACCACCGATTAGTTTAATTGACAAGGATTTATAAATGGTTGTTCACAATTTAACCCATGATAGGTAATTTTGGCATGAGGTTGTTCCTTTCAGCATTCTTTTTGGTGGTGGCTACTGTTCTGGCTGTATTGTCTCCAGCTAGTGTTGGTTTTCTATGGCAGTTTGCATTGATTGCATTCCTGGCAGCTGGATTCTCCGCTTTTTTGAAGAGTTACAGGAGTTACCTTCTAGTTAGGTTTGTCGCCCAGGAGAGCCTGGAGATATCCAGTCATCTGCTTCCTTCGCCAGTTCTTACTGTAGGTGGGCCAAACATTCTTCAAATGGTTATTTCTCCCATGAGATATGCTCTAGGAAAGGCCATTGGCGCAGGGTATTTCCTAGCGTCAAAACTGTTTGAGATCCTGATCTTACTATCAGCAGCAGCTGTATCTATTTTCTATTTGATTTTTGTTCAATTTGGAAGAACCAACCCCTCACTCTTCATAGGTATCTGGATAGTCCTTTTGGGATTCCTATTTTTATTCATGGAGAGGTTGCCTTTCCTCCACGGGTTGGCCAGTTGGAGGACGTTTTCCTTGACACTACTGGATGTATCTAGCTGGTTGATGGATGTTATCTCAGTTTGGTTGTTCTTATTTTCCTTTGGTTACTGGATTTCCCCAGCAAATCTTTTTCTCCCGTTTTCAATAATACTCCTCCTAGCCAAGATATCACCGGTGTTCTATGGATTTGGTCAAAATGAGATTCTCGGAGAGGTGTTGTTGGCAGTATTCGGCCTACCTCTGTTCCCAGCATTCTTGGCAGTGTTCTTTTGGGATGTTTCAAAGATAGCAGTTTCCTTCTTACTTACAGAATCCTGGAGAAAATTGGAGGAGAGAAGAGCATTGGCTAGCCTAGTCTAGATTCTTGAGAGTCTCCGACAGCTGGTTTAACAATTCCGCCCTGAACAAAGGTTTCTTTTCCCCTTCTTCCACCAGTTTCTTGTAGGTTTCTGGATCATAGCCTAACTTTAGCTCTATCCCCAGCTTATCACAAGCCCTTTTCAGGGCTTCCAAGCTCTCAGCTTCCAGTCTGAAGTATGCCACAAAATATTTGTAGTGGTTCTTGTGATTTCTGAGGTAGTTTTCAATCCTCTCAGCATTTTTCTCTATATAGAATTTCATTATTTCTGGAGTTTCTAGCTTCTCGTCCCAGTCGTATGCGTTAAAGGGATAGTGGTCATTGAACTCGAATGGGATTACTCCCGGACTGGATATGACTAGTTTATGCACCCTTTTTTCCTTGCCACTACTTTTTATTGCCCTGTCTATCAGCTTGTGTGTCTTTGATCTGGAGTATGGTTTCGTGTATGAGCAGGGAACGAACAAAGCGATATCTCTGCCTGCTGGGGGTTCGTATATCCTAGCAAACCAGTCTTGCCATATGTTGTACCAGGGGTGATCTACGAATTCTTTTCCAACACCCTTTAGATAAACTCTTTTCTCTGGAGGAATGCTCGGGACAAACTTGAATGTTTCAAATTCTACCTCTATTTTCGGATCATCCAGATAATCCTTAACCCACCCCTCAAACTCTTTTCTACTCAATGGCTTCCAATCTCCTCTTGCCCACATATCTAGCATTGGAGTTCTTCCATGTGGTAGCAAATTCATTATTACTATCTTGTCAGAGTACTTCTTTGCAAACTCAACACTCTTGTGAAATAATTCCCTGGCATTTGGGATCGGGAGGTTCACCAGCAAGTATGTCTTTACTTTGAAACCGTGTTCATGAATCAAGTTTGCGGCTTTGATGTAATCCTCTACGGTGAAACCCTTTGCAATTCTCTTTAGTGCGTCGTTGTCTGCTACCTCTAGGCCTATTCCTATCATTAGATCCAGACCCTCGAACTCCTTCAGTTTTTCATCTGTTATGAACTCTGGCCTGGATTCTATCTCCAAGTGCTTTATTCCCTTTTCCTTACATTTTTCCACCAGGTACCTCCTGAATTCTGGGGGGAACTGGTTGTCGTCCAGAAAGGAACCAGAACAGTAGACCTTTAATGTGTCTCCAGAGAAATCTAGGAGTTGCCTATCTAACCAGGCTTTCAACACCTGCACATTTACTGGATGTTCCTCTTTACCGTAGCCACAAAATATGCATTTTCCCCAAGAACACTTTCCAGATTTAGGGACGATGACCTTTACATTGTTCTCATCCATCTCCTTAACCTCACAAGTAGCCCTTTAGTGGTTCGGAATAATCGGGCTCTCCGTAGTACACTTTATCAATCTTTTCCAAGATCTTTTCTTTTAGCTTCTTGTCTTTGACAAGATTCCTTAGGACTCTTTTTACCTCAACCGGGTGCAAACCCTTTAGATATGCTCTATTTATCAATCTCTCAACTACCCTTTTATCCTTTGCCAGCTTTTGAGGGTGTGCTTTGATTTCCTCCAGTAAATTCTTCACTTCTCTCTCTACGTCCTCATTACTTGGTATCTCATTTGCTCTCAATAAGGAGGTTATCTTTTGGTAGAGCAATCCTTCTTCATCAAACTTGTCCACGTACCTCAGCACCTTTTGCCTGTCCCCCTCTGCTAAATTCATCGCGTAATCCACGAACTCGTTTATCAAGTCATCAAGTTCTTCTTCCTCCAGCCCACCAGCTTCATACAATCGCACGAACCCCATCAATTTCACTATCTCATCTTTTATGTGAGTTTCATTTTTTGTATCCAGGAGCTCCAAGCTTTCTAGTTCTTGAAGGCTCGGGTTCCTCTTGAATTCTTCCTTCCTTTGCCAGAAATTGGGATTGCTTGGGTCATCTTCATCCAGGGTCCTTGTTGTTAGATCCACACCCAGTTCTTTCAATGCCTTGTTCATTTCATGAAATGACACGTACTTGCCGGTGGAACCCAGTTTTTCATATATCTTTATGAGAACATCTGCCCTTAGAGTGAGCGGCACGCTTTTGTCTTTGAGGAGGTCCACAATCTTTCTTCCTTCAACCTCTTCATTAAGAGTATTCTTTATTATTTTTATGGCCTCCTTCTCTGTTTTAATGTTTTTTAATAGCTCATTCATTACAGCCGTTGCATAGGGATACTCATCTTTGTACCGTGATAAAAGTCCCCTCACATACTCCCTAGGTCCAACTTCCCTTAGGAGCTTTTCCAAATGGGTAGCGGCCAAATCAGCTATTTCATCTTCTTCAGTTTTTGGGTCTAGGTGGTATATGAATCTATAATCCAAATTTCTCAGGGTGTTCTCTAGCATTTTGAATTTTCTCGTTTCTTGGATCAACTTTTTTAATGCCTCTTTCCTGGCCTTTTCCAGGGATACTCTTCTCACGTTTGTTCTCCTAACCTTTTTTGGCATGCTTCTCCCTCCCGACTCTTTCAAATATTCTTACTTTTGTTGCTGGGAAGTACTTTGCCCAGGGTTCAAACGATGATTTGATTTTCTCTTCAGCCTTTTTTACCTTTTCTAGCTCTTCTGGAGGTATTACTCTGTGCGTGACCTCTTGGAATCCTGATCTTTCCAGGATCTTGATCGTTTTCTCATCTATTACAGGGACTCCCTCAAATTCTGGATCAGTTCTTTCGTGCCAGGTTCCAAACACTGCCACGTATTTTGGATTCACCTTTTCTATTAGTTTTGCCAGTTCTTTGTCATTTAATATGCGGTTTATTCCTTTTATGATTAAGATCTTGTCCTTTTTATCTGCATGTTTGTCTATTTCGAATTTCGTTACTTCCTGTGCCTTTTTGGGTATTACTACAGCATTGGGGTGTTCGAATTTATAGCTTTTTCCTGGAGTGATCTCTATCAATTTCCCATGTTCCGCGAATTCTATCTCATGCGAGAATGCAGGTACTATGCAAACATTGCCCTCAAACTTCTCTCCAATTTTGTGTAGTAGATAGCTGTCTAGGGCTAGAACTGGATTCCTAATATTTTTCTTCATTTTTCCAGTGTACACTATAGGAGTTACCATTCTTCCACTCTTGTGTGGAAAGATCCTTCTTTCCAGGAAGAATCTGAGATCTTTCTTTTCCTCTTCATTCAACTTTTGTATTTCCTCTCTCACTGTTTGTATCTTTCTCAAATTCTCTTCCATTTTTGCTTCGGCCTGAGCTAACCTTTCAATTTCTTTTATGAGTTTTTCTCTGTCCTCCTCTGTGTATATGCTGTCTGCGATATCGTGTCTCATTTCCATTTCCATCAGTCTTAGAGAAGACAGCAATCTCTCCAACTTTCTGTCTAGTTCTCCACTCAGCAGCAGTTCCCTGTTTCGTACGTATGCATTGTCAATTGCTATTTGGGATATGAGACCTAGAACTCTCTTTACTCTCTTTGATGCATTCTCCCATCTATTCTTTACCTCCTCTAGATCTGCGATTATATCTCTCACAGTTTTCAGTTTCTTGCTCAGCGCTCTCTTGGTTCTAAGTGCCATCGCTAGCTATTAACCGATTAAAGTTTAAATTATTGAATTGAATTGTATTATTTGGTGGTTACATGAAGTATGTGGTTTGGTTTTCAGAGATAAGCAGGGATGACATTCCTATTGCTGGTGGAAAGGGAGCGAACCTAGGAGAAATGACTCAATTGGGGCTTCCAGTTCCTCCGGGATTTGTTGTTACTGCCGATACATATTGGGAGTTTATCACTAGGACGGGGTTGAAGGACGCAATCTTTAAGATACTCAGGGAAACTAATGTTGATGATACTGATCAATTGGAGAGGAATGCAAAGAGGATTCAAGATTTGATACTGAACACAAGGATACCAACAGATATTGAGATGCACATAGTTGAGGCGTATAGAAAACTGTGCAATGAAGTTGGTGGTGGAAAGCCAGTTTACGTTGCTGTTCGTTCTTCCGCTACTGCAGAGGACTTGCCAGAGGCTAGCTTTGCTGGTCAGCAGGAGACATATCTAGATGTTATTGGGGAGGAGGAGGTTGTTAAGAATGTTCAACGATGCTGGGCGAGCCTGTTTACGCCCAGAGCAATTTTCTACAGAGAGAAGCAGGGATTCCCCCATGAGAAGGTGAAACTAGCTGCAGTGGTTCAGAAGATGGTTGAATCAGAGGTTTCTGGAGTTATGTTTACTGCTTCACCGACAGGAGATACAAGCAAGATCATCATAGAGGCAGCATATGGTTTGGGAGAGGTTGTGGTTGGCGGGAAGGTTACTCCAGATACTTATGTCATAGACAAGGAGAGTTTGAAGATTATATCAAAGAATATTGCGAAGCAAACTTGGAAAATAGCTAGGGCTCCTGGTGGAAAGGGCACCGCTAGATATGAAATTCCAGAAGAGCTTCAAGACAAGCAAAAACTCCCAGATGACAAGATCATAGAGCTGGCAAAGTTGGGCCTTAAAACTGAGAGGCACTACGGACATCCCCAGGATATGGAATGGGCGTATGAGAATGGCAAACTGTACATCGTCCAGTCCAGAGCAATAACGACATTGAAGCTCAAAGAAAAAGTGGAGAAAGAGAGGGAGGAAGAGATAAAGGGCGAAGTGCTAACTAGGGGACTCCCGGCTAGCCCAGGAATTGCCACTGGTCCGGTTAAGATCGTTCTCAGCTTGGATGAGCTGGACAAGGTCCAGGATGGGGACATACTGGTTACCACGATGACCAATCCAGATATGGTTCCTGCCATGAAGAGGGCAGCAGCCATTGTCACGGATGAGGGGGGGATGACCTGCCACGCGGCGATAGTTTCTAGAGAGCTGGGAATCCCTGCAGTGGTTGGGACTGGAAACATTACTAAACTCGTGAAGGATGGAGACATAATTACCGTGGATGCCACGAAGGGAATAATCTACAAGGGAGAGGTAAAGATAGAGAAGGAGGCTGAACTAGATCTTTCAGAACTTCCAAAAACCAAGACGAAGATCTATCTAAATCTGGGAGTCCCAGATATGGCGGAGAAATATGCGAAACTGCCGGTGGATGGAGTAGGCTTGATGAGGGAGGAGTTCATAATTGCCACTTACATAAAGAAGCACCCTCTGAAGGCCATAGAGGAAGGAAAAGCTGAGGAATGGGTTGATAAGCTGGCAGAGGGAATAGCCAAAGTGTGTAAGACATTTTATCCCAGGCCAGTTGTGCTTAGATTTTCAGACTTTAAGACCAACGAGTACAGGGATTTGGAAGGTGGAGAGAAATATGAACCAGAGGAGAACAACCCCATGCTTGGTTGGAGAGGATGTTCTAGGTATTACTCTCCACAGTACGAGCCAGCCTTTAGGTTAGAGTTGAAGGCTGTGAAGAAGGTTAGGGACAGTGGGCTGGACAACTTGTGGGTCATGCTACCATTTGTGAGGAAGCAGGAGGAAGTGAGGAAGATCCTTGAGATAATGAAGGAAGAGGGATTGGAAAGAGGCGAGAAATTCAAGGTTTGGATAATGGCAGAGGTCCCGAGTGTGGCCTTGCTTGCAGAAGAGTTTGCTGAGCTAGTTGACGGATTCAGCATTGGGTCCAACGATCTCACTCAGCTGGTTCTAGGCGTGGATAGGGACTCTGACATGCTTGGAAGGATGGGATTGTTTGATGAAAAGGATCCCGCAGTAAAGAGAGCCATATCTATGATAATCCATGGTGCTAGGAAGAAGGGAAAGACCGTTAGTCTGTGTGGACAGGCACCTAGTAATTATCCAGAGTTTGCGAGATTTTTGGTGGAGCAGGGAATTACTAGCATCTCCGTTAATCCAGATGCTGTTGCGAAAGTGAAAAAGGTCGTGGCAGAAGCAGAGAAGGAGCTGGGAATGGAAAATTAGGGATTTTGCCAAGACAAGATCCCTGATCCTTTATAAATACCCACTAAAACCTAGATATTCTCCTGATTCTAGAACGAGCGATAGATTTATATACTAGTCATGACTTAATCATGACAGTAACGAGACAAGTCATGGCAGGTTACTAGTGATAGTTTATGACGAACAAGAATATAAATCACACTGGTTCCAAGGCCTGGCTGGAGGAGTACAAAAAATACCTTGGGGATTACGGTGATGAGGAATTCCGAGAATACAGTAAAGACATTACATATGACCTTGAGAAGTTCAATGATCCAATAATCGTTGGTGCAATGATTCATCGCCTCATAGAAGAAAGAAAAAAGACAAATGCGCTCTTCCAGGTCATACTAGAAGAGCTCCGTGCAATAAGGAGCATCCTAGAGAAAGGAGAGGGAACGGTTCCTTCCACCTCTGTTCCCATCACCTCGAAAACCGAAATCCTGAGCGAAGTGGACGAGAGAATAATTGCGTTTGTAAAAGAAAAGGGAAGGGCCACTGCAGATGAAGTTCAGAAGGCCCTTGGATACAAGGGCCGAAACGCCGCTTCAGCCAGGCTAAATAGGCTTTACCAACTAGGCCTCCTAGAAAAGAAGAGAGCTGGCAGGAAAGTATACTACTTGGTAGGTGGGCGCTGACGCTGGATTGCTTGGATACGCTGGTCATACCACCCCCCCGTCCCCTCCCCCTCCAGAGAGCGCCCACCTCACTTTTTCTCCTTTTCCCAAACAAACAACTTTTTAAATAACTCCCACGTTATTCTAGTGGTGATGCTCATGGTTGAGAGAGTACCAACTGGAATTCCTGGTTTGGACGAGCTCATAGAAGGAGGATTCCCTAGGGGGAGAAGCATTCTAGTTTCAGGTGGTTGTGGAACTGGTAAAACAATACTGGCAATGCAGTACCTAATAAAGGGAGCGTTGGAACACAACGAACCTGGATTGTACATAACCGTGGATGAGAGAGCAGAACTCATTAGAGAGGATATGCTTAGGTTTGGCTGGGACATAAAAGCATTGGAGGATGAAGGAAAGCTGGCAATCCTAGATCTATCTGCTACAAAGATAGGAGTCCCATCAATGGAACAGTATTACGTGGAGTCACACGAATTCGAACCAGAAAAGCTCTTGATAAAGATAATGCAAATGGCCAGGAGCATAGGTGCAAAGAGGTTTGTGCTGGATTCAATTCCTGCATTGGGTTTCCACATGGAAAAGGAATCAAAGATAAGGGAGTTTATCCTCAAGCTCGTGTACTACCTAAAGCAAACTGGGTTAACATCCATCCTCATATCTGAGATACCCGAGTATGGGAAGGAACTGGAGAGGTACTCTCGGTTTGGTGTTGAGGAATATGTGGTGGATGGAGTCATAGTTTTGAGGTATACTACAATGCCACTACTTGAGGGGGCCCATAGGATCTTATTCATAAGAAAGATGAGAGCCACGAAGCATTATGAGGGGATGGTCCCACTGCAGATTACATCCGAGGGTATCAAGTTGCTCCCAGTGGAACTGAACATCTAACCCCCCTTCTAACTTACCTTTACTAGAGCTTAATGTTTTAAACCTCTGAGCACATAATCTAGAGTATGAGGTACTGGCCTTTAGTTTCAGTTTTGGCTTTGATGTTTTTAGTTTCAGGAGTAATGGCTGTCGAGTACATTGCGCACGATATTACAGTTTTGATTCCTTATTCTGGAGATATTCGAATAACTGAGGTTTACCAAGTGAAGCTGAACAGCACTGAAAAGACCACTTGGGAGAACATTCTATCAAATGCCACTGTGAATGATTTAATCTCTTTGGGGACCGGCCCCAGTTTTACGGTTCCCATAAGGGATTACCATGTTAGCTACGTCATGGGTTCGGGTGGATTTGCACAGATAACTCTTCAGTACACTACTGATTCCTTACTTCACAAAGTTGAGGATAAGGGAACTAGTGAAGTGTTGGAGTTGGTAGGTACTGATACTGTCTTTCAAAAAGATGGTAAGTTTGAATTGCCCTTGCGCCCTGCCACGCAGTTAACGGTGGAGTTTCCTAGAGGGTATAGGTTGGCAGATATCCCCCAACCAAACCCAACGGAACAAAGGGTAATAGCGCAGCTTCCCGGATATTTGGGAGAATTCTATGAATACACGTGGAGAGGCCCTCTATCCTCTGAAGGGTTCAAGCTAGTTTTTGAGAGGGATAAACCAATACAGACCCAGTTTTCACTTCAAGGATTGATTGAAGATCTCAAGTATAGATTTGGGAACCCCCTGTACGCCGCAGCAGCCGTGATTGTGATTGTTCTGGCATTCTGGTATAGGAAGCAGATAATTGAACTGCTGAAGGAGGCCTTCGCTGAAGAGCCAGTAATAGAAGAAGAGGAAGAAGAGTAAGCACGCATTTATTTCCATATTATGGGGGATGTTTTTATCCCCAACTTATTTGCTAATTTTGCTAGGGTTTTGTCATCTGTCCACAGTTCGTCTTTTAAATCTAGCGCAAGTGCGATTATATCCATATCAGTTTTTGATAGTTTTTTCTCAAAACCTAATTTTCTCGCAGCCTCTCTTACCTTTTCTAGAGATTCTTTGCTTGGTAGGAGGACCATTAGCTTGCCTTGAATTGTTCCAGATTCCACTATTGCCCTCGATCTGAGGTCTTTTATTTCTTCCATTACACTAGGGGTTGTGTAAAACTTCCTATCAAATCTGAAACCGAAGGCGTTCAGTACTCCGCTAGCATCTAGAACCACCATCAAACCTTTTATAGCTCTCCTGCAATAAATAACTGATTTTCTGGTGGTGATCATGAACCTCACTGTTCATGAAAAAAAGGTATTGTTGGCAGTGAATAAGGGAGCAGAGGATCCGGAAACCATAGCTAGAAAGACAGGGTTAAAGAAGGACGCAGTGCTGAAGGCGTTGGAATGGTTGAAGGCAAAGGGTTTGATCAGCGTGGACGAGGATGTGAAGGAGGTATATGAGCTAAATCAAGAGGGCCGTAGGTATGCCCAGGAAGGGCTCCCAGAGAGGAAGCTTTTAGAGTTGGTTCTTTCAGGAGTAGACTCTGTTTCTGAGGTTGCTAAGAAATTGGGAGGAGAATTTAGAATAGCGTTGGTTTGGCTATCCAAACTAGGGCTCGGGAAAGTGGACCGTGGCAGAATAGTCTTGTCTGAAAAAGGGAAGGAGGCTGCTAGAGGGAAGCTTCCAACAGAAAGGTTTCTGGAGTTGCTCAAAACTGGAGCTTACGCAAGCGAAATACCAGATGATTTGAGGAGATTTGTTAAAGAGAGGTCTAAAATATTGGATGTTCGAGAGGAAAAGGAGATAAGAGTGCATCTAACCGATCTAGGAAGGGATATTGTTAAGAAAGGCATAACCATAGAGGAGGAAGTTAGTAACCTCACACCTGAGATGATTAGAACGGGTTCGTGGAGGAAGGTGAAGTTTAGGAAGTATGATGTATCTGCTCCGACCCCTCCCATCTATCCTGGTAAAAGGCACTTTGCCAATCTGGCTAAGGATTATATTAGGCAGATTTGGCTTGAGATGGGGTTCAAGGAGATGAACGGACCAATAGTCACGACCAGTTTTTGGAATTTCGATGCACTTTTCGTTCCTCAGGATCACCCGGCCAGGGAGCTTCAGGATACTTTCTATGTGGAGCCAGAGTATGGAGAGTTGCCTGGTGGTGATTTGGTCTCTAGAGTTAAGAAGGCCCATGAAGAGGGAGTGGATGGCTCATTGGGATGGGAATACGAGTGGAGTGAGGAGGAAGCTAAGAGAATGGTTCTGAGAACCCATACTACAATACTTTCCGCTCAAACACTTGCTAAACTTAAGGAAACGGAGCTCCCTGCAAAATTTTTCTCTGTTGGTAGGGTGTTTAGAAATGAGGCATTGGACTGGAAACACCTGTTTGAGTTCACTCAGAGTGATGGTATAGTGGTGTCTGAGGATGTTAATTTTAGGCACCTGCTAGGTTATCTAAAGGAGTTCCTCTCAAAACTTGGATTCAAGAAGGTTAGATTTAGACCTCATTACTTCCCATATACGGAGATGAGTGTTGAGCCAGAGGTTTACCATCCAGTGAAGAAGGAGTGGATTGAACTCGGAGGTGCTGGGATATTTAGACCAGAGGTCGTGGAACCACTGCTTGGTAAGGCAGTCCCAGTTTTGGCTTGGGGGCTGGGAGTTGAGAGGTTGATAGTAGACTACTACGGAATAACGGATTTGAGAGAGATATACAAGAATGATGTGGAGCAGTTGAGGAATGCTAAGTTGTGGTGGTTGTAATGCCAACTGTTAGTTTTGACAAGCGAGAGCTGCTCAGGCTCATAGGAAAGGACATGTCAGATGAGGAGCTTGAGTATGAGCTAGCTATGCTAGGAGTTGTTCCAGACGATATGACTGATACTGAAGTGGTATTGGATGTTACTCCCAATAGGCCGGATTTTCTTAGTATAGAGGGTTTGGCTAGGGGGATGAGGTATTTTTTGGGGTTGGAGTCAGAGATCAGAGTGCCGGTGGTCTATCCATCAGATTATCAAGCTAGGATAGAACCTGAAACAGCGAAGAGTAGACCTTATGCTGTTTGTGCAGTTGTAAAGGATCTAGAAATGGATGATGAGTTGGTAAGATCATTGATGCAGGTACAGGAGAAGTTGCACCTGACCCATTCCAGGAATAGAAAAGTTGCGTCCATTGGTGTATATGATCTGGATAAAATTGAATTCCCAATAACCTACAAGGTTGTAGATGGTAGCTTTTCTTTTGTGCCGTTGGGGATGGATAGAGAAATGAGTATTGAAGAAATAAAGAAAGAGCATCCAAAGGGAGTAGAGTATTCCCATTTGGTACCGGGGCCAAATTACGTGGTTTGGGTTGATGCAACTGGCAAGGTATTGTCCTTCCCACCAGTGATAAACTCCCAGGATACGGCGGTGGATGAGAATACTAGGAACATCCTAATAGATGTTACTGGTACCAGGCTCCAACCAGTTGTACAAGCTTTGAACATCTTGGTTTATGCTTTGGCAGATAGGGGTGGAAAAATATACTCCGTTAATGTGGAGGGTAGAGAGTATCCGGACCTAACACCAATGGACATGGAACTTGATCCGGATTACGTGAACAAGCTCCTTGGATTGAATTTGTCCGATGGTGAGATTGCTAGTTATCTACGTAGAATGGGGATAGGTGCAAAGGATCACGAGGGGAGAGTTTTCGTTAAAGTTCCTGCCTACAGGAGCGATATTTTACATCCAATTGATTTAGTGGAGGATGTTGCAATAGCGTATAGATACGATAAGTTTGAGCCAGAGATACCAAACATCGCCACAGTTAGTGAGATGAGTAAGGAAACAAAGGTTAGCAAGTTACTTGGTCAGTTGTTGATTGGGATGGGATTCTTAGAGACTAGCAATTATCATTTGACTAGTGAAGACGTTTTGCACAAGAAGATGAAGAGAAGTACAAGCGTGGTTAGGGTAAAGAGCGCAGTTAATGAGAACTATACAGTATTCAGGGATATGATACTCCCCCAGCTGTTGGATGTCCTTTCCAGAAACAAGCACCACCCCTACCCACAGAAGTTGTATGAGATAGGGAGGGTTGCTTTAGTAGAAGAGGGCAAAGTGGAGGAAAGATTGCATTTAGCTGGAGTAATAGCTGATAAGAGTTCTGATTATTCCGTAGCAAAGTCAACTGTGGAGGCAGTTCTCAGGTACTTGGAGAAGCCAGTTGAATTGAGGTTTGAAGAGGCCAGTAATCCTAGCTTCCTAGATGGCAGGGTTGCCAAGGTACTGGTTAATGGAGAGTCCGTTGGCTGGGTCGGAGAGATACATCCAAAGGTTTTGGAGAACTTTGAGATAGAGATGCCTGTAACAGGGTTTGAGATAGATTTGAAATTTTTGGGTTGGAGGGATTGGTGATTAGTGTTTCTTTTTTCTGATTACAACAATGTCCCCCAGCGTGAGAGGTTCCTCTTCTTTATCTAGATCTTTTACTAGTTCCTTCTCCTTTTCCAGTTCTTCCTCTGTGATTTCTCTTATTAACTTTATCCCCAGGAATTTCTCCAGTTTCTCAGCAACCTTTAGCTCTGGTAGCAATTCACCTCTCTCTATTTTGTGAATTTCGCTTTCTGGTTCTGCAATCTCCTTTGCCAGCTCTTCCACCTTGAGCCCTCTGGCTTCCCTGGCCTTTCTCACTTTCTCTGCATAATCCTCAACAATCTCAAAAGTTTTTTCAACAACTTTCTTTTTTGGTTTGATTGCTCTCTGAACTCTTTTCCTTTCCTTGAACAGCGGTTCTGCATTTTTGTATGTCCTAGCGCATCTTTCGCATATAACCAATCTTGCACCTTCTAGGAATGCAACGTATGGGGTTCTAGTTCTTTTTCCACATATCTCGCAAACGTGTTCTTCCATATCTATCCCCCGGATCTAGCAACATATTTAAATCCAAGCTTCTTTTTATTTTCATGCATATAAAACCCGAGGCGAAGGAGAGGTATCCAGGCATAAAGTTGGTGGCCTACCAGATATCTGGTATAAAGTTCTCCATGGGGCATTGGGCTGTCCCAAAATTGAGGGAAAAGGTTCTTAGTTACTTAAAGGAAACCCCCAGTTTCTTTGATTCTCCAGTCATTAGAGAATATGAGGCAATAGCTTACAGGTCCTGTGGAAGGGAGCCAAAGGTCTCTCTTTTGGCTAGGTTGCTGTTGGAGGACGCATTTCCAGAGAACAATGACATTGTGGATGTAGTCAATTTGATGCAGATATACGAGGGAGTTGTGGCTAGTGTGTACGACTGGAACAAAGTAAAAGAGGAACCATATATGGGCTTAGGGATACCTGGTTATATATTTGAAACAGGCGGTACAAAGTTTGAGTTAGGGGGTAGGGAGCTAGTCCTAGCTGACCCAGAGAAGGTCATTTCCCTCATCCCCTGCTACGACAGTAAGGTGGCCTACATTTCAGAGAAAACCAAAAATGCTTTAGTTGTTGTTTATGGAAATAGAGAAACAACCCGTGGACAGCTCATAGACGCCATGGACAGGATAGCTAGAGCGATTATCCAAATTGCTGGGGGCCAGATATCCAGCATGGTCTACCTAGATTGAACTGGAGAGATGAAAGGATCAATGGGGTTTTCCTTATTCTTAAGCACCACTATTCTACTGGCCTCCTGCTCGTCCATGTACTCCAAGAAATCGGATTGCTCAACCGTCTTTTTAGAGAACTCCTTTATCTCTTCATGGGTAGGCATATTCTCCTTCTTCAATCTATGCGTGGAGTATCCTAAGTACATGTATGCCTTCACTTCAACAAAGTGAGGATTTCCTATTTTTATTAGATCCACGTACTCAGATATTAGAGCATCGTCCATGTTCCAGCCTTTTATCATTGTCATTCTTATGACTTTTCTCACTTGAGCATCTGCCACAATCTCCAGTGTTCTGGTTAGCCTTTCCCATGCATCAGGATAATGGGGAACGCTTATCCTTTTGTAGAGTTCAGGATTTGGGGCAGTTATGCTGATGTACAATTGGGTTGGTAACGCATCATCATCTATGAGTCTTTTTATCATATCTGGCTCCTGCCCGTTGGTCACCAGGAATATGGATCTTGTTTGAGGGAGAGATTTCAGGAACTTTATTAGTTCTGGGAGTTTTGGATACAGTGTTGGTTCCCCTGAGAGACTTATTGCGAAGTGATTGGGAATCATGGCCTCCTCTAGGAGTTTCTTGTTTGCATTTTCATTTCCCCAAAATCCAGTTAGTAACCTCTTTCTTTCCTCCAGGAGGTGCTCGTATATACCTTCCGGGTCGTCCACATCCTCTGGTTCTATATTCACTAGTTTCATGAATTCCATTGGTCTCCAGCAGTATATGCAGTTGTTGGTGCAGAACACACTCACAGGAGTCATTTCCATGCATCTATGGGTATCTATGCCGTAGAATTTGTTCTTGTAGCATGTTCCTTTTTCAAGTATTGCTTTCTTTGTCCAGGAGCATATCTGCACGGCTGAGTGATTCCATACTCCGTATGATTTTTTTCTCATATCCTCTATGATTTTTGGATCTATCTGGAGCATGAGGTCTATTATTGAGAAACAGGTTTTTAAAATATTCTCGGAGAGTCTAGATTATCAGTTTAAGGTGGGTTGAGGGTGAGGGGATCATCCACAGCTCCCTGCTGGGGTCGTGTTCGTACTATGGGATAGTTCTTGCTGGCACTCCTCTGGTTTGATCTTGAATGCTTGGCATATTGCCCACTTGAATCCTTCTGGTGTTCTGGACCAGTCCCATCTTTCCTCGTTTATTATTACCGTTGGTGATCCTGAAACTCCGTACTTCTGGTTTAGTGCGTAATCCTGGGCTAATAGATCCATACCCTCATTTTCTAGGCATCTCTCTATCTTTGTCACATTTATTCCAAGTTTTTCAGCTAGTGGTTTCCACTTGTCTTCTATGTTCTCCGGAGAATAGCTGTTGTTTGTGGCTATTTCAGATATGTAGTCCCAGAACTTGTCTGGATAGTATTTTTGAATGCACATCTGTCTTACATCTTCTCTAAGTTCGTTTATCCCGTGCATTGAACAGTACTCCCCCATGCAGTACTTGTCTTCCTGTCCCGCGTACATCTGGCTGGGGTATATGACGTAGTGCACTGTAATGTTCGCCAGTTTTCCTAGGAGTTTTTCTACTGGAGCCATTGATGATTCTGCCATTCTACCAAATGGACAGAAACTCATTACAAACAATTTTACATCTGGCATCTCTGACTTGCTCGGTGAGAATATTCTTTGTATAGCCTGATCTAGAATAACGTAGTCCCCAAACCTGAATAGAGATACATTCTGTGTCATTCCCTGATAACTAAGCTTATACTTGTATTCTTCCATACCTTGGTTCTGGGCCTTTCCTAGAAACTCATACGTGACTCCAGGTTTTAGTATTGATTTCAAGTAGTTTTCTATCTTTTGCTCGTACGTTCCAGTCCAATTGAGCTTTTGCATGGCATTTTCGAACCAGAATGACTTGCCAGATGGCGAGACATACACATTCACTGACTGCCCACCAATAGTCAGCTTTGCCCTAGTTATGTTTGTGGTGGTTTCTGTTTCAATATTTGAGAGCGTGAATTCCCCTAGTTTGAGTTTCAGATAATTTTCTAGTTCCTTCATTTTTTCTACTGCAGAACTGGGAGCAGATACCCAATGTAATCCGGATGTAGTCTGTGTTTTGTTATCTGTTATTTGTGCTGCTGTGTTTGTTTGATTCCCAGGGCCAAATTGTATGCACCCAGTTAGAATTATTGCAGTTATTATGATAATTGGCAGGATAATTTTTGAATACTTCAAGAGAACTCACCTCCTTGCCAAGATTTTGAGAAGTTAACCTATATATAGTTTTCTTAAGATAAATCATTTATGAATGTAAAAACCTATGAAGTGCAGCTTCCAGAGACGCGAGAGCTGGATATACTGGACTTGACAGAAATCGTTGAGGAAAAGTTGGATAAAAGCGGACTTCAGGAGGGATTTGTTCTCTTGTTTCTTCCTGGGTCTACTGGTGCCTTGACAACCATGGAGTATGAACCCGGGTTGAAGAAGGATATTCCCGAGGCCCTGGAGCGTTTGTTCCCCAGAGACATCTACTATCATCATGAGGAAACGTGGCACGATGGGAATGGTCATTCTCACGTTAGGGCGAGCTTTCTGGGACCCGCTTTAGTAATTCCATTCAAAAATGGACAGCTTTTGCTAGGGACATGGCAGCAACCTGTTTTCATAGAGCTGGATAACAAGCCCAGGAGAAGGAAGCTGATAATTCAGGTGTGGGGGATCTAGATGGAGGTAGAGTTTGAGGTTTATCCTGCAGATGGTGGCTGGGAAGCAGCGTGCAGGAAGTACTTGGTGGTTTTGTCTGGGAAAACACTGGAAGATCTAATAGAGGAAATAAAGAGATGGGTAAAAACTAGGTTCCCTGGGAAAAATGTTAGAATCATCCTTAGAACTAGGGTGGGAGAGCCAAAATACGAACTCTATGTTCCAGGACCTGCAATGCCAATTAGTGTAGACCCAGATATGTTTAGGGTTTAGTTCTTTTCTTCTGTTTCTTGCTTTTGGTCTTTTTGAGCGAAAATAGCTTATCAACATTCTCTTCAATGTAGCTAGGCTCTACCTTCCCGTGTTTTGCGTAGACGTAAATTAGGTTTGCATACACCTCGGGCCTTTCCTTCATTAGGGATAGAGTTTCTATGATTCCCATGGCATAAGGATAATCTGGTTTTATGAATGCCTGGATGTTTTTGTACTCCTGATTTGCTCTCTCCAGTTCTTTAATCGCTTGGTTTATGTGTTTTTTGAATTCTAGGATATCTGACTTTGATAAACTCTTGTTTTTGAGCGCCTTTTCCACTATTTTTGCTAACCCCGCGTCTGCGTGATAAACCCAAGTGTACAGTCCCCTCATGGTCACATGCGGTTTTTTACTGATGGACTCATGAAAATTTTTGTAGGTGAACCCCTCTTCACTGATTTTTCGTTTAACATTTGATATTCTGTCTCTTATGCTAGCGAAGGACATTCTGTCTCCCTTAGTTTCCTCTTCTAGAAATATATCTATGTGTTTTTTGCTTCCAGAAATTCCAAGCTTTGACTTGAATATGCTTTGCACAGTTTTCCTTGGCATCACGGAGAATTAGGGAATTGGGATATAAAAATTTGGGTTTTATTTTACTAGGATAGCGTTAATTACTCCATCTTGGCCAGGCCTGGAAACTACCCTTGCCTTTCCTAGTTCTGTCTCTATTATAGCGCCCTTGGTGATTATGTTTCTTCTTGCGAAGTTTCTATCTGCAGTGTTCTCCAGGACAGAGAGTATCTTGACCTTCTTGTATTGCTTTGTCTCTGGGTCCAAGACATTTGCAAATTCCACTGACTTTAATCTAACCTTGGTGTTTCCACCCATCACCCTGATTATTTTTTTCTCTGTCTCTCCCACAGTTACTGGAATGTACTGCCTACCCAAGAGTGCCTTTTTCTTCTTTTTCTTGTATGGATGCCTTTTTGCTCCGGTCTTGGTTCGCTTGGATCTTCCGTGATACACTACCATTCTACCACCCTCTCAAGTATTGTAGAATCATGAGCTAAACATTTTTAATTTAGGTTATTTATTAACCTTTCTATGATATCTGACCGATATAATGGCTTTTACTATGGATTTGGGGAGTTTTTGGTCCCAGATTTTTCTAAGATCCCGGATGGGTTTCTCCTGATCAATCCGAGATGCATTAAGGGACCCAGGCACGTTCTCTCATGCATAATGACCGCAATCGATTCCCATTTATCTGGGACTGGAATAGCCAGGGATTTAGCGATGGAATTTCTTGTTAGGCTCACCGGCAAAAGACAAATAAACAAAGCAATGGAATGTTTGCTCCCTAGGGAAACTGGTGGAAAAGTTGTTCTTGTGTGGATCTCCCGAAAACCAATGCCCAGCCTGGATTTTGAAGAGATGGATATGCCTCACACTTCCAAGGAAGAGGAACTTGAAGCGATAGAGCGCCGGCTCTTACTAGATTAAGTATAGTACACGGCCTCTTCTCCTTCCTCTGCGTACACTATAACCTTCTCTATTGCATCTAGGAATTCTTCCATGCCAACTTCTTTCTTCCCTTTCCTTATTGCGAACATTCCTGCCTCTGTGCAGACCGCCTTTATCTCTGCACCATTCGCCCCTTCGGTCATCTTCGCGAGTTTCTTTAGGTTTACATCCTTTGCTAGCTTCATCCTTCTGGTGTGGACCTTAAATATTTGCTCCCTTGCCTTCTCGTCTGGTAGTGGCACCTCTATCAACCTGTCGAATCTTCCAGGCCTCAAGATTGCTGGATCCAGGATATCTATTCTATTTGTTGCACCTATTATCCTAACTTCTCCCCTCTCGTTGAAACCGTCCAATTCTGCAAGTAGCTGCATCAAGGTTCTATTTACTTCTCTGTCTCCACCAGTTGTTTCCTCCATTCTCCTAGCGGCTATGGCATCTATCTCATCTATGAATAGAATGCTGGGTGCCTTTTCTCTGGCTAGTTCAAATATCTGCTTCACTAGCTTTGCACCTTCTCCTATGTACTTCCTCACCAGCTCCGATCCCACAACTCTTATGAATGTAGCCTCTGATTCCCTTGCTAGGGCCTTCACCAGAAGAGTCTTACCGCATCCTGGTGGACCGTATAGGAGTATGCCCTTTGGAGGATCGATTCCAATTTCCTCAAATATCTGCGGATTCTTCAGCGGCAGTTCCACGATTTCTCTCAATTCCTGAATTTGTCTATCCAATCCCCCCACGTCATCGAATGTTACTCTTGGCCTTTCTATAACTTCCGCCGCCTTAACGAATCTGTCTCTTTCCCTGGGTAATCTTTTAACTATTGTTAGGTTCTGTTGATTCATTGCAACTCTGTCCCCAGGCAGAACGTTTATTAGAGAATTTACGAGGAATTGAGCACCATTACTGCTCTTTACTATCACCTTTCCCTTTGATAGAATCTCCTCAACCACACCCACCAAAAGTGGCTCGCTCTTCAGCTTTTTTAGCTCGGATTCTAGCCTTCTTATCCTATTTGTGAGTTCATAATTGGTTATTTCAAGCCTTCTATTTTCCATTTCCAGCTCTTTTATCTTCCTTTCCAGTTCTAGAAGCCTAGTTCCTGGCTGGGCTGGAATTGCCTCTATGCTGTCCATGGTTGTAGTTATGCTATGAAGGGTTTAAAAACCTTCTTTATTTTTTACTTGCCAGTAGATTATTTAGGCCAGCTGTCATCCTCTTTATATCATCTTTAGGCATCTCCAGTTTTAGGATCTTTCCATTTGAGTATCCACAACCGATAGGTATCTCATCAAAAGTAATCAATACCCAGCCACTTTCGCTCTTCTTCTCCACTTGTCCATTACTCAACAGGGCTTCCAACTCCTCCAGGTTTACCTTCACAGTTCT
Source organism: archaeon (assembly GCA_024275655.1). GTDB lineage: Archaea > B1Sed10-29 > B1Sed10-29 > WALL01 > WAMD01 > JAJRYR01. The sequence continues at coordinate 1,483 of JAJRYR010000040.1, read as the reverse complement.
TCTTATGTGCTTGTGAAATGCCCTCAAGAAGAAGCTAGTTGGCTTTCCACTTTCTCTTACCGCCAGGAGCCCATAAGAATCATTGGGGGTTTTGGGTATTTTGTCTAGCTCTGGTGTCGATATTCTCCAGCCCCGTCTACTCCCTTCTATCACAAGCCCATCCAAGACTTTCCTTGGAATGCCCAAGTCATCTATGGTTTTCCAGAATCTCTTCATCTACTCCACCCTCACGAGTTTTGCGATAAAGAAGCCCTCCATCTCGTGCCAGGGCCAGATTCTCAATACCTCGTCACTACACTGGAATCCAGGTAATCCCCTATCTGCCTCCAATGCCTTTACTTTCACTTTTTCCAGTTCCACCGGCAGGTTTTCAAGTGCCCAGTCTATGACCATTTCATTCTCTTCTGGTTCAAAGGTGCATGTGGAATAAACTATTGTTCCCCCTGGTTTCGTCAATTTTATGGCAGATCTTAACAATCCCTTTTGGAGTTTGGATAAGTGATGAATGAACCCTGGGGACCATCTTTTAGCAGTTAGCCAGGTCTTTGAGATCGTGGCCTCGCTTGAGCATGGAACATCTACAAGGGATCTGTCAAATATGGCTTCTCCCGGGATTCTCCTACCATCTCCTAGACGGACCCTCACGTTCACTGCCCCAAACCTCTTTAGGTTATTGTACAATATTGCGATCCTTCCCCTGCTAGCCTCGTTTGCTAGAATCCCCCCCATGTTCTCCATTTCTTGGCATAGTTGGGTGGTTTTGGAACCTGGGGCTGCTGCTATATCCAGTACTAGTTCACCGGGTTTTGGGTCCAGTACAATCACTGGGATCATGGAGCTTGTTTCTTGTACGTAGTATAGTCCAGCTGCGTGTTCCAGTGTTGCTCCAGGATTTTGTATAATGTTCTCAAGGTAGTAAGCATAACCAACCCATTTTACTTCCTCTAGTTTCCATCCATAGTGTTTTTCCAGTTTTTCCCTCAGCTCATCTGGGCTAATCTTTAGCGTGTTTACTCTTATGCTGGGTCTTAGTGGTTTCACTAGGTATTCAAAAAACTTGTCGGCTTTGTTCCCCAATAATTCCTCATATCGTTGGAAAAATTCATCTGGTAGCGGACCAAATTTTTCCCTATCAATCATTCCTTTCCCCCAATAGATCTTCCACAACTTCCAAAAACTGTCTTGCATTTTCCAGTGCTTCCTTTGCTAGTTCTTCTGTGATTTTTTGTGGAAACAGACCGTAGAGCAGTTCATGTCTCCTTTCTCTGTACTCATCCAACAACCATAAAAATTTCTTTTCTATCTTCGTTCCGTATTTATCTAATAAGTATCGGATCATACAGTAGTGGCTTTTCTCGATGATGCCCTCCTTGAATAACAAAGCTCTACTGGCATGGAACATTGCAGTATATGCGCTGATTAAGGAGTATTCGTGTACACCCAAGGAGAGGGCCCTTTCGGCTTCTGATAGTTTTTTGTAAGC
>JAJRYR010000004.1 GCA_024275655.1 archaeon | reverse complement strand
TTGGATAGCCACTTTGTCTGCGCTTTTAATCTTTTGCATTTTTATCTTTGACATTCTCAGAGCCTTGGAGAACCCAATGGATTTAATTCTAGATGTTTTGGGCATTCTCGGTATTCTGGTAATTTGGATAATCGCTGTTGCTCCAAGTACATGATTAAAGTTATATTGTGAAAAATCAAAAATTCAATATGGAAAAGAGATATAACGTGGTGCGGGCTCAGGAGGGGAACGTAGTTGAACCTCCTGGGGAGTGGATAAGAGAAATATTCTCCCATGAAGGTTTGGACATGGGAATTGCAGAGGCCAAGATAAGAGAAGCGAAACTACACAGACATGATAAAATTCATGAGTTTTATTACGTTCTGGAGGGTGAGGGAAAGGTCAGGGTTGGCGAGGATATCGTGCATTTGAAGAAAGGCGACTTTTTACATATACCGCCTGGCCTGCCTCACAAGGCTTTCAGCGATAAGCACTTCAAAGTCTTAGTCATAAGTAGGCCTAGGTGGAATCCAAGAGATCATCATGTGCTGGAGTAAGTAAACATTTCCAAGTGCTCTAGAGGACCCAGTCTCTCAGTGGCGTAAATTTGTACTCTTTAACTTTATCTTTTGCCCAGTCTACCCATTCTTTGTATTCCCTAGCTTCTTCTGAATTTTGGATTTTATTCCACCATTCCCTAGCAGTTTTTCTGTCTATCCACCCCAACTTCTGGAATAACTCCAACTCGATCAGATCACTTAAGGCCTCCACTGCCATCATATCCTCAATTTTCATCCCTAATTCTGTAACTAGCATTCCATGAACAAGGCCGAATTTTATGGCTAGTGGATCTGCATTTTTCCATAACATGCAGAATTTTCTGTCTGGGAATGGCTCAACGGTTCTATTTTGTGGGCTCTCCCAGACAAAAACTTCAAACTTGGAATCTATGAACATCCGACACAGCAATTTCTCTTTTTCCAGTGATTCAGCTACTCGACTTATCCTGACTACTAGCTCTTTAGGTGCTTTGGGTCGGAATTCCAGTCTTTCTAGAAGCTTTATTCCTTTGGTAAACCCTCTGCAGTTCTTGTTTCCTAGCAAGCATTCGTAAAACTCATCCTGTCTGGCTCGAATATTCTTCCACCAGTTCAGATAGGCTCCTAGTATTGGATAGATCTCTGAAATCTCTATCTCTAATCCTCTCAAAGTTGGGCCAGCAAACAAGCTGTACAGGGTCAATGCCTTTCTAAACAAGATGGGAGGAGCTTTTATTATGATATGCATAAACATGTTTTGGCTAATAGAGCTTTAATATCTTTGTCTCCATTAATCTACTGATGAATATCCCAATGCCTAAAATTATTAAGATCAAAGCCAAGCGCCTATTCACTAGGACTAGGATCCCAGGGGCAGACTGGGCAATAAACCATTATGTGGGATGCCAGCACGCATGCTTATACTGCTATGCAAAATTCGTCCAGAGGTGGTATGATTATGGCCCCTGGGGATCTTGGGTTATTGTGAAGGAGAATGCTCCAGAGCTGGCAAGGAAATACCATAAAGACCTGGTTGTAATGTCAACGGTTTCTGACGCTTACCAACCGGTGGAGGCAGAGCTAGAGCTAACTAGAAAAGTTTTGGAAAACCTGGATCCCAGAACCAGGCTGTCTCTGCTAACTAAATCTGACTTAGTGACTAAGGACATCGATCTGTTCAAAAGACTGGCCTATGCTGAAGTCGGTTTGACAATTGGTGGATTTCCCAGGGAGATTGAGTCTAGGTTTGAGCCTCTAGCTCCTCCCAGCGAAAAGAGAATAAAGGCATTGAAGGCTTTGCACGAATCTGGGATAACAACTTACACGTTTGTTTCTCCAATAATTCCTGGACTGAACGATGTGGAGAAAGTTATAGACGAAACCAGAGATTACACGGACTTCTACTGGTTTGAGTTCCTGAACCTTCCTGCATCTGGCTCTGCATTTAGAGCCTTGCTCAGAGAGGAGTTCCCAGAAATATATCAGGGATTCAAAGAGAAAATTGCAGGGGAGGCAGAAAGGATCAAGGAGTTGGCCAGGGAGTATGGGATTGAAGTTAAGGGAGTTGTTGTTCATTCTAGGGGGTTATGATTCACTCCGACCAACTAGACCTTCTTTTATTTTCTTCCTCAATTCACTTCTTCTTCTTTCTATTTCCTCCACTAACTTTTTTTCTCTTTCCGAGAGTTCCTTAAGTTTTTTTCTAACTTTTTCAAGTTCTTTTTGGTGTTTTTCTATTTCCGGGATTTCCTCTACTGGAAAGATGTGAAGGACATTTATCATGCGTCTCCGGTAACATAATCAGCAGTTATCTTTACTACATTTTTGTCGGCAATACGTAGATCCTCTCCTACCTCTTTAGCATTGAACATTTCCTTAATTTCTTTTTTTATCTCCTTGACTTTATCCTCTAGATGCTCCTTTATCTTTTTTATAGGTACATCAGGTATGCTGCGAAACAAAAGCGTATAACCTAAAACCACCTTTCCTTCTTCTGGTAGGATGTCTCCTTTGACTTCGTAGTCGTAAGATTCAAATTTTTTCTTCAGAAGCTCTCGCACTTTTCTTACATGTTCCGGGATTGGCATTATTAACCACCTCAAAACGTTTATAGATTTCCCAAATAAAAATTTATGGATTTTTGTTACTCTATTACAGGATCTTTGAGGGAAGTTCAATGCTTCAAAAATTAGCTGACACGATTTCATCTAGCAATCTAGGGAACTCAGTGTATCCAGCCTTTTCATTGAAATGCCCTGCCCCAGACACTAGGATGAATTTTGCATTTAGCTTTTCGGCAACTTCCTTTCCCAGTTCTAGTGGAACATATGGATCGTTGTCTGAGTGGAACACCACGAATTCCCTGCAATTTTCCCTAATCCTGTCCCAGTCAAACTTCCCTAGAAAACTGGCATTTATTTTATCAAACTCTGGGATACCTATTTCTCTAGAAAATCCAGCGACTAGATAACTAGCTTTTACCGGCTTTTCTAGCCTTTCCAGTAAGTGGAGTATGAAAGGAACCCCCAGGGAATGCCCAATAAAAACCGTATCTTTATCAACTAGGGGTATGTAGTTCCCAAAAACCTTCATCCAGTTTTCTAGGGTCTGTCCTTCTGGGGTTGGAAACTTAGGTACGTAAACTTTCCAGCCTAGTGACTCTAGCTTCTCCTTTAGCCAGGGAAACCAGTTCTCCTGGGGATTTCCGTATGCTCCGTGGATTATGAATGCTTTCATATTAGTATTTATACAAAGCCAGAAATAAAAATATCGATGAATGCAGAAAAGATGTTTGAGAAGTTTGTGGATGAGGCAAGAAAAGACCCAAATATAATCGGGCTCCTTTTGTGTGGATCTAGAGGAAAGGGTTGCCCATTCCCCATTCTTCCTTCAATCTCCTGATTGGCTCGCAGTTCGGGAACTCTGGACAATCCTTGCAGGTTTTTACTTGCCTTTTTGAGGCGCATTGCCAGACTGGGCATTCTGGATTCCCAGCTTCCTGGCATCCTGGACAGTTCATCCCAGCTATCCATTTTAGCCCAGTCTTAAAGCTCTTGTAGTCAAAATCTGGCCTCTCTGCAAACTCATACCACTCGTCCAACCCACTCTCTTTTATGATTTCCAGTAATTTCTTGGCAACCTCCGCTCCTCTTCCCTTGTATCTTATGCATTTTTCACAGTCAATTCCACAATATGCTAGCTTCATTTTATCATCCCCCTACTGATTAGCGCATTTTTCTCTTAACTAGTTTTTCTAGTTTATTTACCAGTTTAGAGCTGGTCCACTTGTCTGCTTTCAGTTCCTCTAGTTTTCTCATCACTGGTTCTACTTGCCCTCTTTTCACAGATGCTTGGAGATTAAGAGTATTATTTCAGGTACGCTCTTTTTTTTCAGGTGTTAGCTCAGTATTTTTACTCCCTCTGGGTGTTTGATCAGTTTTTTGCAGCAGCTTGTCGGACTATTGCATAATTGTGTTTGAGCCCATCTTCTAAAATTTTGAGGCTGTTTGGATCTGTCACTCTGACGCGTTTTATATCTCTAATTTTGCCGGATAATTTACTATTCAGGAGTACTCCCTTTCTTCCAATACCTTAACTAGTTTCTCGATTAATTGCTTCATGCTCTCCTCCGCACTCCCAGAGTTGTCAACGACCACATGGAAGTTTTCTTCCTTTCCCCAGTTTTCTACCGCTTTCTTGTAGATTTTTCTCCACTCTTCTGGCACATCTTCGCTCTTTGCAAGTTCCGCATATCTCTCAACATCCTTTCTAGTTCTCTCCTCCAGCGCTTTCCTAGCTTCCTCTGGGCTGGAAAATGGAGAATCGCTGGCTCGCTTGCCCTGGTAAACCCTCTCCCCAGCAATTTTAGGATCAACCTTCACCAGCACCTTTAGGCCAGGAGCATAGAATGGAGCCAGGTTCGAATCAACAATAATAACCTTTCCTTTTTCCAGTTCCTCTAGAATCCTCTTTTTCATCTCTGCATCCACTGCCACATCCACCTGCCTAGCTTTTTCCTTACTGGCGGTTATCTCTGCAATAAATTCCTCAATACTTTTTCCCTCTCTCTTTGCAAGTTCCCTGAATATCTGGCCACTAGAAAGCCTAGTGACCTGGATCCCTTTCTCCTCTAGAGCTTTGGCTAGCTTATCTGCCAGAAAACTCCTGCCAGATCCGTGCAGGAAGCTACCAAAGATTATGGCAGTAGGCCCTTCCTTTAATCTCTTCGCCAGCCTTTCCATGGCATCTCCCACAACTAGTTAATCCCTTGGATTTATTTAAATCACAACTCATTAAAATTAATCATGGAGATCGAGGTCAAATCTGGAATCACCGAACTAGATAAGCTGGTTTGGAAGCTAGTCTCTAGATTAGAGAGGTACACTAGTTATGTGGTCGTTTCTGGTTACATTGCGATCCTCCTAGGTATGGAAAGGCCGACCCAGGATGTTGATATTTTAATCTCTGGATTTAAGACTAGGAAGGATTTTGACCAATTCTTCAATGAGATTAAAGGTCTAGGTTGGGAGACGATCCCCAGTGGTCTGGATGAATTGTACTTCTTGCTGGAGGAAAGGAATGAAAAGATAGACATATTCACGGACAGGCAGTGGTATTTCGATTTCAAGAAAGCGAAGAATAAGTGGGCCAGGCTTTCATTGGAAAACCCGGTGATAATAAAAAAGGGAGATCTGGAGTTCAAGGTCGCACCTCCAGAGATCCAAATCCCATATAAGGTATGGCTAGGTTCAGACAAGGATTTGAAAGATGCTGCATATCTGTATGAAAGACTTAAACCCATCATTGACAAGAAGGCCATGTTGGAGATAGC
>JAJRYR010000039.1 GCA_024275655.1 archaeon | reverse complement strand
TCGGCCTTGCTTATTATTTCGAATGGAGAGTGCATTGAGAGCACTGGAACTCCCATGTCAATGACGTCCATTCCATACCTAGCTAGGTAAGCCGCTACAGTTCCGCCTCCACCAGCGTCCACTTTCCCTAATGAGCCTGGCTGCCAAGGAACATTTGCCTTGTCGAATATGGCTCTCAATTCTGCCACAAACTCTGCCCTAGCTTCGCTGGCCATGTACTTTCCGCCGTGGCCAGTGTACTTGGTTAAAACAACTCCTCTTCCTAGAACAGCTGTGTTCTTCTTCTCAAACACATCCTTGTACAGTGGGTGCATTCCAGCATCAACGTCCGCGGAAATTGCTAGGGAGTTTAGTAAAGCCAGGTCTGGATCCTTAGCTATCAAAGACACCACATACCTTAGGAAATGGGATTTCGCGCTAGTATTCCCCTCACTTCCTATTTCCTCCCTGTCAAAGAAAAAGGCCAGCACGGTTCTTTCCGGTTTCTTCTTTAGATCCAGAACGGCCATCAACTCTGTGAAAACAGAGCTCCTATCATCGTGGCCATACGCACCTAGCAAAGCTTTGTCTAAGCCAACATCCCTGGGCTTTCCAGCTGGAACAACTTCTAGATCAGCGGAAATGAAATCCTCTTCAGTAATTCCATACTTCTTGTTCAAAGCCTCTAGGACTGCCTTTTTAATGCTTTTCTCTTCCTTGCCCTTGTCCTTGTACTTCTTAGATAGGTGTCCAACTACGAGATCTAGGTTCTCCCCTTCAATGAATTCCTTTGCTGGTTTCTCCAACTGCTTCTTTGCCAAGTGGGGGAGTAGGTCAGGGATAACTAGAACTGGATCATCTGGATCCTCTCCAACGCAGACCTCTATCCGCTTTCCATCCTTTCTAACGATGACTCCGTGCAAAGCCAGGGGGTGGTTAAGCCACTGGTACTTCTTTATTCCCCCATAGTAGTGAGTGTCTAGCAAAGCCAGGTTTGAGTCCTTATCCTCGTACAAGGGGACCATCTTTATGTCTACCCTAGGAGAATCTAGATGAGCAGCAAGAACGAACATTCCTTCCTCCGGCTTTCTTTTACCCTTCACCACAAGCGCAATGGCCTTATCCTTAAATGCTAGGTAAAATTTATCCTTGGGCTTTGGCCATGGTTTGAAACCTGCCTTTTCCGCTAAGCGGATTATCTCACGAACCGCTTCTCTTTCAGTCTTTACCTTTGACATAAACTCCTTATACTTCTCAGAGAACGAAAAAACCTTCCTCTGATCGAGCATCTCCCAGGCGTTGGGTCTAGAATACTCTAAGCTCTTCATGATAATCACCACTATGTTAAACTAGGTCTGAGAATAAAAAGATTATTAACATTCAGTCCAGTAAATAGAATAATGAATTCTATAAGGATGAGTGTGGCTGGTATTGGGAGTATAACATACTTATCATATTCCTGTAAAAGAACGATCCAAAGACTACGGGAGGAATTAAAAGAGATCGCCAAGATTTTGGCAAATCATGATGTAGAGCTTATTTGTTTGACAGGAATTGAAATTATCCTAGCCGAATACTTCAAATTATTTGGTGGAACCACGGTCCTTGCACCTTTACCTATAGAAGACAAACTCATAGGGGTAAGACACTTGCAACAATACATAGAAATGGATGTTAGACGATTTCCCCTATTTGATGGTTTCATAGATACTTCTGATTGGTTTAAGACAGACTTTATAAGGCCTTTGTTGGGGGATGTGTTACTCTTACTAGGATATAGCCCGGGAACATTACTTGAACTGAATGCCGGATTGTACATGTACAAAATACTACAAGGCAAAAAGAAAAATACTTTCCTAACAATTGAAGATCCCCTCAGAAAACATATCTGGGCAGGCACCAAATTCCCATTTGAGGTATGGATATACAAACCCTTTGTCTCCGGAAAGCTTCCTAGAGAGATTGAGGAATACTGCAAGAGGATCGGAGTGAAGCTAGTGTATATAAAGGATCCCGACGATCTAAGAAAAAACCTAGAAAGGATCGAAAAGCTTATCAACAAAAAATCTGTTTAGTATCTAACAAGTGAGAAACAAGTGGGGCCCTTAGCGGGCCCCAGGCGGCCAGGCTCACCAAACCGTCGCGTCGGTTTACGGACGAACCGACGCATGCCACACAAGGTGGCACACCGCAGTTAGAAAGGCGCTCCCTCTCCCCCACCGGCCCTGGTCCCCCCACCTTCTCCATTTCTCCAGGGCCTCATCATTGTTTGCTCCTTCTGTTTATAAATAATTTTGGAATTTTGACTAATTTTTCGAAAGAAATTTTATTTTTTCATCATTTTAGAATAAAGTTTAAATATTAAATCTTCATATCAAAAAATGGTGAGATAAAATGGGAAAAAACAGAAAAAAATTCGAGTTAGATTTGAGTGATATCAGATTAATAAACATACTGCAAACAGGAGAAACCTGCGCCCCTAGGATAAACAGGCTAGCTGAATTAATGGGTTATTCGGTATCAACAGTACATGGAAAAGTGAAAAAATTAGAAAATGCTGGTATAATCCTAGGCTACTCTGCAATCATCAACGAAGAAAAGCTAGGAAGAAAACAAACAATTTTCGTACTAATAAGGCTAAAACCTGAAAAAGATTCGGAAAATTTGCCACAGATCTTAGCATTCGTGCATCCCTC
>JAJRYR010000038.1 GCA_024275655.1 archaeon | reverse complement strand
CTCTCGTCGTAGAATACCTTGTAGCCCATTGACTTTAGCATTTTGTAAACTTCTCTTGCCTTTTCTGGGAGCCCTGCCTTGCTCACCAACGGATAAATCCCAACATCCCAAGGAGCCAGCTTGGCTGGAAGTTTTAGGACTGTCTTTCCACTCCTCTCACTTAGAGCATTATCAAGCAATGCAAATATACATCTGTCAACTCCGAATGAAAGCTCGAGAACGTGTGGGATGAATTTCTTGCCCTGAATGTTCACAGACAAGTCTTCCCCACTCTCCTTTGAATGCCCAGTCAAATCATGATCCGTTCTGTAGTGGACCCCAGCAACCTCAATCCACTTTCCAAAACTAGGAAAGTAAACCTCCACGTCCCAGTGATACTTGTTGTAGAAAGCTTTTTCTTCCTCGCTGAGCTCTCTCATGCGGACATTGTCTCCTAGACCTATATCCTGGAAAAACTGGAAGACCTTTGCTAAGTGGTATGTGTAAAACTTCGGCAATCCCAGATCCTTCACAGCTATCTTTCTGGGTTCCTTCTCCCCAGCCCTCAACGCCAAAATCTGGTAATCTGCTACGCTGTCAAAATCGGGATGCTCGTCTATAGTATCTGGATCAAAGAAGATTTGAAGTTCCGCCTGCGTGAACTCTCTCATCCTGATAAGCAGTTGTCTAGGTGAAATCTCATTTCTGAAGGCCTTGCCAATGACACAAAGCCCCAAAGGCAACTTCTGTCTGTTCACTCTAAACTCTCTCTTAAAGTTGAGGTAGGGTGTTTGTGCTGTTTCTGGTCTAAGATAAGCCAAATGCTTGTCCCCTGCTGGTCCCACTTCCACAGGGAACATCAACTGGAAGGCACCTACTTCAGAAAGGTCAGAACCACATCTGGGACATCTCAAATTATGTGCTTTTATTATTTCAGCTAGTTCCTCTGGGGACTTACCCTCAAAATTCTCCCCCAGCTCCTTTTCCATGAACTGGTCTGCTTTTTCCCTCCAACCGCATTTTGGACACTTAATCAGGGGATCTAGGAAATGCGCTAGGTGTCCAGAACCCCTAAACACTGCCTCCGGAAGGAGAACGCAACCCTGAACCTCGTGAACATTGTCAAAGCTGAATGCCCAGTCTCTCCAGTAATTCTCAAATCTTCTCTTTATCTCGGATCCCACTGAACCGTATTCATAGAATCCAGCAATGGGTTTGTATATCTCTGCTGTCGGGTACACAATTCCTCTCCTGAGGAACAGATCCACCAGCTTTTTGTATCTCTCGCCTTCCGCCATGATATCACCTTAAGTGCTTGCCTTTTGCCATTCTCACATGGAACAGAAAACGACCCAAATGCTCTGTTTCTCTTTGGACTTTATTTTTCTCTTCAAGGGTTTTTTCTAACTCCCTTTCCAATAACTCGCTGGTTTTCCCATATCTTTTTCTCTGCTCATCCAGTCTCTCTGCAATATCTGCCGCCTTTATCCCAAGATCATCAAGCTTCAAGCTAAGCTCATTGAACACCTCTGCAATTTCATTGTTCACTGTAGCTAGTGTGTGCGGTGTTCTCTCCTCTACCTTTCCAACTCTTTTATGATGGTTTCATCATCCATTTTCCCTCTTAGATACCCCAAACCGTGATATTCCAGCACATCGTACTTGTACTTCTCCAGTATCTTCCTAAGCTTATCTAGGTCATACCCTGTACTAGTCATTTCACCACCTAGCTGTACAAACTTTTAAATTGTTTGTGAAATAAATATCCATAGGTGGTTTTTATGGTAGATATTAAGGAGCTCAGAAAAAAGGCTTTGGAAACTGCAAAAAAGAGAACAAAGGAATCCCTCTACAGAAGGGACAAACTGGTCATAGAGGCGATAGAGGCCATAGACGAACTAGATTCTGTGACTAATCTCATATCTGAAAGAGTCAGATCCTGGTATGCTTATCACTTCCCGGAGTTGGAAAAACTCGTAACAAACATGGAGACCTACCTGGCAATAGTAAAGGAGATCAAAGCTAGAAAATACATGGAGATTGCAAAACTGGCTAGCCATACTGGGAAAGCCGAAAAGATTGCAGAGATTGCAAAGCAATCCATAGGTGCGGACATACCTGATAAGGATTTGGACCAGATAGCCAAACTCGCAAAGCTGGCAATAGATACGAAAAAAACTAGAAATGAGTTAATGGAGTATGTTGAGGAAACTTGTAAGGAGATTTGTCCAAATCTAACATATCTGGTTGGGGCGAACCTTGCAGCTAGATTGCTCTCCCACGCTGGAGGCCTAGAAAAATTGGCAGAGATGCCTGCATCCACCATACAAGTTTTGGGGGCAGAAAAAGCATTGTTCGCCCACTTGAGAAAGAAGAGCAAACCACCAAAACACGGAGTGATATTCCTCTATCCTGCGGTAAAAAATGCTCCCAAGCATTT
>JAJRYR010000037.1 GCA_024275655.1 archaeon | reverse complement strand
TTTCTCCAGTTCGCTGAGCGCAATTCCAGTTAATTTTGCCAGTTCGGTCTTTATTTTTTCCATTCCTCTGAGTGAGATGTGTATTCCTGGATACCACCTATTTAGGAGCTCCCCACTCTGCAATTGCCTGGGTGCTTCATTTATCTCGTGAACTCTGTACCCTAGCTTGTTCAAGTGTTCTTTCCAGGTTTTTGGGAATTCGTGACCGCCCTTCATTAGAATTAGTCCATATGCCTTTGACTTCTTTATCTTCTCTGGCATATCCGCCACCACTCAGCATTAGGGCCGGGGCCGGGATTTGAACCCGGGCTACGGGATCCACAGTCCCGTGTGCTGCCAGGCTACACCACCCCAGCCGCAAGGAAATTTTAGCATTCCCGGTTTATATTTGTTCACGAGTGTTACATGTGTTGAGTTAAAACCCAATGCACTTTTTATAACTTTAAACGGTTAATACGATTGATGGCTAGAAGGAAAACGTATAAGCAGGTTCCACTCTCTAGATTCCTGGCAAAACCTTACACAGAGGAAGACATGCACCGGTTAGCCAGGGCCGTATTAGATGTGGCAAAATTGATAAAAGAAAAAGAAGCAAGCGTAGTTCTTGTTCCAGAAAGGGGAGGGGTTCCTCTGGCAAAGATGATCTCCCTCGCACTGTATGAACTGCACAAGAAGGAAAGGGAAGAACAAACAAAGCCTCAAAAGAAGAAGGGTTTGAGGAAAATATTGGGGAGGAGAGGTAAGGCGGAAATTAGATTGCCTGTATTCATATACTTCCCGAACACAGCTAGCTACAAGTACAATATGGCAGATTACCTAAAAAAACGCTTCGCGAATCTAAAAAGGCAAAGCGAACAAATTGAAGAGTTGATAGCCCAGCTTAAAAGTGAGAAGAAGAGTAAAAGGGATAAGCGTGCCATAAAGAGTTTGAACAAACTTAAGTTGCCGAAAATAAAGGATATAGTTATAGTGGATGAGATGAATACTGGAACAGCATTCTATCTAAATTACGCTATATTGCAAACTGCAGTTAGGGATGCGCTGAGAGATTTGGGGTTTAAGCAAGTTCGGATGCATGGTATTGGTTTTGCTAGGAAAGAGGGTGCCAACCTAGTTGAGGACAGGGAGAAGATAGTCAACGCGATTTATGAGGAGAGAAGGCAGGTTGAGGATACATTGAGAAAGGTAAATAGAGATTTACAGAATCAGGTAAGCTACTTTGTCTCAAAATATCGGTTGCCATATTCACCAGAAGAGATAATAGAGAACCCAGAGTTGTTGGACAAGATACTACAAGAGAAGATCAAGAAGTGGAGTAGAAGATTGAATAAAGAAAAACTTGAAGCTAAAATTGCGAACATCAAGGAAGACATAGATCAAGTGCGTGCAATAATGGTCACTAGGGCAGAGCTAGTCAGGATCAAAGAGAATATAGAAAAGCACAAGCCCAAAATAGAGAGGTTTATTTGGTGTATGCCATTGGAGAGAATAAAAAAAGCAGGGGAGCATAGTTTTCATAAAATTGGGTACCCTGGAACCATAAAGGTATATCCCGTCAAGGAGATAATGAGCATGGACAAACCAGAGTTCCTGGGAGAGGTTTTCCTTTCACCACCAGCGTATGCCAAGAAAACAAGGATGTATCTGTCCACAGACAGGCGTCCAACAGCGGATATCATGTGGCATCCTAGTTTTTACATGACTCATAAGGATTTGCTAAAGGACTTCCATTATGTACTCAAAAAGATACTAAAAGAGGAGAAGAAATAAATCCCAGTTTTCCCTATTCTAATTATGTTAAAAGAAGCAATGTTGTGGAAGAAGCTTTCTGGGAAAAAGGTCCAGTGCGAATTGTGCAACCGCCATTGCATTCTGGATTCTGGGCAGGTAGGTGTTTGTGGAGTTAGAGAAAACATAGACGGAAAGCTGTTCACCCTAGTGTATGGGGATGTTGTCTCTTATGCCGTGGATCCAATAGAGAAGAAGCCTTTGTTCCACTTTCTACCTGGAACTGCCAGTTTTAGCCTAGCAACTGTTGGATGCAATTTCAAATGTCTGCATTGCCAGAACTGGGAGATCTCCCAGGCCAGACCGGGAGAAGTTCCTAGCATTCAAATGATGCCCGAGGATATTGTAGCCCTAGCTAAAAAGACTGGCTCCTCCAGCATAGCTTACACCTATGTGGAACCCACAGTTTTCTTTGAGCTGGCGTATGATACCAGCAAGCTGGCAGTTGAGGAAGGTCTGGCGAACGTGTTTGTAACGAATGGATACATGACAAAAAAGGGTTGGAAGACCCTGGCCCCGTACTTGCATGGGGCAAACATTGACATAAAGGGAGATGAGAGGTTTTACCAGGAGGTTTGTGGTGGAGTACACTTAGAGCCAGTCCTAGAAAGTGTGAAGTATGCTAAAAAATTGGGGATCTGGGTAGAGGTGACTAATCTCATAATTCCAGGATATAACGATAAGGAGGAAACCCTCCAAACCATAATAGACTTTGTTAAGAAGACAGATAAGGATATGCCTTTGCACTTTACAGCTTTCTATCCAGCGTACAAAATGCTTGATGTTCCTCCAACATCAAGAGATATTCTGGTTAGAGCTAGGGAGTTAGCTTTAGAGGAAGG
>JAJRYR010000036.1 GCA_024275655.1 archaeon | reverse complement strand
CCAGGGATTTTGAGATTCCCATAAAGGTTGTTGCAGATGTTCTAGGGGTGGACAGGAAAACCATGTATGCATTTGTGTCTAAAGTCGAGAGAGATTTTGTTTTGCGAGAGTTGTTTGCTAGGTTGAAGCCAAGACCAGATATAGCAGACATAGCCCCTATACTTGGCTATGAAGTACTAGAGTTTAGGGCTGATCAGGCGAATCTTTTGAAGGTTCTAGACTATCTAAGAAAAAGAGTAAAGATAAGGACAGTGTACTATGATCAAGGATCTGCATTAATTGTGTACGAGCCAGGATTGGAGGAGGACGAGATAAGATTTGTGTCATCTCTAGTTGCTGATATGAAGGTTGTAACTCCAGATCCAAAGAAGAGAAAAATAATATGTGAGAAGTGTGAGGTAGAATTTTGTCCTAGGAGGGAAAGGAGATGATGGAGTACTTGGCAATAATTGTGGTAATACTCCTCATAGGGTTAGCTTTTTACCTGGTTTGGAAATTTGCCGACTAGGTTTTTATCCTAGTACGGGAAAAATCTAATGCCAGGATGATGAGCCTTATGAGTGCTGATCCGTGATGACAAGAGGGTCAGCTGACTGGTGTTTGAAATGGAGTGGTTGGTGGATACCTGCGTTATAATCAATGGATGGGAAGGAAAGGGTGCACCACACAAAATTTACAAGGCTTTGATTGAGGGAGACCCAAAACTGGGAGTAACTGATTTTACATTGGAAGAACTGAAGCATAGGGCGGCTCATCATGTTTATAGGAAGTTAATGAATAATCTAGATCCCTCCCATATCCTGATTACTGGAGTAAAACCCGGGGACTGGAAAGGGGAGAAGGAGTATGAGATAGGATTTGATCCAGAGTTGCTGAAGTTAGTCCCAGACCCAAGCGATGCAGTTCTGATTGCGGCTGCGGAGCATTACGGTTTGAAGGGAGTTATCACTTTAGACAGGCACCACTTGTACACAGCGAGACTGGAGAACTATCTAGAACAGAAGGGATTGGAGGTTCTCAAACCAAACGAGTATATCTTGCATAAACATGTTTTGTAAAAATTACACGAAACCTTTTCCGATGGTCTTAAATGCATCTTCAGGACTTGGCTCCTTTTTCTCTTCGCTCTTCTCCTTGGTCTTTTCTCCTCTCTCTTCCTCTTTCTCTACCTCCTTAGGTTCAATCTCCTCTGGAGGTTCAACCCCCACTGGTTTTTCTTCAACAGTTTCCACCTTTTTCTTTTCCTTCTTTTTCAGCACCATGAAGTAGTATGCGCCGCCACCAATACCAACTAATACAAGTAATACAATTACCCACACCCACGTGTTGTTTGGTTTCTTTTCATAGACAACAAGTTCAGGTTGCGAGATATTCTGTGGGGCTGTTTGGTTTTGTACTGGTTTTTCCACTTTTAGGGAAGCTTGCAAGTTTGGGAATGTAGATGGATTCACAGTTTTGTTCACTATAATGTAAACTATTCTAATGTCGTTTCCTGGAGGAACATTTACCTTCCAAGAAACCACCGGATCTTCTTCCAAGACTTTTGGCATTTGCATGAATACAATGGGGTAAGTTTTGTTTCCAGGTGACTCCAGGTACGATTGAATACACAGTTCCCAGCAGGTGTCTGTGGTACATATGCCGCAGTCCTTTGTTGTTATTGCGAATTCTCTTATACACTCTAGAGTATCTGGTTGTTGTGAGCACAACCTTGCAGCTGATTTCGTTTCATTGTCTGGTTCTAAAAAGGATAGAGAGTTTGCAATGCTCTTGGGAATTGTTTCAGTTATTGTTCCCTTCACAGGATATGCGTATCCATTGTGGACCAGGATCGTTACTCTAGTTTTATTTACTCCCTGCTCAAAATATCTCTTGTATGTTGCCTTGTTGCTAGGAAAGCTCTCTTTTACCTGGTAGGTCCCAGTGAAGTTCAGATCCCCCAGGGTCGTTTTCAAAGTGAATTTTAGTTTGTAGTATCCAGGTGGGACATTGGGGAGGACGGAGATGTTTATTGGGATTTCGTTGTTCTTAGAGGCAACTAATTTTACTTCGGTTCCGTTCATTGAGCTTAGATTGAAGTGGATGTATTCATCATCTTCTTCCCAGACATACAACTCTCCAGTTATATTGAATGGGTTTTCGTTTCTCAATACCAGGATATTTCCTTTTTGGCTGATCTTGATGTTTTCCAAGACCTTTTCCACCTGTGTGGGAACATATTCGATTATGTTGTTCACTTCTAATTTAATCTGGTAGTTTGTTGATAAATTATTTAGGCCAGATGCAGAAAGCGAGATGGTGTAGTTACCATTTTGCGTTGGAGCATTGAAACATTTTATGAAGTGGCCGTCTGTACTCGTTAAGGAGAAATTCTGGAGCACGTTTGTCCCGTTTTTAATTTCCATATTCAACACATATTTTTCCCCGAACCTCCCCAGTGGAAATACCTTGTCGTAGAACACGTTTCCTTCAATGCAAATTTTAGTTCCCCCAATCACAGGGCCATCAAGAGGGTAGTAATAGTTGATCTCACCAAGCCACTTCGCTGTGACATTTACAAAACACAGAGAATACAACAAATACACGGTATTGTCTTTTTCAATAGAGTACCTTCCATCTGTTGTATTCACGCCATAAACTATATCGTACTTGCCCAATCTTCCAGTCAAATTCAATTCGAGCGAAAGACCATTTGAGGAGTTTGCTGCTATTACACTATTGGAGGAAGGATCGATAATTTTTGCCCAGGATACAAACAGGTCCTTTGTTTGGTTGTTGGTCAAACTAGAGGAATTCCTTTCATCTGGGAAGTTTACGGTGATGGATACGCTTGAAGTATTCACCATTTTTGCGGTTAATGTGTACGTGATATCTGAAGGATACACAGTTTTGACATACCAGTATTTTTCAAATATCGGAGCAGAGGTGTTTGCATCATCGTAGATCTTAATTTTTAGGCGCTCCCTTACCCCCAACGATGCATTGTTAAGGAAGGTTATATTTATTGGAAGGTTGTAGCTCTCCCCAACTCCCCAGTTCACTATCTGTACTTTGGCCAGGTAGGAATTGTTCACCAGGAACACGCTAGTGTTGAGGGATTTTATGTAAATGGTTGCGTTAAATGTGGTGTGGTTGACATTAGTTACCTTGATTGTGAAATCCTTGGATTCCCCGGGAATGAACCATAGATCATCTGGAGAGAGGGTAGCATTCAGTGTTTGAGCTGTGACTAGAGGAACCATAATCAACACGATCAGTCCGAATCCCAAAGATTTGTACATAGTGGGAATAAGGAAGGTATACTATTAAAAATTTGTCTTCAACAGGAAATGCTTAAAAATCAACTATTCGTTAATCCAATTATGGACACGCTAACACTCGCGATATTTTTCCTAGCATCTGTAATATTGTTATTGGGATTTGCTGGCCAGGTAATCTTCAAAAAAACAAGCATACCTGATATAATATGGTTGCTTTTGTTGGGTATAGGTCTATCTTTTCTACTTGGGCCTGAGCAGAAAAGCATGCTAGTCAGCTTTGCTGGGCCGTTTGGGGCCTTGGCGTTGATAATGATCCTTTTCAATTCGGGGATGGAGTTCGATTTGATTGCATTCTCCCAGGGAGTGTTCAGGGGGACCCTTCTGACACTGGTGGCATTTCTGTTTACTGCACTCATTACTGCAGGTATAACATCTGCGATACTTGGTTGGCCAGTTATGTATGGGCTGCTTTTGGGTGTGGCTGTTGGAGGAACGAGTTCAGGTGTTATAATCCCAATAGTGACCAGGTTGAAGGTCTCGGATTATTTAAAGTCAATACTTACGGTTGAGTCCACAGCCACAGATATATTCGTGATTGTGTTTGCCATAGCGATTTTGGATGTTTTGCAGACTGGAACCACTGATGTGCTCACGGCATTCAAGAGCATAACTGCAGCATTCTCGATTGGAATAACCATAGGACTTGTTGGAGCGTTGCTATGGTTATTCTTGCTGAGGGAGATAGAGAAGGAAGTTAGATCCTACCTCTTGGATTTCACGATTGTGCTTTTACTCTACGTCTTCACTGAATTCATTGGTGGGGCAGGAGCAATAGCAGCTCTAACATTTGGTCTTGTACTGGGGAACATAAATACCATAAGAAAAGTTATAAAGATACCAGAGGGTGTCAGGATAACCAGGGGGGAGAAGATATTCTATTCTGAGCTGAACTTCTTTATCCGATCCTTCTTCTTTGTTTACTTGGGTGTGATGTTTGACTTTTCAAACCTCGCGTATCTAGGAATAGGATTACTTTTGGTTCTGCTGTTCCTCATTGTGAGGACACTCGCAGTCTACATTTCCATGTTTAAAACAAACATCACTGACAAAGAGAAAAACTTCATTAGTGTTATGATGGCCAGAGGACTAGCTGCAGCGGTTATATCCCAAATGCCCTATTCTGTGCTGTCCCAGTCTGTCACAGATGAACACATTTTGACGATCCTCAGGAGCTTTTCCCCAATAGTTCTCGCAGTGATTTTATTTTCAATAATTGCAACAGTTGTTGGAGTGTATTTCTTGGGCAGGTCATTGCCGAGCGGACAAAAACAAGAGGTTCCAGAAGTGAACAAAAAAGCATAAAAACCTTTTTAACCAGTTATGACAAAAATAAAATCATGGTAGTGGATGTAGAAAAAAAGTTAACTCAAATTGAGATGAAATTGGATAAACTATTTGAGCTGGTTGAGGATAGATTCTTGACACTTGATGAAGTCGAAAGGTTGATGGAGGCAGATGAGCTAGTTAGAATGGGGAAACTAAAGAAGCTAGTTTCTCTTGATGAGCTCATGAGTTGAGCTATATGGTATTTGAGATTCGCTTTTTACCTCGAGCACATTCTGAGTTGAAGAGTATTCCTCCGAGAACTAGATCACGAATTTTGGAGAAGATCAATCAATTACGGGAATTTCCTTTTATTAATCTGGATGTAATCAAAATGGAAGGTTGGCAACACACCTATCGCTTGAGGGTTGGGAAGTACAGAATCTTGTTCCGAGTATACCCTAGTAAAGAAATAATCATCATTGTAAAAATAGGCAAGAGAAAAAATGTTTATAAGTGAGCTATAAAACCTTTTTAACCAGTTATGACAAAAATAAATCGGTGCGGGGGTGGCAGAGGGGCTATGCGTCCGGCTGCAGACCGGAGGACCTGGGTTCAAATCCCAGCCCCCGCTCCAAAACTTATTAACTTCTTCTGAGTTATTCTGGTATGGATTTTGGTCTAGATCTTGACAAGCTTCAGAGGGAACTAGAGAGGTACGAATTTGCAGAGGCAAATTTGTTGAGAAGCTGGAGGAACAAGGTATTGCTCGAAAATGGAAATGTGAGGGACCTTATGGTTTCTGCAAATGTTGGAATAGGAATTAGAGTTTTGATTAAAGGCTCTTTTGGCTTTTCCTTCTCAACTGATCCAAGGAACTGGGAGCTAGTATTAAAGGAGGCAGTAAAGCTAGCAAAGGCAAATCCAAGGCCCATGAGATCAAAGCTTTCAAAAGAGAAGGTCTACCAGGACAAGTGGGTTGTTAGACCCAGGAAGAGCTTGGACGTGAGCATTGACGAGAAGGCAGGATTGGTACAGGAGACCTACAGATCTTTAGAGATACCTAGTAAGGTGAAGGACATCCAAATTTATTATGTTGATGTGAAGGCTAAACGGCTTTACTTGAATACGGAGGGGGCCTTCATTTCCCAGTCGTATCCCAGGACTAGAATATTCCTATCCGCAACAGCCAAATCGAACTTTGTTATATCTGCATTTGAATCGATTGGAGGCCTTTATGGCCTTGAGATATTTGACAAGATAGATGGAAAGTTCCAAGAAGCAGTGAACAATGCCAAAAACCTATTGAAGGCAAAGAGAGCTCCGGCTGGTAAGTACCCCGCGATCCTAGATCCCCATGCAGCAGGAGTTTTTGCTCATGAGGCAGTCGGCCATGCCTGCGAAGCGGACGAAATCGTAAATGGAACCTCAATACTCAAGGATAAGCTTGGAAAGAGGATAGGGTCAGAACACGTGACCATAATTGATGACGCGACTATCCCGAGAGGTTATGGTAGCTATGGCTATGATTATGAGGGCGTCCCTGGTCAAAGAACGGTTTTGATAGAAAGTGGGGTTTTGAAGGGCTTCATGCACTCAAGGGAAACGGCCAGCGAGTTGGGGACTAGATCTACTGGAAATGCTAGGGCCGGTGGGGTCTCAAGATTTCCGCTGGTTAGGATGAGCAACACATTCTTTGAGAAGGGAGATTATTCACTAGAGGAAATGCTGGAAGATATAAAGGAAGGGGTTTACATATACAGCTCTACTGGGGGAAGTACTGATCCAAACTCTGGGTTCTTCCAGTTCACAGCCCAGCATGGCTATTGGATAGAAGATGGGGAAATAAAGCAGATGTTAAGAGATGTTACCTTTTCCGGGAACTTTTTAGATATACTCCACAATGTTGAGAAAGTGGAAAAAGACTTGAAGGTTGGGGGAGCAGGTCTTTGTGGAAAATTCGGGCAAAGCGTCCCAGTAGGGGATGGGGGACCACACGTTTTTGTTAAAGAGGTGTTGCTGGGATGAGCTTGGAATCAATGCTCAGAAGGGCAGAGAGGTTTGGGGAGGCAGAGATATTTTTCATGAAAGGGAGAACAATTGAGGCTAGGTATAATAGGGACATGATAGAGGCAGGTTTGGAGAAGATATTTCAAGGATATGGACTTAGGCTGAATGTGAAGGGGAGAGTTTCAATGGTCTCCTTTGACCTAGAGAAGGAATTTGATAGAGCATTGAAGAGTGCAGTCAAAATGACCAAGTACACAGAACCTGTAAAGGGCTATCACTTTCCAGAAAAGAAAGATTACCAGAAGGTGAAAACCTGGTCAAAGCAGGTCTCTGAGCTGGAGTTCGCAGACCTTGTGAATATAGTTCTTGAGGGTATAGATGGAATAAAGGAGACTGGGGCAGAACCAATGCAGGGCGAGGTCAGTGTTAGTGAAACCCACACATATATAGAAAATTCAAATGGTGTGAACTTTTCTGACAAGGAGAATGGAATATCTCTTGGATTTGGAGCAAAAAGAGGAACTGGCTCAGGATTTGATTTTTGGGAGTCAGGAGTTCTAGATTTTGCTCCAAGAGAACTGGGGAAAAACGCGGGGAGGGAAGCTGTTGAGAACTCAAAGGCAAAAAAGATGGGGTGGGATGGAAAGATTGCTTTGCATCCAGACATAATTGACGAGTTTTTGTCTGTTATCCTGGACTGGATTGATGGGGATGAGGTGAGGAGGAAGACCAGTCCCTGGACAGGAAAGCTTGGTAAAAAAGTTCTAGGGGAATTGACAATAGTTGAGGACCCCTGGATCCCCTATTTCCCAGGTTCAACTTCGAGTGATGATGAAGGAGTCCCGACAAAGAAAAAGGTGTTGTTAGATAAGGGCGTTTTGAAAACTTTTATTTATGATACTATAACCGCCACGAAAGTTAGGGCAGAATCCACCGGAAATGGATTCAGGCACGGAGGATCAAAGATATCAATAGATGTTACTAACATAGTTGTGGATTTCCCAGATAGGGAGAGCATGGATGGTTGGGACAACTGCATAGTATTGAGATCCTTGATGGGGTACCACACCATAAATGAGAAGACTGGAGATTTCACATTAACCGTTGATCATGGAATACTGATAAATGGGGAAAAGAGAATCCCGGTTAAAGGGTGCGTATTTGTGGGGAACTTGTTTGATGTGCTCTCGCAAGTAGAACTTGCGAGCAAAGAAGATTATAGGTGGGGTGATTTGATCACACCCTACCTGCTTACAAGGGGAAGACTAGTAACCTAGACCTCCCTGTTTATGAGGAACTCTGCAATTCCCAGCAAGTACTCTTTTCCCTCTGGATCAAAGTCTGCGGCTTCCATTGCGGCCATCCCTTCTTCTGCCAGCTTTCTTGCTAGCTCTCTATTGTAATCCAGTGAGCCAGTTTCTCTTACTATCTCCCTAGCTTCCTCTGCATCCTCGTCTGTTAAGTTCTTGTTCCCCCATATCTCAAGTAATCTCTTCTTTTGCTCTGGTGTTGCATTTTCCAGAGCTTTGATTATCAACAAGGTTCTTTTTCCTTCTTTTAGGTCTGAATGGGCAGGTTTTCCAGTTTTCTTGACGTCACCAAACAGACCTAGAATGTCATCTTGGAGCTGGAATGCTATACCGAGTGGGTAGCCATAGTTGTAGAAGATTTCCAGTTGCTTGTCTGTGGCATTCCCCAATATTGCGCCTATCTGAAGGGGACCCCACAATGTGTATGCGCTTGTTTTCAAGCTGTGAATCAGCAGCACGTCCTCCTCTTTGATTTCTTCTGGTGGCATAGTTTCGGCCATGACATCTAGGATCTGCCCGTAGCAAGTTAATCTCAAGACCAAGTTATACCTCTGCAGTGCCTTTTCTTTCAGCTCCCTGGGAAAGTCTGGTTTTGTCAGCCATTCGTATGTGAGAACAGCTTGCAGATCCCCCACGGTCATGCCTAGGGATATCCCCATGTGTTTCAGCTTTTCTGGAGGTAACTGGACACCCCTCTTCTTGAGTTCATTTTCGTACATGACATGCATCGTTGGTTTCCCTCTTCTCAGGGTGTCATCATCCATTATGTCATCGTGAATTAGGAGCCAGGCCTCGCTACCTTCAATAACCAGGCTGGCATCATAAATGGCATCCATGTCCTTTCCACCAACACACCTATACCCCTCCACAATGAATGATGGCCTTAATCGCTTTCCACCTCGCATGTTGAAGTCCAGCAACTTATCAATAACATCGTGGAATAGAGGATGGTCGTTTGGTATGTACTCTCTTTCTTTCTCTAGGGCAGCTCTTAATCTTTTGTCTATTTCGGGTTTGTGAACTTCCTTCAATTTTTTTATCGCCTTTTCTGCAAGTGGTGTCAACCCCAGCATTCGTTTATCACCTCAGCCAAATTTTTATTGTACCCCTTATTAAATATTGCTGATACCAAATCCTAGAATCGGCACTTGTCGGATGTGAGTTTATGAGCAAGATAAAATTTGAACCAGCTCCAGACCTGGCAATTCTAGCTAAGGACATAGTTGATAAGCTGGGATGGGACCACATAGATCTGTCTAGAGTCAGGTTCGTGAGGAGCAGGGGCAGCAAATCTAGAGCCCTAGCTAGAATATGGGGATTGTCTAGGGTTTTCCAGGTGGCCTTTGACTGGGAACCCAGCTATGTTATAGAGGTTATCTCGGAAAGGTTTGATAAGCTCCCTCGGGAGGAAAAGGAAAAGACAATCATCCATGAATTGTTGCACATACCTAAGAGCTTTTCTGGGGCGTTGGTGTCCCACAGGCACTTTGGGAAATGGAAAGTGACCAGCAGGCAAGTGAGAAAGTACTGGGAGATCTATCGCAGGCAGATGTGAACCCACCTTTTCAGGCTCTTATGGACTGGAAGTGAGAGTTTTCTTTTTACATTCCATCCACATCTTTTTAGAGTCGCTTCTAAGTCCATGGGACCCATTATAACTGCTTTGTTTGAGTGTTCTGCAAATTTTTCAAATGCCTGCCCATAGAAGTTTAGCATCTCCCCCCGCATCTTTGAGCTCCTTCCATAGGGCAAGTCAGTTACAATGGCGTCGTACTGGCCGTTCTCCCACTTGAAGAAATCCCCATTTATTATCCTAGCATTCTCTATTCCATAGTATTCCAGGTTCCTTCTCGCTCCCTCTGCCCAGCGTTTATCCAATTCCACTCCAGTGGATTTTATCCCCAGCAGGCCGGCTTCAACCAGTATGCCTCCAACACCGCAGAAGGGGTCTAAGAGGCTCTGTCCAGGTTTTAGCCCGGATAGATTGATCAGCCACCTGGCGATCTTTGGTTTTAGACTTGTTGGATGGAAAACAGGTTTCCTCTGAGGGTGCCTCCCAGCAAAGTCCTTCGGATCGTTCTCCCAAATCCTTCTTGTTATCCAAATGCGTTTTTCCTTAACAAATAGATCAAATATTTCCCTGGGGTTGCTCAGATTCGGCTTCCCAGAAATCAAGTCCCCAAATTTTTTCTTTAACTCAGAGCTATCCACTTCTGTATTTAGCTTCCAAACATTAACTGCAAAGCCAGTGTGGTCCTCTTTAAAATAGGGATCCGCCATCAATACTTCTATTTCGCCCAGGTTTCCTTCTGATATTATCTTTCCAGCAAGTTTTGCATACGCCAATCTCCACACGAAATCCTTTCCACAATCCTCCACTAGAGCTAGTCTTTCCTTCGCTCTCACTGGACAGTGATACGCTTTCCCCAGTTCCTCTATCTCTACTCTACCTAGAAATCCATTGCCTTCTCCTGAGAGATAAACCAGCAACACAAGCATTTTATTATACTGAATACAATAAATAATTGGCGGTTCTAGTTTTGGTGATAAGATGGTCAAGAGAAAGGTCAAGCGGTCTAGGGAGGAGGTTTCAACTAGAGGCGAAAATAGCGCTGGAAATGGATATGTGGTTGACTGGGATTTCAAAACAACCGAGGAAATACCCGTCCCCAAAAAATTGATAGACCAGATAATTGGACAGGATCACGCTGTGGAGATAGTAAAGAAGGCAGCGAGGCAAAGAAGGAATGTCTTCCTATTGGGTGAGCCTGGAACTGGAAAATCCATGCTGGCTCAGGCAATGGCAGAGCTTTTGCCTGTAACTGAGCTGGAGGATATACTAGTTTATCCAAATCCGATAGATCCAAATACCCCTAAAATAAAAACTGTTCCAGCTGGAGAAGGAAGGAAGATAGTGGAACAAGAGAGGATGAAGGAACTTTCAGAAACTGCGAATTCTAGGTTTGGAGCAACACTCATACTTTTGGTGCTGTTGACCCTTCCATGGATAATGTTGTCTATGGGCTGGGTCAGTGAAACTATGGCTGCTGCTTCACTGGTTGTGGCCGGTCTATTGGGGATAGGAGTTATCCTCTCCACGCAGGTGAGGGCCACCAATCCAGAAAAGAGCATGGCACCCAAGCTTCTTATAGACAATTCCGGAAAGACCATGGCTCCTTTTGTAGATGCCACTGGCGCAAAGGCAGGAGCGTTGCTTGGAGATGTTAAGCACGACCCCTTGCAGTCCGCAGGCCTTGGAACCCCAGCACACATGCGAGTGGTTCCAGGTATGATACACAGAGCACATAAGGGCGTGCTGTTCATAGATGAGATTGCAACCTTGAGCCCCAAATCCCAGCAGGACTTGCTGACTGCCATGCAAGAGAAGAAATTCCCCATAACTGGCCAAAGCGAATTGAGCAGCGGAGCCATGGTAAGAACGGAACCTGTCCCCTGTGACTTTATTCTGGTGGCGGCTGGAAACGAGATTGATTTAAAAAAGATGCATCCTGCATTGAGGTCAAGGATTAGAGGATACGGATACGAGATCTATTTGAACGATACCATGCCCGACACGCCAGAGAACCGAAGAAAGCTGGTTAGGTTCGTTGCCCAAGAAGTAGTGAAGGATGGCAAGATACCTCATTTTACCAAGGAGGCTGTAGAGCTCATAATTCTAGAGGCCAAGAGAAGGGCTGGAAGGAAGAATAGACTAACTTTGAAACTTAGGGATCTGGGTGGATTGGTTAGAGCCGCAGGGGATATTGCAAATGCAAAGGGACACCAATATGTACTTCCAGAGGATGTTGAGGAGGCCAGGGGGTTAGCTAAAACTCTAGAAGAGCAAGTGGCTGACAAGTACATAGAGGAAAGGAAAGAGTACGAGGTATTGATTACCAAGGGGAAGAGGATAGGAAGGGTAAATGGATTGGCTGTTCTTGGTAATGGTGGGCTTGTGCTTCCAATAGAGGCAAACATCTCCCCATCTCAGTCAAAGGAAGGAAAGATAATTGCTACTGGAAAATTGGGGGAGATAGCGAAGGAAGCGGTGTTGAATGTTTCCGCAATAGTAAAGAAATATAAGGGCTAGGGTTTAGCTGGTAAGGACATTCATATACAGTTCCTACAGACGTATGAGGGTGTGGAAGGGGACTCCGCTTCGGTTAGCGTGGCCACTTCAGTCATCTCCGCACTTGAGGGGATCCCAGTTAGGCAGGACATCGCTATGACAGGATCTCTCAGCATTAGAGGCGAAGTTTTACCTGTTGGTGGAGTGACACCAAAAATAGAGGCCGCTATAGAGGCAGGTATAAAAAGGGTTATCATTCCAGAAGCCAATAGGGACGATGTTTTTTTATCCAAAGAGAAGGTGGGCAAGGTGAAAATCATTCCTGTTAGGACAATACTGGATGTCATAAAAGAGGCACTGGTAGACTGCCCAGAGAAAAAGAGATTGATAAAGAAGATGGAGAAAGTTTTGGAGTTGTGATTAGTTAGTGGGACAATTTTACTGTAACTCTTATATTAACCCAAAACAAAAACTAGCTGGCAATGATGACATCGCCCCAGGCTGAAGGGTGATGACCAGGAGTAACTACTGAGCCACTTTTGGTTTTGTTTTTACTATGAGTAGTATTGCTATTATTACTAGTACCAACGCAACCGCCAACATTAGAATAAAGATTAGCATAAACATATTGAGGTTACTTATTTCGGATGACTGAATATCTATACTCAGTTCTTTCTTGTATGTATTTCCAAGTTCGTCTTCCCACATGATGGATATAAGGTGTTTTCCAGAGTCCAATCTTGCCTTGAAATGCTCCGAGAACGTATACGGTTTTCCATCTATGGTTATTTGTGGGTTAACAGGATCACCAGAAACATTGAGATCTAGGATTATGAAATCACCAACAATTTGCTGTTTTGTTATAGCAATATCAGGCCTTTCCACCACCTTTATCATTGCAGTCTTTCTGTCATACACTCCTCCGCCCTCCAGCTCAATGACAAGTTGATGATATCCAGGGGTGTTGAATGTCACATTGAAGGATACTATCTTGTTCTCGCTCAACTTCAATATCTTTTTAGTGATTTTTCCATCATTGGTGAGATATATCGTGACAGGTACAGCAGTTTTGGATGGATTGGAAAGCAATACCTGAATTGTCTCAGTTTGCCCCACTATCACGGCCTTGGGGTACAGTACCCTAGATATGGAAAGTCCCTCAGGTGCAGAGGTTGAAATGGGTATCTCTATCACACCCCCCTTGCTGGATGTGACAACTAGGTTGGATGTTCCTAGTTTGTTCGCGGTAAATCCAAGTATGACATCAGTTCCGTATCCTTCCTCGAGCTGATCATTGTAGACAGCATAAAATTTGAGAGAGTCTTTGGATTCAACATAAACATAGAAATTTTCGTCTAATATGGGCTTGGAATTTGATACAGAAACTTCAAATGAGGGGACTAGCATGGAGAGTATTTGCAGATCCAGGCTGGAAGTTTCTAGAAACGCGGAGTTTATGGTTAATGGACAGGTATAAATGTATTTTGGATCCAATTTGTTAGAGTACACCTTCCAGTAAACTAGTTTTGGCACATTCGGTTCCAAGGGAATTGTGACCGTTTTATTGGGTATGTCCACAATGTCCTCTGATCCCGAGCATTCTGTTATGGTGATTGGCACTACAAGGTATCTGTCTGTGGTTAAGTTCAACAGCACAAACGTCGAGGAGGAAAATCCGATTTTCTTCGCAGGCATGTAAGTTTTGTATTCTACAGGGTAGTCCCCAGTTTCCATGTAATCTATCACGATATCTCCTAGTCCTGAATTGAACCCCTCTTCAGATGTTGTCGTTTCCCAGTTAACATATCCTCCAGTACCTACGTATTTTATTTTCGATTCTATTGCTCTGTACCTTGTTTTGTAAAATGAAATATGTGTCGCGTCTAGACTTCCTCCCAGGTTCCATGTGGGATCAAATGGGACCCACTTCCCTAGATACACCTCCGCCCACATGTGGCCGGTTGGACCTTGGTCACCGTACGCTATTCCCCCAACGAATCTAGTCGGATAACCTAAAGCTCTCGCGAGGGTAACAAACAGAGTGGCATACTCAACACACACTCCCTTTCTTTTGCTCAGTATTGTGTATGTATCTAGATAATCACCAGTTACTGACTCATCGTAATTTATGTAGTTGTGTACCCACTGTGTTAATCTAGCCAGTCTTTCAAAATCAGATGCACTGCCAGCCACTATGCTTTCAGCCAATTCTTTTATCTGGGGGTCGTCACTAGGTACTCCTTCACTTGGCAGAGTGTACTCGTGGTACTCGTCGGTGTCGTAGTTCCTTGGCAGGCTGGTGGTTATCTGTTCACTTGTCTCTACCTGGCACACTATTTTGTATCTAATTGTACCAGAAGGATTTTCAAAGTGTAGGTGGGCCATCTTAACTCCATCCACATCTATCAAAGTAGCATTACAAATAGAAAGCTGGTTGGTCGTGTTTTGAGGTATTGTGAGGTTAAGATCTATGTACTGGATATCCCCATTTACCTCCAACTCGCCAGTTATGTACACGTTCGCTTCTAGTCTAGTGACTATTGACGGGTTTATCGCTAGGGCTGTTGCCAGAATCAAAATCCCCGCTAGTAAATGGGAAACTCTCATGTCTATAACTAGGTAGGAGGGATTTATAAGAATGAGTTAGAGGATCTCTATTTCCCCCTGACCTAGGAATTCAATTTTGGTTATGGGGATGCTAATCCGCTTTTCTTCAGTAGTTATGTGTATGATTCCCTTCTTTCCATCTACGCCGGCCACCTTTCCAATCTCTTTCCCATCTCTTTTCACGATCATACCTTTCTTTATGTGTCTCACGATTAGTTTTTTGTAAATACCTGCAATCAGGGAGAAGCCAAGGAAGGTTATTAGCACGGCTAGAATGACCATTATTAGGATGTCTAGGAATGTTGGACCGCTGATTAACCTGGAAGTCCAGGCTATGAAGAACTTTATCGCTACCTCCAGAATTAAATACGCTGCAATTGTAGTAACTAAAGACCTAGCGTATCTCCTTATTTGGAGCACTTCTCCTCTATGGTACATGTCCACGATTCTCCCGGC
The DNA here is from genome assembly GCA_024275655.1 of archaeon. Lineage (GTDB taxonomy): Archaea > B1Sed10-29 > B1Sed10-29 > WALL01 > WAMD01 > JAJRYR01. The sequence goes on along the minus strand of JAJRYR010000036.1, from coordinate 36,937 downwards.
AAAAAATAGTAGTATTGCCAATGTTAACAGACCCAGTGCACCGCTAATGAATGCAATAGCAGGTATTACCGTATTTGATTCTCCGAGTACTGCCAATTGCCTTGAGAAGTAATTGGATGCATCCATTCCTGACCATATGGCCAACAGAATGACTAGCAGAGAGGAAATGTACAAGGGAAAGCTAGCTCTTTCAATGCTGGTGGTCTTCTTGAATGAGGATAACCACTTCATTATTGAGTCCTCTATTCCAAACCCTTTCATTATCAAGTAAGCTCCTATGAGCCCTATTATCACATTGAAAGAAAGCCTTTCGATTCCAAGTAAATATACAATAGCATAAATCACCAGTGCGATCCCAGGAAGACCGAATATAATCCTAGCAAAATGGGGGTCTTTCAGCACTTCCTTCAGCAGGTAAAATGAGCTCTCTATGGCTTGTGACTGCTTTATAACCACTCTCTGGATATTTGCAATCCGCGTTATCCCCTGGATGACGGGTATCAATTGCTCGTCGTCTGCACCATCACTAACCAGTACGACCTCCTCAAACCCAAATTTTTCTTTTAGCTCTTCCAACTGTCTTGCAACCTCTCTATCTGCTTTTATCCCCCTGCTTGGATGTCCGGTTATTATGGCTATTTCCACGTTTTATCCCAATTCCTTTAGTTCTCTATATGCTTTTATTGCAGCAAACATTGCATTTGCATCCGACTCTCCAGGGTCAGCAATGGCTAGGGTTTCAGCTGCCTTTATGCATGCTTTTTCCCCCACTATGGGTCCAGCTAGGTTTGTTTTCTTCCCTAGGTCATCATCCCTATCAACGGTTATTACCAGGGTATTAACCTTCTTCGCCATAACACAACACTAGGTTTTATATAGGGTGGCGGGATTTAAATATGTGATAGCTATGAAGCTCCCCAAGAAGAAGTCTAAAAAGAAGGATGATAAGCGGGATGTATTTGTTTTTCTTGTGATAGTTGTTTTTGGTATTTTGGCATTGTTCACTCTATTTTATCTCAACATAATCGAGGAATTGGCTCTCCTTCTGGGAATTATGTTCTTTTTAGGTTTATTGTACCTGAAGATGCCTCCCTTTGTCATAGAGATAAAGGATTACGAAAGGGCCGTTGTATTTAGAATGGGTAAGTTTCTGGATATATACGGTCCAGGTTGGAGAGTTCTCATTCCGTTCATTGATGAGGCAGTGATCATAGACACACGAGTGCAGACCATAGATGTGCCCAAGCAAAAGGTGGTGACCAAGGACGAAATCGAGCTCACGATTGATGCTATAATATATCTTAAGGTCGTGGATGTAAAAAAGGCAGTTTTGGAAGTAAGGGATTACAGAGAAGCTGCCGTCAGCGCCACGTATGCCCACTTGAGAGATGTTATAGGTAAGATGACGCTATCAGAAGTTATCTCTAATATTGATAAAATAAACAAGCTAGTTTCCAAGGGACTGATGGATTTAGCAGAAGATTGGGGAGTACAAATTGAGAAGGTTGAAATAAAGGAAGTGAAACTGCCAGAGGAAGTTATGGATGCTATGCATAAGAAAAAGGCGGCGGAGGAATACAAAAAGGCAGCAGAGCAAGAGGCACTCGCGAATGCCATACGAATAGATGCCGTGAGAGAGGCAGCAGGAAAGCTCAATGAGCCAGCATTGCAATACTTGTACCTTGAAGCATTGAAGAAGGTGGCAGAAGGAAAATCCAGCAAGATTCTTTTCCCGGTAGAGCTGAGTAAAATGGCAGAGAGGATAGCAGGGATAACTGGCAAGGATTATCGGGAAGTTGAGAGAGATCTAAGAAAGCAGTTCAAGGAGTTTGTGAGGGAAGAGAAGGAGATGCTATCAAAGTCAGAGAAACACATGAAACACTTCCTAAAGAAAAGCGTAAAACCAAGAACAGTTAGAAAGACAAAATCAAAATCCAAAACAACAAAGAAGTGATCTGATTATGTCCATCCCCGAGTTCTTAATACCACTCTTGCTCGCAGTCATTCCTGGGATTGAAGTTAGGGGAGCAGTGCTGTATTCTAGCTTTCGTGGGTTGGGCTGGTTTGAGGGTTATGTCCTTCCATTTATTGTCAGCATGGCAATAGTACCACTGGTTTATCTGGGGTTTGAGTATATTCTTGAGAAATTCATGAAACTCAAATTCGTACAGAGAAAGGTGATGACAATACGTGCAAAGGTATCTAAATATGTGGACAAGTACGGTTTTTGGGGTTTAATGTTGTTTGTGGCAATTCCTCTCCCAGGTAGTGGGTTGTACACTGGCACGTTGGGAGCTTTGATCCTAGGCCTAGAAGAGAAAAAAGCGATACCTGCACTCTATCTAGGGAATCTCCTAGCTTTTTTGTTCGTTTTTGCAATGACACGTGCTAGCTTGTTTAGCCCAGTGTTTCTATGAATGCACCAATGATTATGAGAATGACACTTAAGGTTATCATTCCAGCTATGTCCAGGAGTATTCTTTTCTCCTTTAGGTGACCCCGCATTATTGCTGCGGAGAGCATACCTCCTGCCAGACCGCCAATTAGATATCCAGTTATCTCAAATATGCCGTGAGGTATCAATCGGACAAATGATATGGGGAGGGATAACAGGTAAGCGATCGATTCATGCACACCCATATTTCTCGCAAGCTCTTCTGTGGTCACCCCTATCAACACGCCCACAATACTGGCGTTCCAGGTTATAACGTATATGGCTCCCGCCCCATATATGAAGGAGAATATCAACACAAACAACAGGACCTGGAGATTGTTGGATAGTATACAGAGAAAGTCGCACCCTCCGGATACTGCATTTCCTTGAATGGCAAGAGTTCTTATCGCTTTCAACTCGTTAATTTGTGATGCAAACGCTGTTTGGGACAGTGAATCTGGAAGCAAAACGTAGACCATGGAGATTGCTAGCACAGTCCCCACGAAGAATGCACCATATGCTTGTATAAGCGGCCAGTGCCTCTCCAAAAACGCACCCTTTAATTGTTCCTCCTTTCTCTCCTCCAGCCAGATCAAGTGCACTATTAAGGGTGCCGCCCCTATACACATGAGCGCCACAGTTAGGTGCCCAGCATCGCCGTTCCTGCTTATAACCATAGCTAACCAACTAGACACTATGCCAAGAGCCAGAGCAAACAAGAGCAGCTCGCTAGGCTTTTTTTCAGCTGTCTTCGGGTGGAGTATCATGTCGAACATAATAGTTTTAATCCTTCCACTAAATTTAAATACTATCTATGTGCATAAACTTATGCTCCTTTTGGTGATAGTATGGAACCAGTAGTACCCGGAGAGTTCATAGGATATGAGGAGGAATTTATCCCAGGATTTGGGACATATTCAGATAGTGGTAATGTTTACTCTTCCAACATTGGGGAGTTAGAAAAGGACTTGCACAAGAGGGAAGTGAGGGTAAAGGTGAAGACCAGGATCCCCTTATTCTACAAGAGGGGAATGACCGCCTACGGTACCATTGCACAGGTGTCAGATAACTTTGCAATAGTAGATATCCTGCCCAGGAAGATAGACCAGTTTTACTATGTCCCTAGACCAGTTACACACGTGATACCAATCTCCGAAGTCAAGAGAGGGTTTGTGAAGAACATGAGGGATGAGTTCAGAACAGGAGACATAGTTAAGGTCAAGATAATAGAAATAACACAATTCACAGTTACATTGACAACCAGGGCATCAGACCTGGGTGTGGTTAAGGCATTCTGCACTCAGTGCAGGCACCCGCTTGTACTTAAGAAAGGAGTGCTTGTTTGCGAGAACTGTGGAAATTTGGAAAGGAGGAAAATCTCAATAGAATACGGAAAGGTAGGAGGGATACTTTATGAAGCTGAAAGTGGTAGAGGAAAAGGAAAAGGAGCTCATAATTGAGATAGAAGGGGAGGAGCACAGCTTTCCGGCACTGGTGGCCTGGGCTTTGCTCCAGGATCCAAATGTGGATTTCGCTGTATATGATAAGGAGCATCCATTGATAGGCAACGCAAAATTGTACATCCGAACCAAGAGAGGGTCTCCGTGGACAGCACTTAGCAAAACCGTTAAAACGATTGAAGAAGAGTTTAAGGGACTGTTGAAGATGACTGAAGAGAAAGAGAAAAAGGGAAAGAAAAAGAAGTGAAGTTGTCTAAAATGAAGCCGCTCATAAGGCAGATCGGTTTTGATGACGGTTTCTTCAAGAAGTCTGACAAGAACACGGTACTGGTAGGATGCGTTGTCAGGGGCAATGACTTGATAGAGGGGTTTCTCTTTGATAAAATATCTGTGGATGGAGATGAGGCAACCCGGAAGCTAGTTGAGCTAGTGAACAGTTCAAAGTTTAAGGACACATTAAAAGTCGTGTTCTTGAAGGGAGTAACGCTGGGAGGTTTCAACACAGTAGATATAAGGGAATTATCTGAGGAGACCGGATTGCCTGTAATTGTTGTTCTCAGGAAAGTCCCAGATATGGAGAAGATAGAGAGAGCATTGAATAAAGTACCGAATGGAAAGGAGAAGTTTAGGAGGATTCGGGCTGCAGGTAGGTTGTATTCTATTCCCAGAAACAGGGGAAAGCTGTATTTCCAAAAAACAGGTATAAGCAAGAAGGATGCCAGGGAACTAATAGAAATAAGCATAAAAACTGGAAACATCCCAGAGAGTCTCAGGATATCCCACTTAGTGGCGTCAGCAATCACTCTAGGCCAGAGTAGGAGGAGAGCATGATGGGGATCAAGAATACGCTTGATAAAGTAAAATTGTTCTTAGCAAAATTTGATCTAGCTTCGAGGATAAAAGAGAAATATGGTCTTTCAGGTTGGAAGGGAGAACTAGTAGATATAGCATTTGGATTCTTAATCGCTGCGTTGATATACTATGTTGTGCTTCCTGCATTGCTTGGCGCAAATCCCCCAGCGGTGATAGTTCAGAGTTGTTCAATGGCAGGAACTTATCAAGTAGGGGACATAATCGTTCTGAAGGGGACTAGCTTTGATGATATCCGTGCGCCATTGGTGGTTTTGAACACCACTGACGTGTACTTCAAGATAGTTCCCAACAATAGATTTGAGCAGACTAGACAGTTAATATTCCCAGATGGAAGTCCCCGGGTGGTGAATGTTACCAAGAAAGGGGACGTGATTGTTTACATCTCTCCAATAAATGGAAACCAGATCATACATAGGGTAATAGCTAAGGTTATGACATCCGATGGAAAGCATTACTTCATAACCAAGGGTGATGCAAATCCCATACCAGATGCCGCCAAGATAGATTGTGCCCAGTGGGTAAAGGAAGGGCAGTACTTGAGATGTATGGAGTTATCTGATAACATAACAGATATCTGCCAGCTACCTAGGGATAAAAACTGGCCAGGGTGCATCTCCACTCCTGTTCCAGAGAACGCAGTTATAGGGAAGGCCATATTTGACATTCCCCTGCTAGGCCAGATAAAGCTGGCTCTCTGGCATGTAGTAACCCTTGGACACGGGTACCCAGATAGAATACTTTGTTGAGACGTACAGTTCAGTTAAGCTTTTAAAAAATCGCACCATAATTAAACACATGGCTGAAACAATGCTCACGATTGGCATATGCGGCCCTGCAGGGGCAGGAAAGGATACGGTTGCTGATTATCTTGTTAAGAGGTATGGATTCAAGAAGTTCTCCTTCACGGACATTTTAATTGAGGAAGCCATGAAAAGAGGCATAGAGCCCAATAAAATGAATTTGAGTAGTTTGGGGGATGAATTGAGGAAGGAAGGTGGGATGGACGTTTTAGCAAGGAGATTATGGGAAAAAATAGCAAAGGAAAAACCAAAGAGGATTGTGATTCCAAATTTTAGAAGCCCCGAGGAAGTAGAATATATACGTAAGAGGGATGGAAGATTTATCCTTGTGCTAGTCACCGCTCCTCCTGAGATAAGGTATGAGAGGGTGAGGGCCAGGGAAGAATGCTGCCCCACATTTGAGGAGTTCATAGAGAGAGATAGAAGGGATTTTAACTTGAAGAAGATGGGAGAAGTATTTGAGATGGCCCAGTATTTCATAAACAACGACACAGGGAGCCTAGAGGAGTTGTACGCCCTTGTGGATGATTTGATGAAGGCGCTGGATATCGACTAGATGTTACTAATTTTAAATTGAGTAGTGTAATTATTCTAGGTGAGTATATGGATTTCAGGATAGGGTTTGAAATACACCAGAGGTTGGACACTCACAAGTTGTTCTGTTCTTGTCCCAGTGAGGAGGCCAGTGGACCGGAGGTTGTGGTTACTAGAAGGCTTAGGCCAGTGGCCAGTGAGATGGGAGGGCTAGACAGAGCTGCACTGTCGGAGTACTTTTCTGGAAGGTTCTATGAGTATCATGCCCCCAGGAATTCTAGTTGCCTGGTTGAGTTGGACGAGGAGCCCCCACATGACGTGAACAGGGAAGCGTTGGAAATTGCCTTGCAGATAGCTAAGATATTCAACGCAAAGCCTGTGGATGAAGTCCATCCAATGAGGAAGATAGTGATAGATGGTTCTAACACAACTGGATTTCAGAGAACCATGCTCATAGCCAGGGATGGGTGGTTTGAGCTTTTTGATAAGAGAATAACGATTCCCACCATATACTTGGAGGAGGAATCTGCGTTCATAGTTGAGAAGAGGGGAGATAGGGTTGTGTACAGGCTGGATAGGTTGGGCATTCCATTGGTTGAGCTCTCCACAGGAGTCATAGAGGGCGTTACTCCTGAGCAGGCCAGAGACATAGCTTTTAGGATTGGGAAGCTTCTGAGGGCCACTGGTAGGGTTAAAAGGGGACTGGGAACCATAAGGCAGGATATCAATCTTTCAGTCCCAGGAGGGGCCAGGGTAGAGATAAAGGGTGCCCAGGACTTGGATTTGATCCCAGAGCTGATAAGAAGGGAAGTGATGAGGCAGGAGAAGCTCTTGGAGGTCAAGAAGGAACTGGAGAGTAGAGGGCTCCACAAGGTAAATCCAGAACCCGTGGTTTTAACAGACATATTCTCAAATTCAAAGTGTAGGTTCCTAAAGAAAGCAAAAGCAGTCCTAGGGATTAAGCTCCCAGGATTTAAGGGCATTCTGGGTATTGAGGTTCAGCCAGGTAGGAGAGTGGGCACTGAGGTTTCGGACTATGCTAAGAAGGCAGGAGTTGGCGGGGTAATACACTCTGATGAAGACCTGGCCAAGTACCCCATATCCCAGGAGGAGTTGGCAGGAATTAGATCCAGGTTGGGGATTTCAGATTCAGATGCTTTTGTTATTGTGGCATCAGATGAAAGCAAGGCCAAGCTTGCATTGAGGTTTGCTGTGGAAAGGATAAATGTGTTGTTTGATGGTGTTCCGGAGGAGGTTAGAAAGGCCCTTCCAGATGGAAACACAAGTTATATGAGGCCCATGCCAGGAGCAGCTAGAATGTATCCAGAGACAGATGTGCTGCCGTTCCTGATCCCGCAAGAGATGTGGGAGAAGATTGGAGTACCCGAGCTTCCAGAGGAAACAGAGGAAAGGTTGAGGGGGACGGGCATCCCTGAAGATTTAGTTCAGGGGTTGGTCAATAGTGGAGAGTTCGTTCTGTTTGATAGGATTGTAAAGGACACCGATGCAGATCCCAAACTGGTGGCTTCAACTTTGGTGAACACCAGGAGGGCTTTGGCGAGGGAGGGCGTTCCAGTGGACAGGCTAGCAGACGAGCACTGGATTGCGTTGTTTAAGGCAAAAATCCCCAAGGAGGCAATTCCAGATGCGATATCAGAACTTGCGAGGAGTGGGGATATTGATGTTTTGGAGAAGTTCAAGGGAATGAGTCCAGAAGAGGCTAGGCAGATAGTTAGCGATGTGATCAAAGGAATACCTGACATAAAAGAGAAGAGAAATCCGTTCGCGGTGGCAATGGGAGAGGTTATGAAGAAGTTGAGGGGCAAGATAGACGGGAAGTTAATTGCCAAGCTGGTCAGGGAGGAGCTAGAGAGGCTAGGTTAATGCCTTCCTGATTTTAACTCCTCAATCCTCGCCTTTATTATCTCTATTAGGAAAGAAGGCGCGAGAAGCTGGTAGTCGGGGGTGATGTTGGGCAGTTTTGCCTTGGAATCTTCCACAACCTTCTCGACATTACTGGGCATACCTAGAGCGTTTGCATATATGAGCCATTCCTCCAGTTCTTCTGGTGTTCTGGCGTGTTCCCTTATCAGGGCATACTCATTTAGGACTCTCCTGAAGGAGCTCCACTCGCATCTTTCCCTGGCGTACTCTGGTAGGTACCTACCCAGTGCATAAACATCGAAGGTGAGGATTGCCAGTATCCCTGCAACTCCACTGGCTATAAGTGTGTAACCCAGCCACAGATGGTTTATGTACTCTACGTTAGTTCCAAACCACACGCCGATGGCGCCCAAGAAAACAAAAACCGCGATAGCCAAGTATCTACCTGTCTTGTCGTAGGCCCTTGGGATTCTCTCAACTATGTACAATTCTTCCAATATATCTTTTATGAACGTGAGCCAGGTTATGTCCCCCGTCTTTTGTATTTTTCTTCTGAATTTCTCCATGTTCAGAACTTTTCTGGAACCGGTCTCCTCTGCAAGTTTTCTTAGCGTCCAGTAAACCTTGCCCTCGTATTCGTCTAGTTTGTTTGGAGATTTGTTTGTGAATACTATCCTTTCTTCTTCCAGTTTCAAGTATCCCCTCCTGGCCAAATCCAGTATGGTTGCAATTATGGCACCGTCCTCCACCTTGTCAGGATCACCGTAGAATAAGAGATTTACCTCGTATGGTTTTCTTTTCTTGGGTATTCTGGGCAAGAATCTAGGTATGTCCCTGAAGCTGATCTCCTTTCCTAGTAGCAGGTATATGACCAATACCATTAGAACACTCGCCCCCACGATACCCAAACCGGTAAGGAATATGTGATTTTCAATCAAGTTGGCCAGGTTTTTTGGGACTACAACCCTTTCAACTTTTAGGCCAGATACTAGATAACTGGGGGCAAGCACGTAAAGTTTGAAATCCCTCTCGGCTTTTATGTAGGGGGGCTGGGCTAACCAGGACTCTAATCTGTTTGAATGTACCTGCACATTGGCAGCGTCAAGCTCTAGATACCCCATGTCCAACTCTGTCAAACACTTCTCATCGTCACATACGAATTCAGGGGTTACACGGTATTTTATCCTGAGTTCATACTGGCCAGGACCCATATGCCCCTCAAGATTCCTACATCCTGCTTTTATCCTCTCCCCATCTTTCCAGAATGAATAGTGGAAGGGATTCATGCCAATGGGGCAAGTTATTTTCAAGTCTTGCACACTGGAGTCCAGGTACCTTCCTATCTCCGTTGCCAGTTCTTCCCCACTTAGCCGGTATTCAAGTGTTTCCTCGATGGTCAGTGTGTTGTTACCAGCATAGCTGACGTATATCACATATGGGTTGATTATTCTCTCGCCTGGTAGCATCAGTGCAATGCCAAGACTGGATAGCACCAGATAGGTGATCACGGGTATCACAACTATCAAGGCCACTGCCTGATTTTCGTTTAAACCTAGCCCGGCCCTCAATCTGTTCAAGTCGTACTTTGATGGTCTCGCAAATGCGAGAACGAAAATAACGAGAAAGATCAGGAATGGCAATGCAAATATAGTTGCCACTAAGCTAGAAACTGCCACTATCAGAAATACAAGCATCAGTATTGCCAGGGCATTCCTTGCGTTCACAGTAAAGTTAATCCAACCCTATTTTAAACTCTTTCCCCTGAAAGCCAAGGGTAGGAGTTAATACACTGCAGTGTCTGGCCTCTTCTTCACTTCCTCGCCAAACTCTAGATATGGCTTCTTTGTGAATCCTAGCATTCCGGCGATTATGTTGTTCGGGAATACCTGGATTGTTACATTGAAACTTTGCACCTGGTCGTTGTACAGGTATCTCAATCTTGCAATCTCTGCCTCCACTTCTTGTATGCTAGTTTGCAACTGCTTCACAGCCTCAATACCCTGGACTTTTGGATAGTTTTCCATCACTGCGAATATTCTTCCCAGGATTGCAGTGGCCATGTCATTTGCTTTCTTTATATCTTCAGGGGTCATTAAAGGCGTGGTTCTTAGTTTGGTGACGTCTGTGAATATGCTTTTTTCATACTTCAGATAGCTCTTTGTGGTGTCTACCAATTGCCCTATCATGTCCAGTCTTTTCTTCATTGCTACCTGTATCTGGTGGAACGTGTTTTCTATTGCATTGTTCAGTGACACTAGTTTGTTGTATAGGCTGATCACCCATGCTACACAAATGATCACAACTAGAATAATTATACCTGCTATTATTAGACCGATCATTGTCACCACCAACACCAATAACGAGTGCATTATATAAAATTGTTTTGTGTTATCCTAGCATGGCTGGAAGAAACATAGTTGTTGAGAGGTTGGTGCCTTACAGGCCCAGAGTGGAGATTGTGGAGAGAAAGGGGCTGGGGCATCCGGATTCAATCTGTGATGGGATTGCTGAGGAGATAAGCATAGCGCTAAGCAAATACTACCTGGATAATTTTGGCACCATCCTCCACCACAACGTTGATAAGGGCTTGCTGGTGGGTGGAGAGGCCAAGCCAGAGCTTGGAGGGGGAGAGGTCATTTCCCCGATAAAGATTATCCCGGCTGGGAGGGCGACCAAGATAGCAGGGGACAAGACTGTCCCTGTGGATGAGATAGCCAGGAAGGCAGCTTACGATTACCTTTCTAGGAACTTTAGAAATTTGGATCCAGAGATAGACGTGGACCTGGATGTCCACATAAGACCGGGATCAGTGGATTTGACATCCTTGTTTTCCAGAACTAGCACAAAACCACTTGCAAATGACACGAGCTTTGGGGTTGGATTTTATCCGCTGAATGGACTGGAGAAATTGGTTCTAGAGGTTGAGAGGTTCTTGAATTCGGAAGAGTACCACTCCAGAAATCCCTGGGTGGGGGAGGATGTAAAGGTTATGGGGGTGAGAGCTGGAGAGGAATATAAGGTTACTGTGGCAGTTGCATTTGTTTCCAAGTACGTTCCAGATTTGGATCACTATTTGGAATACAAAGAAAAGGTTATTAATGATTTAGGAAGGCTGGCTGGAAGGTTGGGAGTAAATGCAGAGTTTTTTGTGAACACTGCAGACGACCCAGAAAAAGGAGAGGTGTATCTGACGGTCACCGGGTTGTCGGCAGAGGCCGGAGATGATGGGCAGGTCGGAAGGGGAAACAGAGCAAATGGCCTGATAACACCATACCGGTTTATGAGTATGGAAGCCACAGCTGGGAAGAACCCAGTAAATCATGTGGGAAAGTTGTACAATGTTTTGGCGAGTGAAATTTCCAGAAGAGCCGTGGAAGAGATCTCTGGAATAAAATTTGTCGAGACTGTCCTTCTTTCCCAAATAGGAAAACCAATAGACCAGCCCCTGGTGGCAAATTTAAGGGTAGTTCCTGAAGAGGGAATGAAACTGTCTAACCTAGAATCTGAGTTAAAATATCTGGCGGATGCAATGCTGGAGAATGTGGATTCACTCACAGAGGAAATAATCAATAGGAAAGTTGGTCTCTTCTAGTGAGGGACAAATAATAAAAACCCCTAGTTTTACAAACTAAACCCAGTGATAAAAATGAGTGTCAGGGGATATGCTATACTCTCGCTGTTGTTCTTAGGTGTGTTGGCTTATGGGTTGAACTACTCCCAGTACTTGGGTACTGACTGGCAATTCAAGACAGTCCACTTCGCCAATGGAGATGGCTATGTTGATAGGCAGCTTAAATATGATCCTGACCAAGGCTTATACCTAGAAGTGAAAACCTCTGACGAGTTCACGGGCATTTGGAGGATATGGAAGGTTATCCCACACCCACCTGCGGACGAGTTTTACATATCCTTCAAGGTTTGGGTCTATGCTCCAAACATTGATCTTGATTTGGGGAATGCAGGGAATGCAGCAGGAGAGGAACCCGCAAACGATGGGCCGAACATTTTCTCCTTCTTGTACTTTGGAAACAATGGCACCAGCTTGGAGAACCCAGGGTTTAATCCAGATTCATTTTCCTGGTTCCCGTTGAATGGTGAGATGTGCCACATTCACGTGGAATGTAACTACATAGGCCCATTGGACAAGTACATTTACTGCATGTCTGAAACAACGTACAAGGGTTGGCTGTTTGACGGGAAGGCACTTGGCGACGCCGGGGCTGTGAACAAGTACGATTCCGAGCCAATAGAGCAGGAGAAGTGGCACACAGTTGTTATGAAAATAGATGCGGGAGAGTGTATGAGGGACAATCTGACCCTGGTTATAATGGGTGCGGACATAGAGAACAACAGGGAATACTTATGGAAAATATCTGACATCAAGATATATGATGCAAATGAGACAGTATCCTACTCGCTTCCGTTGGATCACGTGTACGATGTTGAAGATGGCAAGTACCTACCAGCTCCAGCATACTGTGGGGATGGCATCAAGCAGACCCCAAATATGCTAGGGCAAAATGAGGAATGTGATGGGAATGATGGTGTACCATATGGATTCAAGTGCACCGAGGACTGCAAGCTAGAACCGGTGTGTGGCGATGGGAAAGTAGTTGATGGTGAGGTCTGCGACGGTTCAAGTGTGAAACCAGGGTATGAATGTTCCAGTGATTGTAAATCCTTAGTCCCTATATGTGGCGATGGGATGGTTGTAGAAGGAGAGCTGTGTGATGGCAACAACGTTCCTTTGGGGTTCAAGTGTTCTAGCGATTGTAAGTCCATGCAACCCATATGTGGTGATGGAATAGTTGCAGGGTCAGAAGAGTGCGATGATAACGCATCTGTAGAACCAGGTTACATGTGTGTCAACTGCCACTTAATCAAGGATATTGGTCCTGGTGCGGGACTGCTGGATGAAGTTGCTTCCAAAAAGGTAGAGAATGGCAGTTCTGAGATAATCGAGTATACCTCTGATTCTGAAGTAACTCTGAAAGCAGAGTACATACAAGCTTATCTGAATGCAAAGGGATATCCCGTTAAAGTGGAAATCTGCAATGAGAACGCATGCGAACCGGACTACGTTCCAAAATCTGGAAGCATAACACTAGTTCCTGGGACAAACTATCTGAAAGTTTTTAACAAGAATGGCACTTACTACCTGGGGATTAAAGGTAGCGGGCCATCATTCTCCCTGGACATATCCAATATCCCAACGTTCTGGTTGCTAGTTGCCGTGGGGTTGCTGTTATTTGTTGGATTCTTGTTCATTGTTATTATTGCGGTGGTTGCGTACTTTGTAGTATTAAAAAGGAAGAAGGGCAAAATTAGATTGGGGTGATTGAATGGCAAAAGAAAAGGTTCAAGGACCTGTTTCATCTGCAGGATTGATGAGGTATTTTGATGTCTCTGGAGGAGGCATAGAGGTAAAACCAGAGACAGTAGTGATATTTGCAGTGGGCTTCATTCTACTGGTCGTTATAGTTAATTACTTGATTTAACTTTCTTCTTTCTATATTCTTCTATCAACCGCTCCAGTTCTTCCTCTCCAATTTCCGAGTGCTTAGATCTTTCCCTAGCAAAGAATACCTCGCCCACTTTGGCAAGAACTATGTAATCACTGGGTACCTCCTTGTAGAAAATATCTATATCGCCGGTAACGGCTTCTTTTAGCAATCTTCCCAATTTGTCCAGTTCCTCTTCAAGTTTTTTCTTTTCCCTTTCCAGTGCCTTTATTTCTTTTTCCAGTGCAAGTGTCTTCGCCTTGGACTGCTCTAGCTCTTTTATTAGTATGACCCTGGGCTTCTGCTTCAACCTCTTTTTTAGTTCTCTTATCAGTCTCTTGCTCTTTTCAACCTCTTTTTTTAGTGCCTTCAATTCTTCCTCCACGCTCTTTCTCTTTTCCTTTTCTTCCATTTCCAGAGCCCTGGCAATGGCCTCCCCTTTGATAACTCTCGCTATAATCTCATTTTCCCTTTCTTTCAGTTCTGCCCTGACTTTCTCTATTTTGGGTTTCAACTTTTTGTAGGCGTACATCGCAGAAGCCAGGGCATCCCTTTGGTGGTCATCTTTGATCCTGTATTCCCTGGCGATCTCCTTTTTGAATTCTACACTTAGGTCCTCTTCTGGTGAGAACAGTATTGCACCAAAGTTCGCAGCTAGCTTTCGCACCATCTCAGGAGGGTCTGATTTATCTGTTGCAATAACTATTGGTTTTCCAATTCTCTCTATTTCTAGGATTACCTTGTCGATTCCCATCCCTTTTTTGCTCTTCAAAAGGAGAATCTTTCCATTGAAATCAAGAACAGCTAGCCCCACGGTTGTGCCAGGATCCACACCAACGATTATGTCCCATCACCTCTTCCTATTCCTCTTCACGATCCACGCCAGGATGGGATTATTCCTCTCTGCTTCCTTTACCCGCGAGTACACCTTGTTTCCCTGGTGTATATAATGCCCAATTATTGCTAATCTCTTTGTCACCTCCCCTTCAAAGCCAGGCGGGAGATTTTCAAATGAATATGTTCTTGGATTGTAGTGAGATTCATATACCTCCCTGACGAGCTCTTTGAAGTACCTTGGAAAATCCCTAGGTTTGACTTTTGGTGAATGTGGCCACCTGGCGATGTTCTTGTATGCATTCTCAATTTTGTCTCCTAGCTTGAAGACCCTTGAGCTCCTTATGCTTCCTGGAGGAGCAGGCGGTGCCCTGCCTAACTGATCTAATTTATCCCTTACTTCCCTGTACAAGTTTATGTGCATGGCCTTTGCGTTTTCATACCAGTGCATGGCCTTTGCGTAATTCACGTTGTGATCAAGAACTCTTAGGTACATGCTCTTTAGGTTTTCTGTTAAACTCTCCTCTGGGTTTATATGCGCTAACACCTCTGTCTCAGTTATTTTTAGTTTTCTCAAGAACTCTTTTTCTCTTTTTGTTAGTTTTTTCCCACCAGCTATTTTCCCTGCAATTGGGTAGAGCTTCTCAACTAGCTCCCTGGCGTTTTCTAGTTCTTGGTGTATCTTCCTTCCCATCAGGTTCCAAGCAAATGCATAAGCTTTTGCTGGATGAACCTTCCACCCGTACATTCTGGTAGTGTACACCCTTTCCAACCACTTGCTAATCTCCCTTGCCCTTTGAATTATCTCCTCATCCTTTATCCCGTGCTCCCTTGTTATTCTTTCCACGTCAACCCAGGGAGCATGTTCCAGGAACGCCTGGGCAGCCTTTCTTGCCTTCTCTGGATCAATACTCCCCTTCCTAGCAAATTCCCTTAATGTTTTCACATCTGCTCTGAGGTTTTTGGGCACCTCCACAATCGGGACCTGTTTTTCTGATGTCCCTACTTTTTTGGGAAAGAAAGCATACGCTAGGATGTACAAGTCCCTTTTGAGGGTCTCGTAGTCAATCCCGTGCCTCCTGGCAAGTTCGTTTAGAACATCATACCTCAATTTTTCCCTTACTAGCTCCTTCGGTATCGTCTCCACCAGGTCCTTTATCCTGGCCATTCTCCTGGCACTGAATCTCTTGACCTTTACTGGCATCACTAGAATTACTTTCTGGGGATTTTTATTTTGCTAGGTTTGTGTTACTATTTTATTTCACATTTACCAAAACACTAGCATGGAGTTTAAACCACAACCAAATACGAAGTTAGAGGCCCTGTCCGATGAGGCAGAGACAGCGATATTCATTGGCCGTTCCAAGAGCATTCACGAGAAGTACGGTCAGGAAGGAGCTTTGCTCCTTGGGATACTGTCAGAGGAGGAAGGTTACGGGAAACCAGTTTACTTGGATGCCATCGCCCCGCACGTCATATTCATTGTAGGGGCCAGAGGTTCTGGAAAAAGTTACTCCTTGGGGGTTATCGCTGAAGAGCTAGTTTTCAAGAATCCAAACGTGGCCAGCATAATCATTGATCCGATAGGGATTTACTGGTCAATGAAGTATCCGAACCAGGATGAGAAAGAAGTTGATGAGCTAATTCGCATGGGTTTAATGCCCAAGGGAGTGGATCACGTAACTGTTTTTGTTCCTCATGGCGTGAGGAAACAGCTCCCAAAGGGCACTTATGACAAAACCTTCGCTTTGAGGCCAGCAGATTTGACTGTGGATGATTGGTGCTTGACATTTGACATAGATAGGTTCTCACCCACAGGCCTTCTTCTAGAAAAGGTTATACACAAGGTCAAAGAAGGTTACGAGACTGTAGATGGCAAGAAAGTGAAACCAAAACCGGAGACCTATAGCTTAGACGATTTGATACACTGCCTAGAAAAAGATAAAGAATTGGCCTCTGCCAAAAAAGGATTTAAGGCAGATTCCAGGAGAGCCTTGATATCTAGGTTTGAGGCGGCAAAGGGTTGGGGAATATTCACCGAAGAGGGAACCAGTCTGATAGAGCTTGCTAGAGAAGGAGAAATTTCAGTTATAGATGTTTCATTTTTAGAGGAGAATGTTACCAGCCTGGTTATTGGGATATTGGCTAGGAAAATACTCCAGGCTAGAAAGTTGGCCGCCAGGCAAACCAGTATGAAAAAGTTTGCAGATATAGATGAGTTGGAGGCAAACATACCTCCAGTGTGGCTTTTCATAGATGAGGCTCACACTCTCATTCCCAGTGGTGGGAAAAAGACGCCCGCCACTGATCCGTTGACTGAATATGTGAAACAAGGAAGAAGGCCAGGATGTAGCCTTGTCTTTGCAACCCAGCAACCGGGAGCAATAGACACTCATGTTCTCTCCCAGTTGGATATTCTCCTTTGCCATAAACTTGTTTTTGATGATGACATAAAGGCAGTTATGAAGAGAATGCCCACCATGATCCCCTCGGAGTACAAAAATCCTAGGTTCATAAAGACTTTGCCAATTGGTCACTGTATTGTTGGAGATAGGAGTGATCACACAAGTAGAGCATTCGTGCTCAAAGTTAGACCTAGATTCTCACAACACGAGGGAAGGGAATCCCGTAGCGTGGACATGGAGACGCCAATGGACCAGGAGCAAGTGTTTGAGGCCTTGCTCAAAATGATAAAGAAGCACATTGCAGATAGGAAGAGGATTCATGAGAGTACTTTGAAGGAGATAGTTAAAACCATAAACAAGAGGTACAAGACAAAGATAGATCCCTCAGATGTCATCTCAAGGCTTTTGGACGAAGGATACGTCTCTGAGGATGGTTATCTAGCTTTGGAGAAGGAAGAGAAGGTGGAGGAGGTTTTGGAGGAAGACCTAGTTCCCAAGGAGACCAAGGAAGAAGTAACCAGCATAAGAGCTTTCAAGCCCTTGCTCACGGAGAGGCAGGCGTACGAGATCGTGGAGAAGTTGAGGAAGAAGAAGTTTCTTGGATTGTTTGGGTCGGAGGAGATGATTGCAGGGTACAGTTTGGAGTACTGGCCAGTTTACAAGGTGAACTACAAGCTGTTTGAGAAGGGAGGCTACAAGAAAAGTGTTTGTTACGTGGATGGCATCACTGGGGAGTTGCTTTACCTAGATAGGGGTAAGCTTTCTAGGACCAGGGGATTGTCTTTATTTGCAAAACTGGATAGAAGTCAGAGGGGAGTGATAATCGCTCTCATGAAAGGGAAGAAGGCATCCGCCAGAGCGTTGGCAGCAGCTATTGGTGTTACAGACACCACCGCAAGAATGAAAGCTGAAGAGCTGGTTGAGAGAGGAGTAGTGAAATATGAAAAAACTTCGCGTGGCAAGGAGTACTACTTGGCAAAGAAATTTGATCTGCCTACTAGAATTGATACACTGCCATTTACAGGTTTGGAGACCTATTTGGTAATGCAGGAATTGGATAGAGCTAGGATAAAGAGACCGAATGTTGGCTTAGAGTATGTTAGCGATGTTCCTGAGATATTCGGAGAGACCAAGGTAGAGTCCGTGGAAACCATATACATGCCGGTGTATGTTTTCAAGCTTGTTTCAAAGGGTAAAGAGAGTAGGGTATGTGTGAATGCACTAACAGGAGAACCAGTCAGAATAAAGGTTTAGTGGCGGTTCACGTCCCAGATGGAAACCCAACCCTGTCTTTCTCCAGATATTATCTTTGGCTTTCCAGCTTTCTCCATTGACTTCCCTGCCCAGTCTCTAATCTTGACTTCAAAGGTTCTGCCGTTGTATGTCACTCTAATTCTGCCGTCTCCCAGTTCTTCTATTTGCACTTCTCCTGCCAGGTTCTCTCTCACAATCAGATAGTCTTCCATGTATGCCCAGCCATATTTCTCCATGCTAGAAAGCTTAGCAGACGCAACCAGCTTCTGACCAAAGTTTCCCAGTCCCATGTTTGTAAATAACGAAAAACCAGTTTTTAAAGATTTTGTTTTCGCTAGTCTTGTCTGAATCGAACTGCTAGCCCGAAGTGGATCCAGCGCTTTTTAGTATATCCTTAATAGGATTGTCTAATCATGAGAAAGTTATTTAAAGTCCAAAAGGTAAATAATATCGTGGGGATGTTTCATATGTATGTGTCAAAACCTGAGACATGGACAAAAGTTTTTGTAGGTTTGGATTGTGATGTGTGTAGCGATTGTGATTATGGGGATTGTAGTGGGGATTGTGACTGCGGCGGTGGATCATACTGCGACTGTGACTGTGTCTGTGTTAGTGACGACTGAATTTTGTGTTGATGAATGATGAGTAAGCGATTGTATGTCCTTTATAATCCTGGAGCAGGATATGTAGCAGTAATAGACAACTTGACGTTGAAGAAGGTATATTTTACTTTAGATGAATTTGAGAGAATAAAGTCAAATTTTGAGGTAGAGGTTTCTAGGGTACTACATTTGTCCGATTCAGATAGTCATAGAGTACACAAAATCAGAAATAGGAACTTCAGACCATACATATCTTATGTTGTTTTAACCGGCAATTGCAATTTGGCTTGTGAGTATTGTTATATTGAACCAATTGCGAGAAGAAAATCTATGGATATGGAGACAGCACAGAGAGTATTAACTACCTTAAATACCATTAAACCTGAAAAAGTTGTTTTCTATGGGGGGGACCCCCTTACAAACAAGGACGTTCTTTACTATTTCTTAGAGAATCTTGATAATACCATAAAAAAGCAAATAATAACAAATGGCACGCTTGTTGATAGAGAGTTTGCAGAAAAAGTTTATGAGACAAATACCCAAGTATCTGTATCTCTGGATGGCGGATTCTTTGATAATACCCATAGGATATATCCTAAAGGAGAGAAGGCTTTTTACGATGCTCTTCGGGGCATAGCGATACTTAAGGCCCAGGGCGTTAATGTTAACATATCTGCCACCATACACACACATAACGTTTATAGGTTGCCAGATATTGTTGATTTTTTCCATTCTCTGGGCGTGAAAGGATTTGGATTTAATATCATGCTTAGGACAGGTTATAATGACAGGTTATCTCCAGATCCTAAGACTACTGCCTACTTTTTGTATAAAGCGATGGTACGAGCCATACAATTGGGCATGTATGAAGATAGAAGTTTTAGAAGATTAAAGGCCTTTCTAGAAGAAAGGTTCAAGTTTTTTGATTGTCCTTGGATTGCATTTCAAGCAATAGATTTTGGTCCTGATGGAAATATCGGAGGATGCCAAGCATTTGTTGCTGAAGGTACACCAGGCTTTGTTTTCTCTAATATCTCGGATTATAAGAAATCACTAGAGAAGATACGGAATATTGCCACTATTAATTATGAGAAATGTTTGTCTTGTCCAGCATTGGGTATATGTGGTGGAGTTTGTCCATACCATGCTTTATTAAAAACAGGAAAAGTAGGCATAATTGATGAGGACTTTTGTAAGTTTGTAAATGAGACTCTAAAGTATTTGATCCATTACTATTATAGAACGCATGTAGACCCAATAATCATTGATACCCCCAGTTATAGAGACTTTCCAAGTTTGGTCCGATTATGTAACAACTTAAAAGAGACAAGCAATATGTCAATTAGGGATTGCAATGACTTAGCAACGTCTCTTCTAAAAATGAAAGAGCTAGAGACAGGTATTGTTGTCATTGCTAGGGATTTGGGCAAAAATGCTGTTGTTGGATTTGCTAACTTGGTCTTCAAGGATAAGAATACAGTCGAGCTTGGGATAGGTGTACACAGTAATTATCGTAGAAAGGGGCTGGGGTCTAGACTATTAGATTCCTTACTTAAACAACCAGATAGAAGACTCAGGATATATGCAGAGACTTTTAAGGGTAATGTTGCTGTTAGGAAACTACTGGAGAAGAAGGGGTTCAAGTTAGCTTCTGAAGCCAATGGGAGAGTGAAATATGAGAGATTACTATGACAATCATACTTCCAGTTCTAGGCCAATAGGTGCGTGATCCGAGCCATAGACCTCTGAGAGGATCCAGCTTCTCTTCACCCTGGGGGCTAGATCCTCTGAAACTATAAAGTAATCGATACGCCATCCTATGTTCTTAGCTCTAGCATTGAATCTGTATGTCCACCAAGTGTAATATCCATCCTCTTTCATGAATAATCTGAACGTATCAACCCAACCGTCTGAGAGGAATTCGTCCATCCATGCTCTCTCCTCTGGAGTGAACCCGGCGTTCTTAACATTCTGTTTTGGGTTTGCTAGATCGATCTCCCTGTGGGCAACGTTAAAGTCACCAGTCGAGACCACAGGCTTTTTCTTCCTCAGCTCGTCCAGGTATTTGTGGATTTCCCTGTCGAATTATGGTTTGTACTTCTTCAAGAAATCTAGAAACCCATTTCTATAGCAAGCCCTGATCCCATTTACGTTCCAGGACATGAGGATCATATTCTAGAAGATAAAACCCAGAAATAAAAATCTGGTGGGCGTGGGGGGATTTGAACCCCCGACCTGAGGCTTAGAAGGCCCCCGCTCTATCCTGGCTGAGCTACACGCCCAGTTTCCGCAGGGATTATTTTACAAAGAGTGATTTATATCATTTTCGTTCTAGTTCCCTTGTTAAACAACTTTCCCTGGTAAAGAATCTGAAGAAGTTTGGGGTCTTTCCCCTTTCATCCAAAAATTTTTCCAGCTCATCTATCCTATCCTGCAGTTTCTTTATCTCTTCCATCATCTCTTCTTTCTTCACCCTACCTTCTATGTAGTCCTGCTCCACTAGAGTTATCTCCCTTCTCAGTTTTGATATCTTGTCCTTTGTAGCATCCACAACCACCTTCTCTATGTACCACCCGTAGTACAACATGTACAAAGAAAACCCGAACGCTATGAGCATCAAGGGTATCTCTATAAACAGCATACCTACTTGTATGGAATGCACTATCCCAAGCAATGAAAAGGAAATTACCGTTATACTGGCAAGTGCCAGGAACAGTGATCTATTCCTAAAACCCAAAAAACCGAATAAACTTCCAACACACAATAGTCCTATACTAAAGATGAGGTATATGCCCATAATTATCCCTCTAGTGATAACCCAATTAACAGCAATACAAGGGCTGTTCCGTACATGGCAGCCCCGAGTGGCATCTGCGGATTAGTTAACAAAAATATTACCATCATGGACACCAAGAACACTATCAACAACAGCCAACCTACGTTCATATTCCTTTTCAGGTTTTCCAAGCTCATTATTGCCATGCAATCTTTATCTCCACCCTCATTTAAAATAATTTCACTAGTAGCTAGGAAAAAACCACAAGTTTTAATAACTAGACACTAGCATAATACAACCATGGGATTGCTTGGAGGTCTTGCGAAAACCGTGAAACACATTACAGAGGGAATAGAGGACCTGTTGACATTCGCAGCCATTTTCATTTTTGGCATGATAATAATCGGAGAGTTCTACGGATTGTACACCTATCCATCAGTGAAGTACCTGGGCCTTAGGAGCCCGTTCTATTACCCGATATACATCGCAATATTCCTGTTAGTGGTCAGGATACTGGACGATATGATAGAGAAGAAGTAACTAGCTGGTCTTCAGCCCAAACCAGTTTCGTATAATCACCGGGCAAACTTCCTTTAATGGCCTCCTTTTTGCCAGCAACATTAATTCCTTTCTCTGAAGACCCAGCTCAAATAGAACTTCCTTTAACCTATCCTCTGATATGTAACCCTTGAGGTAGCATTCCTTTGCATATTTCTCTAGTTCGTTCAAGTTCTTTATCCTCTCCAGTAAGGCTCTTCTCTCCCCGATGAGCCAGATGATATTCCCAGCGATGTACAGACCTAGGATGAATGCTAGCAACCTAGTAAAGACCTGGAACCACATGAACTCCGTTCTAAGGCCAAATGCTGCTATCAAATGCGGGGCCATCGTGAGGAGGTATATCCCACCCACACTTGCCAGAAGATCATCATCGTTATACACTCCTGATATCACGAATATGCTACCAAGTATGAAACTAAGCGCGCTTATCAATAGATCCAGGGTTGTGAACAACAACATCAATTTAACTAAGAGCTTCCTTGTTAATAAAGATTTCCCCAAAATACCTTGCATTTCACAAAATAACGGAGAATTTCGTATAGTTTTAGTTTTTGATTAGTAATTTTTGAGTTTTCTTGATAACCTCCGAGCACTGGGGAACATTTCCGAAACTTTTAAAAATCCTTCCTGAAAAAATAAATTGCGCTGAGATTTACCTAAAAAGGCCTAGTCAACTCTAGGCCAAAAGGAGAGGTGATGTAACCAATCCCCGGTAGGGGTTTGGAGGGAAAAAAGAAAAAGGTGGTAAAGATGACAGTAGGTTGGCATATTTTGGCTGAGTTCTATGATGTGAACCCCGATTTGCTAAAGAACGTCTCCTCTGTTAGGAGAGTTCTGGAGAAAGCTGTTGAAGATGCTAAGCTGACACCTATTCGTTCCCACTATCACCAATTCGAGCCTCATGGAGTTACTGGTTTTGTTCTCCTTGAGGAATCGCACATCTCCATTCACACTTGGCCAGAACACGGTTACCTGGCCTTGGATGTCTTCACCTGTTCCAGTGAGGAACAGACCTGGGAGGCATTTGAGGCGCTGAAGAGAGAGTTCAAGCCGGGCAAGGTGGTGCATTTCTACAAGGAAAGGGGCTAGAATAATAAACCCCCTCACTCAAAACTTATTCTATGCGATGTTCTGTTTGTAGTAAGGAGGCAATCCTAGAGCTACCAGTTTACAAGAAGAGATTGTGTGCAGAGCATTACGTCCAGTGGTACTACGAGAAGACCAGGGATTTCACCAAAAAGCTCACTAGACCTGGAGATAAAATAGCTCTGGCCATTTCTGGAGGGAAGGACTCTCTCGCTCTAGCAGTCTTCTTTTCCCAGTACCAGAGAGAGTTTGATGTGGATGTGTTCATGTTCCACATAGATCTAGGAATTCCAGGATCTTCCCAGGAGGCCAGGAAGGTTGTGGAAAAGTTTTCTAGGGATCTGGGAATGGAGTTGTATGTTTACGATTTGAAGAAGGAGCTGGGAAGGTCTCTTCCGGAATTTAGGAAGGGATCCAGGCCCCCATGCAGCGTGTGCGGGATAATAAAGAGATACCTGATGAATCGCATTCCTAGAGAGCTGGGAGCAAACAAGCTAGCCACTGGCCACAACCTGGACGACCAAGTGGAGAACTTCTTCAAGAATTGGCTCTCACAGCACTGGGACTGGATTGCAAAGCAAAAACCAATTCTCCCTGGCCAGGGGAAGCTTCTAACGAGGATAAAACCATTGTTTGAGAGAACGGAAAAGGAGAACACGATGTACTTAGTTGCCCATGGCTATGATTTGCCGGGATACAAGTGCAGGTATTCTCAACCAGCAAAATGGAAACCAATTGTGGAAATGATAGAGAATGAGCACCCGGGGTTTAAGTTAGCCATGATAAAGAGCATAGAACGCTTTGATTATCCAGTGTCCACCCAAGAACTTGGTGAATGCAAAGTGTGCGGGGAGCCCACTAGCCAGGAGGTTTGTGCTTTCTGCAAGATACTGGGATTAAACAAGTAACAATCCCTTGATTCCCCCTAGGATCTCACTGGCTTTCTTTCCTATGTCCGAATCTGACTTGAATGCTAGAACTTTATCTGGTTCCCAGAGCTTGATCGCGTTCTTCACTTCCTCTCCCAGCGGACCCCACTTGCTTTCAACTTTTACCAGTATTCCCTTTTTTCTTAGTTCAACTTCCAGCTCGTCTATCATCTCTTCTGTTTTGCTCAGCATGGATGCGAATTTTAGTTGAGGAATGTCCGAGAACAGCTCTTGATCTATTGCGTGGAATAGGATCACGTAGTCGAACTGCATTGCTTCTTTCAGGACCTTTTCAGGGTCCTCCTCCCCATACAGCACGATCAAACCTTTCATAGTATCACGCAAGGGAATACACATTTTTTCTTTTTTCTATCACTTCCCCAGACTCTCTAAGTATCTCCAGCACGGCCTTCACTAGCGTGGGATCCTTTTTTAGTTTGGTGGCTATCTCCTCAGCTGTCAATGGACCGGATTTCAGAACTTTTCTGATCTGGTCTCCCACAGATGCTAATGTTTGGTTTGTAACGAAGTAGAATGTCTTGTCAAAGCTTTTCACAGCCGCTACCTCTCCAAGTTCCAGTTCAGTATTTAGTCTCTCTGCCAGTTCTTCTGCTATCTTTTGGTCCTTTGTTGAGAAGAAGCCGTCTCTCTTTAGAACGTCCACCAGGGCATCCACTTCGTCCTTTTCCTTTTTCTTTTCAACGCCTTTTAACATTCCGTAATATTCCCTGCTTATGGAGTAGACTCCCCCGCTCTTTTCGTACTTTCCGTGAACCATCTTCAGTATGACTCTCTTTTTCAGTAGTTCTTTCAGAACTTCCCACTCCTCTTTTGTTAACACGTCTTTAACTTTCTTTGGAGTCCTTTCCGTGAACCTAATCTTGTTCAACTTCTTGAGAACCTTGAGCTCTTCTTCGGTAAGCCCCTTCCCCTTCTTTTCTGATGGTTTCTTGCCAGCTTCCTTTGGGAATAGAGCAAAAACCTTGCCGGAAATGTGCTTGAATTCCAGCTCCTGCCCTTCCTTTAACCCTAGCAGTTCCACGATCTCTCTGGGAAGAACCACAGCTAGGCCGTGCCTAGTTTTAACAATTTTCATCAATAATTTTTGGCAAGACTAGGTATTTAAGCTTTGTATACTCACAAGTATCTTGCAGCAGAAAGAATTCCTTGAATTTCTTTCCATATGAAAACTATGATCTAAGCATAAACTTGTATGCTGGAACAGTTTCTGGATTGCTCTCTTCCTGATCATACGTTAATATTATCCCTCTTCTTCTCGTGTGGCTCTTTGCCAACATGAGACCCCTTATCTCTCTTTGTCTATTTTCCTCTCCTAGTCGGTAAGTCACCTGTATTGCCAGATTACCTGTTATGAAGTCGCATTCCCCGTCATTTTTGTAGTACCTAACTGTTTCCCCTTTTTTTACCAGTTCCTCAAATACTATATTTTCTAGTAATCTTCCCGGATCCACTTCTGGGAGTAGGTAGTTAACAAAGCCGTGATCGATAACGTAGCTTTTCTTGGAATAAACAAATTCCTTTTTGCTCTTTCTCCAGACTGGAGCCAGGTGTACAAAATATGATTCTTGGAGCATCCTAAGATACTCTCTAACAACAGACGTGCTGGATTTGTAGCCCAGACTCCTAGCAAAGTTGTGGAATCTATTTATGCTAAATTCCCTGGCATAGTTTTTTACCAAGTATTTCATCAACAATTCCATGAGATCTAGGTTCTTTATTCTATACCTCTCTACTACATCCCTAAAGAATATTGTTTTGAAGTAGTCATCTATCAGTGACATCTCTCCTTCAAGTGCAATCTCTGGGAACCCGCTAGTTTTCATGAACTGATCAAACATTCTCTTTACCTTCACTCTTTGGGACGTGTACTCCCAGTTTTTATCCAATTTCACACCTTTGAACCTAAGAAACTCTTTGAATGACAACGGGTAAACATTAACCGTTATTGCCCTTCCACGTAGGGTTGTTGCAAGTTCCTTGCCAATCAACTTTGAACTTGACCCGGAAATATACACCCTTATCCCAGAATCTACGAGCCTTCTAACGAATTTTTCCCATCCTAGAACAACCTGAACCTCATCTAGAAATACAATAGGTGTCTTTTCAGGGTACAACTCTGTATAGGCTTCAAGTATCTGGCGCAGGTTTTTAGCATTTATGTCTATGAGCCTGTCATCCTCTAGGTTAACATAAACTATCTTTTCAATATCGCTTATTCTTTCCTTCATTATTTGATACATCAGATATGTCTTTCCGGATCTCCTAGGACCAACTATACTTATAGCTTTATTTATCCTCTTCAGTTTAGGTACGGGGATATCTCTGTGGATGTATTCTGGGATTCCTCTCTCGTGAAATTCCAGGATTATCTCCTTTAGTGTACTCTTCAAATCCATGATATATTTTAGTGTTTTTCCCATATTTAATTCTTTCTCCTAGCAGAAAGAATTCCTTGAATTTCTTTCTGTTTACAGAAAACCTTCCTCCAGGATTTATTTAGACATATCTGACCGTTTTCCTAGGCAACAGAAGAACTGGGCCGTGCCTAGTTTTAACAATTTTCATCAATAATTTTTGGCAAGACTAGGTATTTAATTCTTGTTAAACAAAAACCTAGTGTGCCAGAACTTTGTGTTAAGTGCAAAGGAACCAAGCTTTTGTGTGGGAGGCCTAAATGCCCTCTGCTAGAGAGAGCTAGGGTTTTGGCTAGTTTGAAAAGCATCTCCAGGATCATAGATGCCAATTCCCCCCCAAGCGTTCTTGTTGGGAGGATAGGGTATCCAAAAGTTTTTGTTGGTCCATTGGTTGCAAGAACAGAAGATGCTAGTTTTTTAGATCTTCCCGAGGCCTGGTATGGAAAGTCCCTAGAGGAGATACTGCAGATGAGGTCTCAACTAATAAGGGGAAAAGAGGAAATGCGCATAGACTGGGCAAAGGATCCACCCAGGCACCTGTATGAAATGCAATTGGCCGTGATGGCAAGGGATAGCGTGGAAATGGAGCTGGCGTTCAAGAAAGAGCCTAAGACCGAAGTATCCTGGAACGACATCACTGCTCCCCATGGGCCCAGTGGAGAGATTTTGGGCCTGGAACTTGTGGACAACCCGAAGATACCCAGAAAGGTGGATGAAGTTGTGAACGACGAAATGAAGGCGGGAGAAGCTCTGTTC
Source organism: archaeon (assembly GCA_024275655.1). Taxonomy (GTDB): domain Archaea; phylum B1Sed10-29; class B1Sed10-29; order WALL01; family WAMD01; genus JAJRYR01. The sequence continues at coordinate 9,813 of JAJRYR010000036.1, read as the reverse complement.
TACTTGTACCAGCACGGCGTACCAGTTAGCAAACTCACGAACTTGCTTTCCATAGGAACTTTGGGAATTGATAAAAAACTAGTTCCTACTAGGTGGAGCATCACTGCGACAGATGATACCCTGGGAAAGGCATTAATCGCTAGGGTAAAGGACTTTCAGGAGATCGGCGATTACTTGCTCTTTGAGAGCTACTATTTGGGCAACAGGTTTGAGGTCTTACTGATCCCAGGTAAGTGGGAATTTGACAACGTGGAAATCTATGACCCTGGCTGTATATGGGTCACTGGCGGAGAACGACCAGTAATCCTAGCGGACTACGAGCCCTACGAGGGAAGGACCAGTTATGCAGACAATGTTACTGGTGCATACTACGCAGCCAGGCTGGCAATTCTAGAGTATCTAGCCAAAATAAAGAGGCAAGCAAAAGCCCTGGTGGTGAGGGAAATAACCCCAGAGTACTGGGCTCCTGTTGGTGTTTGGCAGATAAGGGAGAACGTTAGGAGGGCCATGGCCTCAAAGCCGGTTAAATTTGATTCTTTGGAGGCAGCTTTGAACGAGATAGACAGAAGACTTGAAGTGAAGAGAGAGTGGAGAAAGAGTAGTGAGTTGTTGGCTAGGATTAGATCCAGAGAGGCATTGAGACGGTGGATGTGAACCTTCTTCTAAAAAATGCGAAGGTATATAAATGACAAAACTAATAATAGAACATGGCGCTTAGGGATGTTCTAGAGACATGGAATCCGTGGTGGACAGTTGGAGAGGTTCCTAGCGATCTACTGGGAGAGCCTAGAGATGTTACCAGGAAAATTCTGGATTGGATGGGGAAAAGAAAGATAAAGGTGATAATAGGTCCTAGGAGAGCAGGGAAAACAACAGTAATGTACCAGGTTGCAAGTGAATTGATACAGAGTAATCCGAGAAGGGCGGTTTACATTAATTTTGAGGATCCGGAAATACAAGAAGCAGGTTTCAAAAAAGTCTACGAGGAAGCGAAAAAAGTAGGAGGTAAAGGAGCAGTTATCCTCCTGGATGAGATACAGAATGTGCCAAAGTGGGATATGCACCTTAGGGCAATATACGACAAGAGAGACCCCGTAAATCTGGTTGTTTCTGGCTCAACGCTGGCTATGCTGGGTAGCCAGTTTTCTAGGAGACTAGCTGGAAGGACGATCACCTTTAGAGTTTACCCCTTTAGTCTCTTTGAGGCGGCTAGAATTAGGGGAATAAATCCTGTGGACCCTCGAGACAGACAAGCATTGCTAGGTTTAATGGAAGAGCTCATGAGTTATGGTAGCTACCCCGAGATATTCATGGAAAAAACAGAAGCAGCGAAGAGAAAACTCGCTGTTGAGTACTATGAAAGCATAGTTGCCAGGGACGTGTCCGCTGGTCATGACTTAGATCTAGACAAGGCAAATGAAATAGCCAGGTATTTGCTGAGAAATGCGGGAAACCCGATTTCCGTGAACAAGATATCCAAGTTGTTCAAGATGGCTTACCACACCGCAGAAAAGTACGTGAACGCTTTCAAGGATTCTATGGTTATGTTTGAGGTTAGACGTTATGCACATTCGTTGAAAACCCAGATGGCGTTTCCTAGGAAGTTTTATCCGATTGACCTAGCCTTCAAGTGGGCAGTGGGCTGGGGGCCAACTCCAGATAGGGGCAGAGCTCTAGAACTCCTGGTTGGAATAGAACTGTTTAAGATGGGAAGTGAGATCTATTACTGGACAAACGATGCCGAATGCGATTTTGTTGTAGCTAGGGAAGGCAAGCCAACCTTCACAGTTCAGGTAACCCTTGGCCGTGGCCCCCACTTGGCTAGGGAGATCAAGGGGTTGAACGCTGCCTCTAATGAGCTACGGGTTAAGGATAAGCATTTAGTAACCCTAGAAGACATTGAGTCATTTATAAACCTTCTTCTAAAAAATGCGAAGGTATATAAATAACTGAATTGCCCAGCGACCTCAATCCCTAAATAGTTCCTCTTCCAAAACTAGAATGTGAAGATCCTTTTCTCTCACTCTAGGCCTAGGAAGTACCAGGAAGAGTTCTTGATGGACGTTTGGGAGGCCGTGTCTAGCGGTAAGCATTTGCTTGCCCATGCGCCAACTGGCATAGGAAAGACCGCAGCCGTCTTGGGACCTTCCCTCACCTGGGCCCTGGAAAACGATGGGACAGTCTTTTTCTTGACTCCCAAGATATCCCAGCATCAAATTGCGGTGAACGAGCTGGAGAGAATCGCAAAAAGGCACAAGGTCAAGTTCAGGGCAGCAGACATAATCGGGAGAAGGTATGCATGTGTTGATCCCTCGCTGGAAGGCATGGACGTGGACGAGTTCTACGAGGTTTGCAACAAGAGAAGGAAAAACGAATCCTGCCCGTACTACGCTTGGGCGAGAGGATTCACCCCCAGCCAGAGGAAGACAGCAAGACTTCATTTAGAAAAGCTCCTAGCGAATTATGGAATGGTCACACCAGCCCACAAGCTAGTGGATATGTGCAAAGCGTTTACATACGAAGGGGAGAGACGACCACTCTGTGCCTATGAGATAATGACACAGATAGCTAGAGACTCCCAGGTGATAATAGCAGACTACTTCCATTTGCTCTCCTCTGGAATAAGAGAGAGCTTTCTGATAAAGACAAAAAAGACATTGAGAGATTCAGTCATTATCATAGATGAGGCACACAACGTTCCAGAGAGGGTTAGAAACCACCTCAGTGTTAGCATTACTCACTTACTGGTGAAAAGGCAGAGAAGGAAGTTAAGCTCCTGGGTGCGAAGCACCTGGAAAAGCATCTGAGAAAACTTTCCAAGGCTATGGAAGAAGTCCTGGCAAAGAAGCTGGCAAACCAAAAAGAGACTTTGGTTTCCAGTTCGGACCTCCCGAGCTGGGACGAGGATTTGATTGGAGAGTTCCACGACCAGGGTCTAGTTTACCTGGAAACCACCAACAGAAACAAGTCCGCCTGCTTGAAATTGGCAAAGTTCTTCTCTCTGTGGTCAGAGGAAATTCCCAGCTACATTAGAATAGCAAAGAAGTGGAAGACCGGCACCGGGATAACAATCTCTTACAAGAACTTGGATCCCAGCCTGGCCACCCAGGATCTCATGGATTCTGCCCACTCAGTAATTGCCATGTCCGGAACACTAGTTCCTCTAGAGATGTACCGGGACTTGCTGGGCTTCGATCCGGAGCGGACCGTAACAAAGATTTACAGGTCTCCGTTTCCCAAGAAAAACCGCTTGAATGTTGTTTACACTGGAGTCACCACCAGATACTCAAAGAGGAACGAGGAAGAATTTAAGAGGATTGGGGAAAAGATCTCAGAGATCCTGGAGGCAATCCCTGGAAACGTTGCGGTTTTCTTTCCCAGCTATGATGTTCTTCACGGAATTAGATCTTACATCGCTACCACTAGGCAGGTGCTGGTTCAGAGGGAGTCCTCTAAGCCAGAGGAAACCAACGAGCTCTTGTCCCTTTTCAAGAGGATGAAGGAGGAAGGAGCCCTGCTCTTAGCAGTAGCTGGAGGGAGCCTGGCAGAGGGTGTGGACTATCCTGGAAGGGAACTAGTTGGAGTGATTGTGGTCGGAATACCTCTGAACGAGTATGACCTGGAAACCAAAGCACTAATAGATTACTATGAGTACAAGTTTGGGGCTGGTTGGACCTACGGATACCTGTACCCGGCAATGGCCAGGGCAATACAAGCGGCGGGAAGGCTGATAAGGAATGAAGATGATGTCGGTGTGGTTGTGTTTATGGATGAAAGGTACAAGTGGAAGAATTACAAGAGGTGCTTCCCACCAGACCTGGACCTGATTTTCACGGAGAATCCAGTGTACGCTGTGAGAGAGTTTTTTAAAAGATTTAACCCAAAAATTAATCTATGAAATGCGTATATGCTTTGCTGGGCATAATCCTGGTTTCAACCCTGGTTTTAGGCGTTACCTACGAGAGCTTGGAGCAATGCAATTCTCTAGCCACCCAGGGAAAGTACATTGACGCTGGTCTGTGTTATGAACAGTTCAAGGTCTGGGACAAATGTACGTATTACCTTTTGAAGGGAGCAAGGGAGGCAGAGAAGGAGTGGAACTTTAACGAGGGAGATTGGAACGGAAGAGTGATAGCTTTAGAGTACTATGGTGGGGCTCACACAAAGGCCTGCTTGCAGAACTATGGGGATTACGATTTAATGCAGAAGGTAGACCAGTACCACGAGTGGTTGTACTACTGGCTAACCAGCCATGCAGACCCACCATTTGACATGGATGCACTTCTGGCAGATCTAGAGGCAAAGATATTTGGTACAGAGGAGATCCAGCCCCAAGAAGAGCAAACTCAGGAAACGGTTAATGCAACCCTACCAGTTGCTCAACCATCTGAACAGCCAGAGCAGGAACTAGGAACTGAGGACAATTCCGTGCTGGTGATTGCAATAGCTGGGCTGGTGATAATTGCAGTGCTGGCAGTAATTGCGTTAAGACTAGGTAAACAGGAAACAAATGAAAAGCAAGAAAAAGCACACAAAAAAGAGTAATTTGGTCGGTTTTCCGACCATTTTTCTGTAAATTTAGTCGGATTTCCGACCAAATCTAGAAAAGTGATAGAAGAAGTAATTGATCAGGTTTGATAACCTTTGCTCTTTTGTAACCCTTTATTTGTTTTTTGGACTTTCCCTTACCCCCAATTTCAAGGACCATATTTAGTGGTTTACCCACATAGTAATCAGGGGAACGCTTCAACCCCTTTAATGTATTCACCGTGTATCCCCTGGAGACAAGGGCGAAAACTGCGAGTTCCTCCCTAATGGCACCTATGCTTGGTTCAATTGACAATTCGTTACATATGGCATATCTGAGATTGGGATGGTAAAATAACATTTTTGGAGATCCTCTAATAAGTTTTGCCCCTCGTCCGTACGGGCGTATAATTCTTATTATCTTCATCTTTTCTAGTGCATCTAGAAGTTCATATATGACCGATTTTGAAAGCTCTGTGGCAGATGCTAGTGTGGTGATACTCAATTCTCCAGGTTCTGATGTGGCTAGAAATACTAGTATCTTGTTTAATGCGTAGATTTTTTCTTGAGACATTTTTAAAATGCTTGCAGTGTCTTCATATATGGACTTTCTTATTGAGGCGTATAAAGCTTTTTTTGCACTGTCTAGATCATACTTTAGACAAGTTGGGTACCCCCCTACTTGGAGGTACTCCCTAAATTCAGATTCTAAGTTTGGAGAGTATCTCGCCACCATCTCTATGCTTTTTTCTGGATCTAACCATTCATCCCTCACAATGAGGGAAAACCCATGCTTGAGTTCTAAGAACTCTCTGAACCCCATTGGCTCAACATCTATTACCTCCTCCCTCCTTTCAGGTACAAATGCTAGGGGCGCACTTCCTGAGCAAACTAGAGTTACCTCCGGGAACTCATCATATATCGCCTTTATGTCTCTCCTCCAGTGCGGATATCTGTGTATTTCATCTATCAAGAGAAGGTCGTATCCACTGGATATTACTTCTTTTAAAACATTGTACAATGTCTCTCCAGCAATCATAGGGCTATCCGCTGATAGATACATAGCTCTTTTCCTGTACTTGTTAAAAATTTGTAGTAGAATGGTGGTTTTTCCAGATCCTCTAAAACCTCTCACCAACTTTATTCTGGGTTCTTTGAACAGTCTATTCACTAGACTGAAAAATACATATCTATGTTTGAGATTTTTTACATTTTCCCCTAGCCTTATTGCTGTTTTTTTCATTTCCTCTAGGTTCATGTATTGGTTTATCTTTTTTATTCTTTTTATAGATTTTGGTCGGTTTTCCGACCATTTTTCTGTAAATTTAGTCGGATTTCCGACCTCGTAAATTGACTAAAATAGCCGTACAAAGTTTTAATAATACCAGTTGGCTAATAAAGATTATGCCAAGGCTCTATTTTCGCCCCATGACAGCCAGGGAACTTAGGGAACGCCTTGGACCAGATTACGATGACATTAGAGGATGGGATGCTGATTTCGTTAGGAAGCACTTGAAAACTTTCGAAAGATTGAACAAGGAATTTTGTGTTATTGTTAGGGATTACTGGAGGCCAGTTGAAAGTGAATTTTTTGAGAAGGTAAGTGAGTTTACGGGCTTTGAATGGCAGAGGAAGAGATATTCTTGTCAAGTGTGGTACGGCACGAGGGGTTGTTATTTATACCCTAGTGGAATCCGAATCGGAAATAGAGATAGGGGAATTATTGCAGAGGAGCTTTTCCATATCCACTACTGGGATATCATGAAGGAAATTTATGGTATAGATTACTATGAATTAAAGAAGTTGCCTAATTGGAATGAAATTTGGCAGCTTTCCGAAGTTATTGCCAAGATTTTCCAGCATTATTACACTATTCCCTCTGTTTGGCAGCAGTGGCGTTATGATTTCTTGAAGACAAAGCTACCTCGGGTATACAAAACTTACAAGAAGAGTAAGAGCTTTGAGGAGCTGCTGAGAAAGGTGCATAAAGGATTGCTCTAAACTTTTAGCTTTTTATTTATTCTAACCCTAATTTCTCTCATGGAACTGGTCTTTCTAGGCACTGGCGGTGGGCGGTTTGTCCTTTCAACCCAGAGGAGAAGGACTGGGGGATTTCTATTAAAGGGAGATGGATTTCAGATTCACTGCGACCCAGGTCCTGGAGCTTTGGTTAATGCATGGAAAGCTAAAGAAAGCCCAATGAAAACTAAGTATGTATTTGTTTCTCACCAGCACACTGATCACTACAACGATGCACCTGCAGTTATAGAGGCCATGACGGAGGGAACTAGAGAGAAGAAGGGAGTACTTGTTGGGAGCAGGATGTTCATTCAAGGCTGGGAAGACGAGACCCCCGGAATAACAAATTTCCACAAATCCCTGGTTGAGAGGGTGATAGTTGCGGAACCGGGGAGAAAAGAGAAATTTGAGGACTTTGAAGTGTCCTTCACAAGCACCGTTCACGGTGAGCCCACCGGAATAGGATTTGTGTTTGATTTTGAGGATTTGAAACTAGGATACACTTCTGACACCTGCTACTACCCTGGAATGGAGGATTACTTCAATGGTGTGGACATCTTGATTTTGAATACTATTTCACCTGACTTATCCCATTTTGGGGAGATAATGACCTTGGGGGATGCTGTACAGATAGTATCTAAAGTAAAACCCAAACTGGCTATCCTGACTCATTTTGGAATGAGGGCGTTGAGGTTTGGCCCGGAAAAGATGGCAGGAATCCTGGCAGAGAAAACTGGGGTGAGGAGCCTGGCAGCTAGAGACTTCATGAAACTGAACCTCAAAGAAGAGCTGGAGAAGAAGGGCCTGGCCGGGTTTATCTAGTTAAAGCCTCTTTTACCCATTTATTCATAATCTTTGTCTCTGCTCGTCTCAAGGCTTCTTGTACAGCTCGTCTACTAACACCTACCACAGCAGCTATTTCTTCTAATGTGACTTTTCTGGGCCAGGAGTAATAGCCAAGATCTATTGCTAATTTTAGTATCCTCTCTTGTGTTGGAGTGAGTAGATTTGTGCAAATTTCAGGCTCTACATGTCCAATACGTTTTACTTTGACCTCACCTAGTTCTTGTATGTCTTCTAGAATTTCTGCTAACTTTTTGGGATCCTCTACCCCAACATGCCAGAACTCGTAACCTTCTTTCACAGTTATTGGCGCTAACTGGAACCCATACTGAGTAATCTTTGAAAATACTGTGGGTCCAACCCACTCAAGGTATACTAGATAAGTGTTATGTCTTTGAGAAAGAGGTGTTATTCTGATAGTTTTCAAGTCTTTTTTACCCCTTACCCTATTTAGCCAATCTTCTAACTCGTTTTTAGGATCGTACACTACATATTGTTGCCAGGTAAACGTCTTTCCGCTTGGTAGTATTTTACCCAGTGCTTGTGTTTCCTTGAACTCTAAGTCAACATTTTCTGTAAGTGTACTCCAGCATCCCACATCATGTCGTATTCTAAATATAACCTCTTTCATACTCATTGTTTAATTTATGAAATCTCGACTATTTTTATATTATTGGGCATATGTCCAATCTTCCACGTGACAAATGTAACGTAAATTTGTAATAATAAGAAACCTTACAAATTACAATGAGGCCCTGGAGAAATGGAGAAGGTGGGAGGACCAGGGCCGGTGGGGGAGAGGGAGCGCCTTTCTAAGTTCGGTCGGCCTTGTGCCGGCCTCGCTGCTCCCGCAAGCCGGAGCAGCGGCTTGGTGAGCCTGGCCGCCTGGGGCCCGCTAAGGGCCCCCTATTTCTGCTGGACTTAATAGGAACTCCAGGTCTTCTAATCCTGTGAATTGTATGGGAATTTCCCCTTTTAGTATCTTTTTTACTCTTGCTTTCTCATGTTTTCTTGTTACCTTTCCAGCACCCACCAAAATTCTTTCTATATATTTAATATCTCTTGTCGATAAGTATGTTTCTATGTTTAAGTTATCTAATCCCCCATCAGGTACAATTGCGTAAGCTAGTGTATCTGCTAATCTTACACCCTTGTAGAGTTTGGTTATTTTCCTTCCCACGGTTTCAAAATCTTCCTTTTTTCCATACACCTGCCATCCACGGATAATTACACTTCCTATCTTTGAGGCAGGTAAATAACAGGTAAACCGTTTGATTATACCAGATTTAAGCAATCTCTGCATTCTATATATTACTGCGGGTTTGGAAAGACCCAATTGTTTACTCAGTTTAGTTGCAGATACTCTTGCATTTTTTATGAGGAGGGTGAGTAGCATTTTATCAATCTCATCTAGCACACTTGATTTATTTAGTAAGTTGGGATGTATAGGTAGGAATCCATGTCTTTTTGCCAACAAACCATGTGCAACCCAGTCTTCTATATAATCGTCTAATTCCATTCGAATCTTTGCTTCAAATTTTTCCTCATATTCTTCTGGTGATGTAGATACTGCCCATATAAACAGATCAAAATCTCCCTCAGTTAAAACTACAAGTTGGGAATATATATCATCTGCGAATAGACTTTTTAGTGATCTCGGATCAGGAGTATCATTTAACTGAACTTTTATGAAGTATTCGTGATAAAACCCAAGTTGTGTCATGTCTAGCGAAACTGTAAACTTCAAACCAGTTCTTGTTAGTTCTGTGAGCCAACGTTTTATGGTGGGATAGCTGACCCCAATTTCTTTTTGTAGTACTATAATTGGTGTTCTACTATTCTTGCATAATATCTTTAGCAGGTGTCTTTTGTTATAATCAAGTAGAAGCCCACCCATGTTTTAATTTTGTTAAGTAAATTGTTTAAATTTTTTTACTATTTTGATAGATATAAATATACTGAGGATGATAATTTTTCTGGGGAGAAGGGGGAGAGGGAGCTTCTATCTTGGGGCCCGCTAAGGGCCCCCTCTAATTCTTTCCTTTCTGGATTACATTTAAATAATCCATTTTCATTACTTTTCCTGATGAAAGCTAGAAAAGGTCAAGGAGCACTGGAGTACTTGCTCATACTCGCAGCCATCCTGGCAATAGCTGTCGTGGTTATTCTAGTTGCTCATAATTTGATGAATCCTGCCAAGACCTCCACCAATGTTGCAAAGGACAAGTATTCTTGTTCTCTTGCAGGAATTGAACTCCTGGATTACAATTCTCCCTACGATGGAACTCAGTCCACTGCACCTGGAAAGATAAAACCCTGTGCAACATGTGCCCCAATAGAGAGTTCTGGAGGTACAGTGAGTAGCGCTCCAACAAACTGCTTCAAGTCCAGCACCTGCCAGCTCCAGGACCAGTACGATCTAGT
>JAJRYR010000035.1 GCA_024275655.1 archaeon | reverse complement strand
TTCCATAGCTCTCCTTAAAGAAGATGCATCACCAGGAGTATAATATACACCTGCGTCTCTAAGAATACTTCTAGGTCCAGGTAGATTAGCACAAATTATCGCTTTCCCAAGAGCCATAGCCTCATATAATCTATTTGAATTGCTTATTCTATTTATTGGCGAATCTGCTAAAGTTATCAAAGCAACGTCTGAATTTGCGTATAGGTCTAAAGCTTTTTCATGAGGTACTCTGCCAAACGATTTTATTCGTTTATCTTTGGTTTCTAGTTTTCCTCCCACCAACCACAGTTCTATATTGTTATTTTTGATTTTTTGGAAAGTTTTTAGTAAAGTATCTATATCCCTATCTCCCAAGAATGATCCTACGTAGGAAAATACAATCTTGTTTTTATTTGTTTTTCGTTGTTTCTTTGTATGTGGGATTTCCATGATAGTATTTTCAATAACTACTATCTTCTTGCTATTATATAATTTACACAAATCTTTTTTTGCCAATTCACTCACAGTGATAACTGTATCTGCAGACATCAGTGCAATCTTCTGGAAAAATTTCACAATACTAGAAAATATTTTGGCTAAACTCCCTCTGAGCCTACTCTCTAACAATAAATGTGTAACTTCATGGGCGTCATAAACTATCTTTGTACCTACCAATTTTAGAGGAAGTAAAAATGGGACCATGAAGTCTGGAGGGTTGTTGTAGTGAATAATGTTGTATCTTTCTTTTAGGGTGAGGTAGTATACATGTAGAGTACCTAATGTTGTGAACAAGATGTAATCAACAACCCAGTTTAAGGGTGTGGGTAGTTTACTTTCGGAAAATGGCAGTCTGTATATTCTGCACCCTCTCCAGGTTTTAATATTGTTTTTTGGATTCTTCAAACACAGAAGATCCACGTAATAACCTGCTTCTTTAAGCGTTTGCATGCTCCTTTCAATTCTAGAATCCGGAGGAAATTCAACCGCAGCTACCTGTAGCACTTTACCCTTTTTCATTCATTAACACCTCAATTACTCTCTCTGCCACACCTGGTGATCCAAAGGGGTTTGGTTCCCATTTTGTTTTCCATTGATCAATAGTTTTTGTGGCACTTAACAGTTTTTCTTTGAAGTCATTCGATCTGGGATCTATCTTCATTGCCGCGTGGTTTTCTAATAATTCTACCCATCCAGTTACATGTCTTAGTATTATAGTTCTTTTTCCTAGTAAATAAGCTTCCTTTGGAGTTCCACCAGAATCAGTAATCACGAATTTACTATCGATTATCAGTCTTACGAAATTTTTGTGGTTTTGTGGTTCTATAGGTGTTACATTGGAGGGCAATCTAAGATTAAAGTCTGAAAGCCTTTTCTTTGTTCTAGGATGGAGGGGTAGCACAATGTTGTAGGAGATTTCTCTTAGGGCGTCCAGTATTCTTGAGAGAGTTGGCTTATGATCAACATTTCTGGGTCTGTGAAGCGTGAGAAGCACGTAATTGTTTGCTTTCATACCTGTTGGATTTTCTTTAGGTAGGTATTTTTTTGTTATCTCGAGAGCATCTACCATTATGTCTCCCACATTGTGGATGTTTCTTGCTCCTTCGTGTATTAAATTTTGTTCTGCTGTCTTTGTTGGTGGGAAAAGAATGGAGCTTATGTGGTCGGTTAGTATCCTGTTAAGTTCTTCGGGAACTTCTTTTACATCTCCCTCTCGTACTCCAGCTTCTATGTGTGCCACATCTAATCCAAGCTTTGCTGCAGCTATTGCTGCACCAATTGTAGTGTTGGTATCCCCATAAACTATCACAATATCCTCTTTTGGATTTGCGATCTCTTCTAATATGCTCTCAGTTCTCATCATTGTTGTGCCTATTTGATATGCATGAGACCCAGAACCAACGCCCAAGTTAAAATCAGGTTCTTTTAGATTATATTCTTCAAAGAAAGTTGCCGCTAATTCATAGTCATAATGTTGTCCGCTGTTTATTATAATATGATCTATACCCTCCTTTGACGCTGTAATGTGTAGGGGTGCTAACTTTATAAACTGAGGTCTAGCACCCACTATGGAAATGAGCCGCATAAAAATCACGCATTTTTTCTTATCACCTGAACTATTTTCGTTATATCCTCCTCACTTACCAGTGGATGCACCGGAATTGAAATGACTTCGTTAATTAGCTTTTCAGTAATAGGCAATTTTACATTCCCAAATCCCAGCTTTTGCATTACTGGTTGTTGATGTATGCCTCTTGGGTAGTATATTCCGAACCCTATTTCGTTATCCTTGAATGCTCGAATCAGTTTATCTCTATTCTTGACTTTTATTGTGTACTGGTGATAAACATGTTTCGCTCTCTGGTCAACGAATGGGACCTCAACAATGCCTTCTAGCTCTTCGTCATATATCTTAGCATTTTTTCGTCTAATCTCATTTGCCTTGTCTAGTCTCCTCAACTGCACTACCCCTATAGCAGCGGCGATGTTTGTCATTCTGAAATTCCATCCGAGTTCGCTGTGCAAGTACCTTTCTTTCTGTCCATGATTTCTTAGCATAGCTACTTTTTCTGCTAGTTCATCATTATTTGTTGTTACCATTCCTCCTTCCCCAGTGGTCATATTCTTTGTTGGGTAAAAGCTAAATGCCGCTATGTCACCCAAACCACCAGTTTTCTTGCCTTTCCACTCTGCCCCATGTGCTTGGCAAGCATCCTCAATAACATACAACTCCTTTTCTTCAGCAAGCTCTTTTATGGCATCCATATCAGCTGATTGCCCATATAGATGCACAGGCATTATCGCCACTGTGTTTTCCGTTATCTTTTTTCTAGCATCCTCCACATCTATGTTGAATGTTTTGGGATCAACATCCACAAAAACCGGTTTCCCCCCAGCTCTTATAATGCTGGTGGCACTGGCTATGAATGTAAAACTTGGCACTAGAACTTCTTTTCCCTTTACTCCTATCGCCTCTAACCCAAGAATAAGTGCTTGAGTTCCATTTGTTGTTGTGAGAGCGTATTTCACTCCAATATACTTTGCAAATTCTTCTTCAAATCTTTTTACCCATTCTCCACTTGCTAGTATCCCTGAATCCAGCACTTTCAAAACTTCTTTCTTTTCCTCTTCTGTTATCCAAGGCTTTGCGATGGGTATCATTCCATCAACCCCTTAAATTTTTCTAATTCAGGAAATTCTTTCCCACATTTGGGACATTTGAAGTTTTTATCTAATCTCTCTCCACATTCGCAAACAAACCAAACCAGTCTTGCTGGATTTCCAACTACTAATCCGTGTGGAGGGACATCCTTTGTGACTACAGACCCTGCTCCAATCATAGCATACTCTCCGATTGTAACTCCACAAACTATTGTAGAGTTTGCACCGATACTCGCACCTCTCTTGACTAGGGTTCTGCAGAGCCTGGATTCATCCCAGAGCCATGCTCTTGGGTGTTTGTCATTTGTGAATGTGACACTGGGACCTACAAATACGTCGTCTTCAATTGTAACCCCATGATACACAGAAACGTAGTTTTGTATTTTTACCCTATTTCCCACTTTTACTTTGAGATCTATGTACACTCCTTTTCCTATGTTGCAGTTTTCACCTATTTCAGCAAACTCTCTAACCTGGGCCTGATGCCAAATTTTGGTTCCATATCCTATCTTTGCCCTGGGATCCACCTCGGCAGTAGGATGGATGAAAACAACCATTACCTTGCCCCCCTTGCAATTTTTTCTGCTTCTAAAACAACTTTTAGGGATTCTAATGCATCCTCTCCTGTTACTTTTGGTTGTTTTCCATGAGTTATACAGTCCAGGAAGTGGCTAATCTCCTTTTTTAGAGGCTCTTCATGCTTTAGTTCCAGCACTCTCTCAGGATGCCACAACAACCTATCATTTGGCCTACCGTATTGTGCATACAATTTTATTCTTTGACCAATGTAATCTATTTCAGCATAACCGTTGTGGAATACTACTCCCAGTTTTCTTATCTTTCTGGATGAGACCCAGTTGACTACAATACTGGCAGACGCAGCTCCCATGTTCATCCAAATATGTGCATGGTCTTCTCCCGGAGTATTATCTAGTAATTTGATTCCTAGGGCGTCCACCCTACTGACTTCCTTGCCCGTTAAGTATCTTATTACATCAACGTCGTGAATAGCAAGGTCTAGAATGACCCCTGTATCTATCCCTGGCCGGAACACGGGCAAACCAACTCTAATAGCATTTAACGAGAGATATCTAATACCTTTTTTGTCTGCCCAGTCTTTGAAAAATTCCACCACTGGGTTGAACCTCTCTATTTGTCCGACCAACATAATTCGGTTGTTTTTCCTTGCAGCATCTATCAACAACTGTGCATTCTCAATAGAATCCGCAATTGGTTTCTCTATGAGCGCATTTGTTTTTTCCAGGACATCACATCCTATTTTTGCATGTAGTCGTGTAGGAACTACTACAGATACAGCATCAGGTTTCTCTTTTTCCAACATTTCCTTGTAGTCTTTGTATGGGAACCCTCCGTATTTTTTTGATAGTTCCCTGGCTCTTTCTAAATTGATGTCTGCAATACCAACTAGTTCAGAGTTCTTCAATTCAGAGTATACTCTGGCATGATTTTGACCCATCATTCCTACTCCTATTACAGCTGTTTTTAGTGTTTCCATGCTTACCACCCATTGAGTAATATGAACATGCAAATAACTGAAGCTGTAATGATGGCCTGGAGAGATAATAGAATTTTTATCATTTTGTCTTCGGTAGGATGGAGTCTCTTTGCGATCCAGTGGTAAATGGATACATCTGTTTTTGCAGTTAATCTTCCATCCCTTAGAACTGTAGTGAACTTTTCAATTTTTTTTCTAACATTCTTATTCATTAGGAATAAGCCTAGATTCACAAAGTACAACGCAAACATCAATATTGCCCAGAATTCTAGTTTCCCAAAAACAGCTAGTAGGAATATACCTGCACCAAAGGACCAGGTACCCACGTCACCGGGGAATACCTTGGCAGGATATCTGTTCCAATACAAAAACCCTAGAATGGATCCGAGAATGAGCATTGCTAGTAGGAACACAGGATAGTTCCCAGACAGTAGTGCGATCACGCCTAGGCCGACCACAATAATTGAAGTCATTCCTGCTTCAACTCCGTTGTACCCTGCAATCATGTTTACAGCGTTCGCTGATCCGGTCGCACCCAGGAACAGAGTAACTAGATATCCTAGCGACCCCAATTGTATATCACCAAATGGAGTGTAAATTGTGCTCATATTACTCTGAGTTGCTAAACCTAACAGGGGAATTGCACTCAAACTAGGTAAAATAGTATTCGTTCTCCATCTAAACTTGAACATGTCACTCATCAAACCTAGCAGTGTTGCGATTGCAATTACGAAGCTGGAGACATACAGTAGGGGAAGAAGTTGATAGAGTTCGGGGATATATACAATGACGATTATGGCTTCAATTATAAATGCAGAGATTATGAATCCTAGTGAGAACCCTAGTCCCCCCATTTCAGGAATAAGTGGTTTTTTTGGCTTGTGCATGTCCTTACCTAGGAAGCCCCTAGCTTTAGCAGACATTATAACATATTTAGTGGCAATAAGGCTAGTGGTGAAACCTAGTAACGCTAGGACTAATGGGATTAGGAACTCTATCATTTGAGTCACCTAACTTGTTATATTTAGTTGCTCTAGCTTATTATAATCCACCTTCCAGAACACCACTTCCTCTTCTGGAACGTACCTGTACTTGGGATCGTCTAAGTTTCCGTAGAAGTCTCCAACCAGATCTAGCGTAGTTATGCTTGGATCCTGGAAGAATAATCTGTAACCTAGCATGTAGTTTGCTGGAGCATCTGGTAGGATCCTTCCATGCCTGTCCACAAAGAACATGAGGTAGCCATCTGGCCTAGCGTAAACCTTTGCCTTTAGTATGGTTCCTCCAACATCCATTTCCAGGTCATACCCTGGCCATTTTGTGTTTATCATTCTACTCCATTCCTCTGGAGTGAATACCAGGTTGGCCTTGCCAAGAGGACAAACAATTCTTGGATTCCCATTTTGATCGTATCCTTGTTTACAGTAAACACCTTGCATACATGCAGCGTATACTGTTCCTGGTGGGCAACCCTGTGTTGGTCCTTCTAACACTTCTGGGTAGTTTATACCCCATTTTTCCAGTTCATCTTTTGGAATACACACGTTATCTCCCAGGAAAGTTAATGCTCCCCATTTTTGGCATGTGATCACTATCCTGTCAACACCTATATGAGTAACTTGCCACTTCTTCAATTCGCTTTCATGTTTCTTCAAAATTTCATCAGTTGTTTTTCCTCTGAAATCAGTGAATATCCTAGCAGTCTCAATTACCTTGCTTGAGTTTTGGTTTGTGTTGTCTAGTGTGGTTTTTAGCCCCCACCACGCTGACCAGTGACCGTAGTCCCACCAGGTCATTAACACGTAGTTCTCGTGACCAGGAAGGCTAGTTAGGTAGTCGTATGCCTTTATCCATCCTGTCTGTGGGGAATAGCTAGTTTTGTATTGTTCCATGGTAACTACGGCTCTGGACAGAACCATGAATCCTAGAATTAATGCAACACACATGCTGGCTGCCTTTAACCATCTTGTATCCAGGTTTTCTGATTTCTTTTTCATCCAGTCAGCCAGTGCAAACACATCCGCTAGAACTACTCCAACCACAATGGATAGAGGAGTTCCAAAAACGTACCCCATTTTCATTTTGTGTATATAGAGGTAAAAAGTGGCAATTGCCAGTAACCAAACCAACAGTTCCACTGTGTGTTCTTTTCTGTGTTTCCACCTTCTAATTGGAAGCCAAATTAGACCAATTAGGAAGAGAGGGGTCAGCAGCCCCATGTCTCTAACCACACCAGCAAATGTTGCAGGGTGTTCTTCACCAATAGTGTAACTTAGTTTTGCGTACTGTGTAGGTGCCTTGAATACTAGATTATAAGTGTACTGATAAATGAACTGTCCTTTCACAACAAGTAATCCAATGCCCAAAAGGACCATAGCTATGCTAGCGTATTTGTAGAGGTCGGATTTGTTTATCCAAAATATTTTGACAGGAGATTTGTTCTTTCTATGATTGAACCAGTAGTTGGCTAGGATACCTATACCCGCCACGGACCCCAAAAATACCAAAGAGATTAATCCATAATTTGTTGCAGTATCATACGAGAAGTCCAATATTGCTAGGGGTATCAATGAAGGTATTAACACTTCAATCTTTCTCTCTAGTCCAGTGTAATCCTTCCTCCAGATATTCAGTAGCATTTCTATCAATACGAATGTTGCAATGATCGCAGCTGGGAGAATAGCCATTCTCCATGTTATCAAGAACACACCGAATACCAACCCAGCAATCCAACCATGTTTTGGTTTTCCATTTTTTATGGCCCACGCAAATGCAGCGAAGGAAAGAGTGTAGAGGAATATACCCATTGGGTCTTCTTCAGAGAATCCATACATTGTTCTAAATAGAAAACTGCTTTGTCCTAGGAATAGAAGAGAGGCAAATAACCCTGCCTTTCTATTTCTAATAACTAGTCCTAGCAAATACATGGCCACTACTGCCAGACCACCATAAAATGCAGGTGTTGAGCTGTCTACAGGAACGAATAGGTTTTCATCATATCCCGTGTGCCCAGAAGTTAGTAGCTTTATCCAGGAATAACATCCAGCCAACGTGTAGTGATAGAAGGGAGGATACATCTCCTTGTATTTTCCGTGTTCTGGCCAATAGCTGAGAGGATCCTTGTCTGGAATGTAACCCGTTTGTAGAAGTGTTCTAACCATTCTAGCATGATAAAAAGAGTCAAAACCGTAGATTCCAGGGAACGATTCACTAGGTATCATTCTTACTCCAAATCCAAGAAGGAACAATGCGATGATGATCAGGATGTCTATCTTGTGTTTTTTAACTTCGTCCAGCTTTAGTAGATCCATACATTTCCCTCCAACATTCACAAACTATGCTAGTAAAATAAGAACAAACTTATATTTATGTTTGTCAATAGATTCTGCCATGAAAGCATTGATACTGGCAGCAGGTAAGGGAGAAAGATTAAGGCCATTGACAGACAATGGTTTTCCCAAGGCAATGTTGCCAGTATGGGGAAGACCTTTGATTTCCTTTCATGTGTCAAGGTTAGAAGAGGTTGTTGATGAAATTGGAGTTGTGGTTGGGTATGGTGAAGAAAGAATAAAAAACTTCCTGGGGAGCAGGGTAAAATACTTTCGGGATGACATCCTACAAGGAACAGGTTCTGCTCTTTTGGCAGCAAAAAATTTTATCGATGATGATTTCATACTAGTTTATGGTGACATCTTTCTTGATGGTGATATCTCACCTATCTTTGCCTGTAAGAGAGCGATCTTAGGATGCAGAGTTGATGATGCATCTAGATTTGGTACCCTGGAAACGAGGGATAATAAAGTTACTCGGATAGTTGAGAAGGGTCCAGGTGGGCCAGGGTTAATAAATGGAGGGATTTACAAGTTAACACCCGAAATTTTAGATTATCTAGAAGATCAGTCCCTAAGCGAAAGAGAGGAATACGAGCTTACGGACGTAGTAAATAGAATGATTATAGAAGGGAAGAAGTTCGAGTATGTTGAGTTTAGTGGATACTGGACGGACATTGGTTATCCCTGGGATTATCTAGATGCCAATATGTATGCTCTTGAAAAGTTTGGGAGCGACATTAGCCCAGAAGCGGAAATTTGGAGTCATGCTATATTGAGGGGCCCAGTGGTAGTGGGACCGGGAAGTGTAATTAAAAACTCAGTTGTCGAAAAAAGCATAATAGGAGCTGATTGTACAATCGGTGAGTTTTCTATTGTAAAGAGAAGTGTTGTTTTAGACCATTCTAACATTCCTCACTTAAACTACGTTGGTGATTCCTTAATTGGGGAAAATGTTAATCTGGGAGCTGGTACTAAGATAGCCAACTTAAGATTTGATGAGAAACCTGTTAAGACTAAAATAGGAACTAAAATAGTCGAAACTAGAAGGAAATTTGGGGCTGTTATAGGTCACGGCGTTAAAATAGGTATAAACGTATCAATAATGCCCGGTGTGAAGATATCCTCTGGAAGCTGGATAAACGCTGGTGAGTTGGTTAGAAGGGATATTTAATGTTCAAGACCCCAACAAATATATGCTCCAATACCATAAAGCTAATCATGTTCCTAGATGAGTACTTCTTAAAGGATCCTAGAAAGTTCTTTTTCCCACTGCTAGATTACGCGATCAGCGAGTGTCTTGGGGAGGGTGAGAGAGAGCTGGAGGATCTAGGTTATGAATACTTTTTTTCTGGGAATTTGGAGACTAGGAGAATAGTTGAGAGAAATGGGAAGATTGGTTTAGAGAATGTAGGAAATATAGATGAAGAGGTGATAGAGCTCATTAAAGAATTGGGGTTGGAACCAGATGTGGACAAGTTTCCTGTTGGGGCATACAATGTTTTGAGAAAGGGAGATAGGGTTGTAATAATAGGGTTTAGTAACGATACTCTTTCGAAAATGGGGGGATTGTTGGGATTTAATGTCGACCATAAAAGTGTTTACAAACTGGTTTCCAAGACAGAGGCAGGCGCGGTGCCAGTAGTGCACTCTCACTTGCTCTTTAAGGGATGCCCCCACCCGTTGGTGGATGGATTTGCATTTGAGAGGATTAGTAAGTTGGGAGGATTTAAGCCGTTTGGAGATGAGGTGGACAAGACTTTGGTGGACTTTTCATTGAGGTTCAAAGATGTTTTCTCTGATTGGTCTGTTGCAGTAAAGGATATTAGGTTGGTGGTGGAAGAGATTGAGGAGGAAATAGAATCGGAGAGAGGTGCGAGAAGATTGTATGCGATAGCGCAAGTTCTTGGAGCAGATATAGATTTGCCAGATGTATGGGAGAAGATCTCTAGGATCATCTCCCTACCGTCGAAACCAAATCTAGATGTAACTATATTTACAAAGTAGGTATTTCTCTAGTCCCCTAGTTCACTCTCTATTTTTCCTAGGCCCAAAATACTCAATTCCAGTATGTATGCTGAAATAGCCAGCTCTAGGGCAATAGCTAGATATGTACTAACAAGTGTCCCGAGCACAATCAGAATAGTCTGAATAACTTGAATAACGAATATCACTATGTATAGTAAGGATAACCTACCGACCAATTCAAAGAAATTAGTTTTTGCTGACTTAATGCTAGATTTTAGGCTAGTGAGTATCCCTTCCTTTAGGCATTTTATGGGGGAAAGAACAAGAGCGACAGTTGTTAGACATCCAAGTGCGATGGATATATTAATGGCAAGTCCCAGGAGCAATAGATCTGGCAATGCAAGTACCACAATCAGTACTGGTGTTATTGTAACTAGTGCCAGTACAATACCAAATATCAGGCTGATTAGAAAGACCTTTCCAGTGTTTACGATTGAGAACTTATTTAGGATATATGCAATAAGCCCGGAAAGAGCAATTGCACTGATTGTCATCCATATAACTGCAGCCCAGGCTTCTGTGGCCAGGTATATGGACACTGCCAGGATTGTTAGAAGAATTAGAGTTACTAGGTATTTCTGTGGATATTTTCTAGTTTCGCTGAGCACTTTTTTTATCCATTCCGTTTCATTTGTTTTGGCAAAGAAAAACCAGTAGGCCAGCACACCTAGGCTCGCCACAAATATCATTGTGAATGTCATCACCATGTTTAATGGGACACTAGAGATGATCAAGTCAAATAGCAATGAGGGAGATTCGTTCAGAGAGGAGATGAATGCGTAGTTTACTGTGGTGGATATGAGTTGTATCATGACCATGGCCACCGTAGAACTTGCCAGACCATAGGTTAGTGGCTTCTTCGTCTTTGAAACTAGTGCCTCTGCGATTATCCCAGTTATAAATATGCCAATCAAGCTGACAAAGAATAGGGCGTCCATGGAAACCTGATTCTGAGCCATTTGGTAGTTCAGACTAACATATATCTGTAGGATGAAAAGCATAACCAGTCCCACAATGGTCGTGGCAACTATTGATAGACCAATTGATTTTTTGTCCTTGTTAACGTCCTTTTTTGATCTCTTCATTGCCCTCACCACTGCAAGATTTTAATACCTGAGTAATTTAAATAGCTAGTGCTATGGAGATAGGATTTTTGACGTTTCTGTTAATAGTTTTGATCCAGGCAGCTCTGTTCTCGTTAATCTTTGGTAGGTATCTAGTGGCCAGGGGTTGTAAGGTATATTACGGGCTAGTGCAGATGTGGAAAACGAAAAAAGGCCTAGGTGTGCTGGAGAAACTAGCTAAAAAGCACCCCAGGTTCTGGAGAGCGTATGGGAATTTTGGGATAATACTTGCATTTGGATTTTTGGGTGCCTTGTATGTTTTCAGGAAGAGACCAATTCTCCAAAGACTTGCTCTGGCAGGCATATCCTCTCTCTTTATCCTTTCCCCGGTGATAACCAGTTTGTTGTTATCTAATACCAGTATGCTTCCTGAGCTTGCCCCAGCTGGTCTAGCATATCTCCTAGGTTATGGTCCAAGTTTGGGTGTTAACGCCGTCCTGTCTGGTGTTGATGTACTGCACAGATTGTTGGCAGGTCAGCATGTGGTGGCAAGGGCAGGGCCTGTTATTCCTGGTGTGAACATAAAGGGATCGCCGTTCCAAAATATTCCTTGGTATGGGTGGTTGGTGTTCCCCATTCTATTGATAGTCCACGAGATGAGTCATGGAATACTGGCTAGGCTTGGGAAGATAAGGATCAAATCAGCAGGAGTAATTCTGGCGGGTCTTCTTCCATTGGGGGCTTTTGTTGAGCCAGATGATAAGAAGCTGGAGAGAGCAGAGCCAGAAAAAACTCTTCCTCTGTTTGCTGCTGGTTCCACTGCTAATTACTTTACTGCCTTCACTGTTTTTGTTTTGCTCTCTCTAGTTGTTTCCCCCTTGTTCCAAGTTACTGGCTTAAACCAGCAGTTTGAAAATTATTTGGATTACCCACTGGTTGTTGCTTCCAGTAATTCAAATATTCCAAGTGGCGTTAAAATAATGGCAATAAATGGTTTCAAGGTAAGAACCATATCTGATATCCATAACATAACCAGCCAACTAGGGCCTGGAGCAAATGTGACTCTCCTTACAGATAGGGGAGAGATAAGAACGAAGCTGAACCAGGAGGCCAGGTTGGGGGTTTACCTCACTCAGGAGTACACTCGATTACCAGTCTACCTTAGTCTGATTTACCATTTTGTTAATTTTTTGAGTCTGGTGGTGTTTTTCAATTACGTTGTTGGATTGATGAACCTCCTACCTATAGTGCCTTTGGATGGTGGGTTAATGCTTAGAGAGTTCCTTTGGAAGGTTTTTGGATTGGACAAAAAAATGGCTTTTAGTTTGACGGTGCTAGTCTCTGTTATTTTTGGAATAGGGCTTCTTCTGAATCTACTTCCAGTCCTAATCCAGTTATAACTCCAACCAGAATCAGAGAAAGAATGGAGCGAGGGTAAGTGGAGGGTTAGTTGAGGGGTTATAGGATGCTCTCTATTCCGAATTCTGCTGCTTCATCCCTGTCCAGACCAATCTTTGTTGGCTTGCCCTTTATGTGTGGACTCTTCACACCTGTGAAGATTGCAATCACTTCAACTCTTCCCTCGTACTCTGGGACGATTCTAGCTCCCCAGATGACCTGGGCGTTTGGATCGATCTCCTCTGTTAGCTTTTCACCGATTTCATTTGCCTCTCCCAGTGTTAGATCTGGACCACCAGTTATGTGTATCAATGCACCCTTTGCACCTCTGTAATCTACGTCCAACAATGCGTTCTTCAATGTGTCCTGGACTGCTTCATCCACTTTGTTGTGTCCCTTGCTCTCTCCAACACTTATTAGAGAAACGCCTCCAGAACCCATTATTGCCCTAACATCTGCATAGTCTAAGTTAATCAATGAAGGCACGGTAATTGTTTCAGTTATTCCCTTAACTGCTCTTGCGATAACCTCGTCTGCAACGCTGAATGCTTGCTCCATTGGTAGGTTTGGAACCAACTCTACCAATCTGTTGTTGTCTATTATAACCACTGTGTCTGCGACCTTTCTCAATCTCTCAATTCCTTCCTCTGCCTTCTGGATTCTTGCTCTCTCCAAGAGGAATGGGAATGTTACCATTGCGATTACAATTGCTCCCTGTTCCTTTGCGATGTCTGCCACTATTGGGGCTGCACCAGTTCCAGTTCCACCACCCATTCCAGCTGTTAGGAATACCAAGTCCGCGTCCTCTAGTAACTGGGCGATGGCTGCCCTAGAAACCTCGGCTGCCTTTGCTCCGACCTCTGGATATCCTCCAGCACCTAGACCCCTAGTAACGCTCTGTCCAATCAACAGCTTTGTAACAGAGTCGTGTATTAGGTTTAGATGCTGCTTGTCAGTGTTCAATGCAATTAGCTCTGCACCAGAAATTCCTATCCTTGCTAGTCTGTTAACGGAGTTGTTTCCAGCTCCACCTACACCGACCACAACAATCTTGGGACCTTCAAAATCCTTTACCTCTGCCTTGGGAGTTGTTCTCCCTAATGCGCTTCTAACCACACTCTCCACGAACATCACCTTTTACAATTCTTGATTATATTTAATGGAAGCCAATATTTAACGATATTTCAGAGGGTGCTGGGTTAAGAAAACGAACCAATCCTTGTTCAAAAATAAAAACTTTTAACCAATCTATTTACAACGTGGTTATCTGATAACGTGTCTGATTAGTATCTCTAACTTATGTAAGTTTACGTAAACTGACATTTTTGTTATCTCCTGTGTTTGCGGATTCATCAGCATTACATAAAATTACTGTTTGTGAATTAAAATTTTACAAACGACCAGTTGATCGGCCTTTCCTAGTTTTCCAGTTTCGCTTTTCTAATCTCTCCTCTGTGATTGCGATTTTTTCATGTTTACATCTTTTATTGGAATTGGAACACAAGTTTTTAAACTAGTTTTTTCCCAATACTAATGCGGTGGGCTAGGCTGGGGGGTTGGCGGTCCCCTGTAACCCCAAACCCGCCTTACGGGGGAGCCGAATGCCTAGGGGCGGCGGCTCGGCCATTGGGCGCTCCTTGCTCCTTGCTGAGAAGCCCTGTCCTGGTTGGCCGTGTGGCTGGGTGAACCCGGCCAGGCCCGGAAGGGAGCAACCGTAGCCCAACTATGCGGCGCTTCCAGGGTAGCAGGGTGGAGCGGGGGCAAGGGCCAACGCCCTCTGGTTGGGCCGTCCACCCTAGGATGCCCACCGCCCTATTTTCTAATTTTGACTTTCTTGAGTACTGCTATCATGAGGAAGGGATTTATTACGGTGGCCAGAGCAGATGAAACAACTATGGCAGTGAACAGTGCAGAGTCGATAATTCCATTGGAGAACAAGAATTGAGCGATAACCAATTCTGTGGAGAACCTAACAGATAGTGCAATACCTAGAACAAGTGCAGGCCAAATACCTAAGGATTTTTCTGTTGTTAACCAGCTGGCTATTATCTTTGCAATCATGGCCACGAAGTAAAAGGCGAGAGTTAGCAGAGGGAAAGCAATTATTGATTTTATATCTACTGTCATTCCTACCCACGAGAAAAATAGAGGGCCGAAGAACCCATAGACCATCATTTCCAATGCAAACTCAGTTTTTTTCAGATCCTTGTTTGGTACCAGATTTCTCAGGGAGATTCCTGCAAGTATTGCACCCATCCCTTCTGCTCCTGCCATTCCCCCTATTGCTAGATAGGTAAACAAGAGTGTTAATCCAATCAAGAGCAGTTCTTCCATTATTGGCCTTTTTCTTGTGAATACTCTCACTTGGGTTATGTACATGAATGCGAGGGTTAGCAGTACGGGTAAACCCAGTCCAAGTACTATTGTCTCTGCATTTAATGTTTTTGCACCAGAAGCTACTAGTGTGGCTGCGAGTATTATTGCAATAACCTCAAAAACATCATCGAATACCCCTATCCCAGCTATCATTGTTCCAAGTTTTGTTTTTGGGAGTTTGAACTCTTCCAGGATGGGTACAAGTACTGCTTCCCCAACAGTAGCCATTGCGATTCCAGCGATCAGAGCTACCATTGGAGGATATCCAAATGACATAACAAGAAGCATACCTAGGATACTACATACGGTGTTGATGATGAGCGTTGACTTCAGTATTTTTTTGCTCAGTTTCTTGAACTCCTCTATATCTAGTTTAAATCCAATGATGAAGAGCATGAAGTACATTCCTAGCTTTGCTACGAACTCAAAATCAGATATGTGTGCAGTTTTTAGGTCAAATGCGTTTACTAGCAATCCCAAAAATAGTGGTGCAAACATCCAGGGGATTTTTATCCTTTCAAGTAACATTCCGAGTATCAGTGAGAATGCAAATATCAGCGCTAACCAGAGAAATAACTCCATGTCTTAACTAAATTAAAACCGGTTTAAATTTCTTCTGCAGAACTAGGCAAGAGGAGGAAGATAAAAGAGGGGGTAAAAGGGGGTTACACAGCCTTCAGCTCTTAACAGGTAACTGTTGCGGATGCAACGTCGCTTCCATAGATGGCAATTGTACCGTAACCTGCATCGAAGTCTGCGATCTTACATGCTGCTTGCTGGCCAGAGTCTAGTGTACCACTACAGTACATGGTCAGACCTGCAGAGTTCTGTAGTGTACTTAGATCTATTGTGTTACCTGGTGGGCTTGTGTTTGCAATCATTATGGTTGCGTTGTCTGCAACGGTTGGATCACCACAGTTCACTGCATATGCACTAATTGTCTTTGGTGTCCCTGGTGTTGGCTGCTTTGTTGCTAGACCTCCAACCCAGAAGTACAGACCTACTGCTGCTATTACGGCTATGGCGATCAACAACACGACCGCCACAATTGGGCTAATACCTTTCTTCATCTCTTATGCACCTCCATCTAAGATTTGTTTTGAATAGCTGTTCAGGATAACACACAAAGGGTTTATAAATTTAACTCTTTTCACAGCTTAATTACCTGGGGCTCTTTCCCCAGCAATCTTGCCAACAGTCCCGTGTTCTCAAGTTTGAAGCTGCCTTCAATCTTCTTTAGTTTCTCTATGGCTTCTCTTTCGCTTACTCTCAGTGCCTTTGCGATGTCCTTTACTTTTACGATCTGTCCAGGTTTCATGTGTTCGATATACTCTATTAACAAGTATTCAAGCGGTAAAGTGGCCTTTTCAATTTGCTTTGTAACCTTTTCAAGTTTTTTCATTCTCTGTGCATATCTTCTTTCGCTTTCTTTCAGCGCTTCAGCCATTTTTTCCAGTTCGTTCTTTGTCATCTCAACATGTTTTTGAGTTACAAGTGCATTAACCCAAGTGCCCTCCAGAGATTTTGCCAACCTCTTGGATTTTTGCTTTTCCGCCATCCTCTTTAACCGATCTAGTGCTTCTCTGGTTTCTGCCAGTGTTTTTTCGGCCTTTTCCAACGTCCTAGATACTTCCTTTGTAGGTAATGCAGGTTTTGCCTTGAGGTGGATGAGCTCCTTTTCAAGTTCCTCTAGCTGGGCCCTTGCCTTTGCCAGCTCTTTTGGATTTGCCTTTTCCTTTTTCAGTTTTTCAATCTTTTCTCTCAATTCTTCAATTTTCCTCTTGGTTTCTGCAATCTTTTCCTTTCCTATAACCTCCTCTTTTTGAATTTCCCTCTTGTGTGCGTGTATCAATCCAGCCAGGCTCTCGAATAATGCAGAGAACAGTCCCCGGTGTTCAGGTTTCTTCAACTTTTCTACTTTCCTCTCCTTCATCTCTCCGAGTCTCTTTATTCTGTCATCCAATGCCTGTATCTCCTTTAATAAAGCTTTTGCCTCTTTACCTTTCTTCTTAGAAGCCAGATCCCTGGCTTTCTTTAAGTACTTCTTTGCTGCAGCCAAGTCCTTTTTACCCAGTGCTTTCCTAGCATTTGCCAGGGCCTCTCTTATCTCGCTTATTGGAAGTATCTGCTCTGTTTTGGATTTCAGGTCTCCCAGGGATTTTAGTATGCTGTGGACCTTGATTGTTTCCTTATTGATCTCGTCCTTCAATTTCGCAATTTCCTTAGTGATCTCTTCTATTTTGCTCTTAACATCCTCAGGTTTTACCTTTCCTTCTAGGATTGCGGTGTTTAGTGATTTGAGTTCCTTCTCCTTTTCCTCCAATTTCTCTTCTAACTTGTACAGAAGCAAGCTCTCCTTTTCCACAGCCTCTATCTCGTCCCTTATATCCAGGAGTTTGTTTTCAATCTTTTCCAGCTCGGGTGCGTACTTCTTTGGAGATCTCTTTATCTTTGTTGCAAGCTTTTCCAACTCCCTCTTTACCTTTTCAATCTTTCCTTTTATGTCTTCTTGCTTTGCTTGTGCCGCAACCTCGTCTATTGACTTGATCACCCTATCCAGGTCTTTTTTCATTTTCTGTGTGAGCTGTGTTTTTTCCTCCGCTTTTTTCCTGAACACAAACAGATCCGAAACTATTCCAGAAATCTTCTGTTTGGGATGTGGCTGAATCTTTTCTACTTTTTCTTTTATTTTTGGGATCCTCTCCCCAGGTTTTTTCGCTCTAAGGGCTTTTTTGACTTCCTTTTCAAGTTCACTCAATTGCTTTAATAGCGAAGCATACTTCTTCTTATGAGAGGCTAGTTCCTCTCTCATATTCTTCGTTCCCTCTTCTATGAGCTTTAGTTCCTTTTTCATCTTCTC
>JAJRYR010000034.1 GCA_024275655.1 archaeon | reverse complement strand
CCTCCCTGGTTGTTCAAAAGGATGGTAAAATTGGGGAGAGCCATAGCGGAGGCAATAGTAATAGAGTACGGGACAGAAGAATTTCTTGCCAGGCTGGCTAATCCTTACTGGTTCCAGAGCCTCTCTTGTGTTCTGGGATTTGACTGGCACTCGTCTGGAACAACTACGGTGACCATGGGGGCACTAAAAGAGGCACTAGATCCAGACCTAGGCTTAGCTGTGGCTGGTGGGAAGGGAAAAACCAGTAAAAAGGCTCCAGAAGAGATAACCAAGCTGGGCGATGAACTGGGTTTGAGCACCAGAAAGATAGAAGAACTAACGAAGACTAGCAGGCTGTCAGCTAAAGTGGACAATGCTTGTTTGCAAGATGGTTATCAGCTGTATCACCACAACATAATATTTGATGAAAAGGGAAATTGGGCAGTAGTGCAGCAAGGAATGAAAGAGGAATGGGCCAGGAGGTACCACTGGTTCAACGCTGAAGATTACTTTAATGATCCAGAGAAAGTGGCGGGGACCAGGGTTGAGGAATCTGTTGTAAACCTGGCCACGAAGGAAGCTGAAGACGCCAGGAAAACCATACTTGACTTGACTAGAGAAAAGCCAGCGCAGTTAGAAAGGCTGGTAACTGGCTATCAGAGGACTCTCCTAAACTGGGATTCTAAGCTGGCGATGCCGAAGACGGTTAATTGGAGAGTGTTGAAGCATGTGTATGAAATACAACCTAGAAACTTTGAAGAGCTCGTTCTAACCAGGGGTGTGGGCCCTAGCACGTTAAGGGCTCTAGCTTTGATCAGCGACGTTGTGTTTGGAAAACCTCCAAGCTACAAGGATCCAATTCGCTACTCTTTCGCGGTTGGAGGCAAAGATGGTGTTCCATTTCCAGTAGATAGGAGAGCAATGGACGGGGCCACGCTCACACTAAGGGAGGCCATAGAAAGAGCAAAGTTAGGTGACAGGGAAAAATTAAAGGCGTTGAAAAGACTGGAGTACTCACTAGGGAAATAGTTAAAAACTGCTTCTATAGAAATTATATAGGTGATCTATAATGAGTTATACAAGTATACAAATCAGGCCAGAAACTAGAATAAGACTAGCTAGATTGAAGTCCAGCCCTAGGGAAACGTACGATGACGTGATAAACAAGTTACTAGATCTAATACCCTTGGGGGATGACGAGGGCGAGTACACAGATGAATTTAGAGCTTCCTTGTTGAGAGCAAGATTAGACGTGAAGCATGGTAAATTAATCTCCTTAAAAGAAGCCAAGTCAATCCTGGGGATTGAATGAAATGGAAGATAGCTTTCACAGAGGAAGCCATTAGAGATTTGCTGAAGTTAGACAGAAAAACATCCAAACGGATAATTAAAAAGCTAGAAGAGATATCCGAGAACCCGAAGAGATATCTGAAGAAACTGATAGGATATGAGGATTACAAGCTCAGGATTGGAGATTACAGGGTGCTTGTCTTACTTTCTGAGAAGAAAAAAGAGATAATTGTTGAAAAGGTTGGCCACAGGAAGAACATTTACAAAAAATTCAAAAAGTGATTGTTGATGAGCATCAAGGATATCTATCAATGTCTTCTAAGAGCATATGGTCCCCAGGGCTGGTGGCCAATAACTAGAGATTCTAGCAGGGGTCCAGAGTACTTTCCAGGAAGTTATGATCACCCAAAGAATGAGAGGGAAGCTTGGGAGATAATGGTCGGCGCCATTCTCACTCAAAACACTGCATGGAAGAACGTGGAGAAAGCGTTGAAAGCTTTGCTGGAAAAGGATTGCCTGGACATGGAATGCCTCGCCAAAATCGAGAAACCAAAACTAGCAGAACTGATAAGACCAGCTGGATACTACAATCAAAAGGCAGAAAGATTACAGGGGCTAGCAAGATATTTGCTAGAAAACTGGGGAAGCCTGGATGCTTTCTTTAACAGACCCACACTAGAAATCAGAGAGGAACTTTTATCCCTAAAGGGAATCGGAAAGGAAACTGCCGACTCCATATTACTCTACGCTGGAAAGAAACCCATATTCGTCGTTGATGCATACACCCGGAGGATATTTTTCCGTCTAGGCCTCATTCCTAGAGAAGATCTAGACTACGATAAGATACGTGTAATGGTTGAAGATGAGTTCTCCAAACTCTCAGAGGAAAATCGGAGAAGACTCTTCAACGAGTTCCACGCGCTACTCGTTGAACATGCAAAGAAACACTGCAAGAAAAGTCCATATTGTGAAGGTTGCCCATTGAGCAAAGACTGCAATTATCAAAAATTGTAGACGTTCTTTCTATGAGAAACTCTGAGTATAACTAGTTCCTTTTTCTCATCATTTATACCCAAAATAACTCTATAATCTCCAACTCTCAGTCTATACACTGGAATATCTGACTTTATTCCTCTAAGTGGTCGAACATATTTTCGTGGGTTCGATTTTATGCGCTCCAAAACAAGCACTATTCTATCAAAGATTACATTTGGGAGATTATTTATATCCCTCTTTGCAGATTTGGTGAATACAATTGAATACATGGAATCACTTTCTACCACGCCGCTTTTGTTTTCTAGAAGATATAATATCATCGAGTGAGTATACTTCCCCTTCACGATACTCATTGATTGATTTCTCAATGCTTTCCTTAAATCTGGGGTCCAGAGGAAGATAGTTCTCAATGAGGTCTAAAATTACATCGTTATAAGACTCTCCACTAAATATTTTTAGCTTATCCAACATTGTCTTTACTCTACTATCTACTTTAATTGTGGTATACATAAGTATACTTTTATAGACTAAAGTATATAAAATTTTCTATTCTATTCCTTCAATCTCACAGAGTAAGTAACCTTGTACTTCCGTTTACCCTTGTGAACATCCTCTCCAGTCAATTTGTAGGTTTCTTTAACTTCTGCGCCAAACTTGTTCTTCAACCTTTTCACGACCTCTCTGGCAACCTTCTTTGCGCCAAGAAGTATATCTATGCCCTCCTTCTTCTCTTCTGTCCTCCAAATCCTAGCTCTATCATCCCTTGCTATTAGAGAGTCCACAACCTTTCTAGCCTCTGCCAAAGCTTGCTCTATCTTATATTCGTCTCCCCTCAGTTGAATCTTTGCTTCCCAGTACTCCCCCTTCGCCTTGGTGCAGATTGGACATTGGGTTCTCCTCAGTTTTATCTCCAGATGCTTGGTGACGCAAACATCCTCTCCTCGGATGCTACCACATATCTCCAGGACAAGATGTAGCTTGTTGCGAAAAACCTCTAGCTCAACTACTCTCAACAAAGGGTTATCCAATTTTGTCTTCATCTTATCTCTCAAGAAATGCAACAAAAGGTTCTCACTGGGTTGGTGCCATTTTCCAGCAAGTCGAATCCTTCCACAATGCACACAAACATCAATCGGGTTAATCCTAAAAGTCACAATATCTGGATTGTCCTCTAGAAAGCAATCTACGCAGAACTGGCCAACAAATTTTTTCTCTTTCTCGCTAGCCCCACATTTCGGACAGTGTTTCATCCAATTACCTCTTCACGTGTTTAGATACATCGATGGTCTCTCCTATCTTTGGCTGGAAAACACTTGCTCCCAAATTGTCAAGGACCCAATCTTTAACTTACTTTTCTGCGTCTGGATCTCCGTGGTTTAGTATAACTACACTGGGTTTAGTTTTCTTGAGTAATGCGTGAATCCCTGATCTATCACAGTGGGCAGAAAAATCAAAGTAGTGGATATTTGCATGGGAAAAGTCCAGTAAGTGACCATCCACATCTATGACCTTCTCCTCCAGCAACCTCCTTCCAGGAGTTCCCTCCACTTGGTATCCAGTAAAGAATATTGCTACATTTGATAGTTTTTTCTGATGCATGGAAAGGAGGTAATATAAAGCGGGACCACCATTCAGCATTCCGGCTGTGGAGATTATTATGCTTGGTTCATCCAGCACCTTCCTTCTCTCCCTCTCGTCTGCTATCCAGTTAACCCATTTTAGTGCCTTGTACAACTCCTCATAATCCCTGATAAGTTCCGGGTATTCAAGATACACTTCGGCTACATCCTGGGACATCCCATCCAAATAAACCGGAACGTCTATATCGTGTGAGTAAAGAATCTCTGCTATTTCTTGGGCTCTACCAACAGCAAAGGCAGGAAGCAGGACATTCCCTCCACCTTCCACAACTTCCTTGACACTCCCAACAAACTCATTCTCTAATTTCTTTCTATCTGGGTGATCCCTGTTTCCGTAGGTGGTCTCAACTATAACGACATCTGCCTCCGGTAGGGCATCAACTTCAGCGGGTCTGTGTATCCTGGTCTCAGTGTCTTTGTAATCACCAGAGTAAATGAGCCTTGCTCCCTCTATCTCTCCGTATGTAATCCCAGCTCCCAGTATGTGTCCAGCATCGTAAAATGTAAATTTGGCTCCAGATACCTTTACCTCCTTGTGATAACTGATCTCCATAAAATTCCTCTTCATTCGCTTCAGGTGATTTTCATACCATACCTCTTGCCTCTTCATCCTAGCTATCTTCAAGAAATCCCTTAGCAGTATATCAACAAGCTCTGCAGTGCCAAATGGTGTAAAAACCTTTGGTTCGCCAGATTTGAACAGCAAGGGCAAGGCACCAGAATGGTCCAGATGTGCATGAGAGAGTATCACTCCATCTAGGTAACCTTGAACAGGCAAAGGATACACCGGTTTTGGATCCTGTAACTTCACACCGTAGTCAAACAAGATCCTGGTGTCCTTTGCCTCAACTAGGACTCCACTTCTTCCAACTTCATTTGCTGCTCCATGCAACGTTATTTTCACAAGAACACCTCCTATCTTATCCCTTCCTTCTTAATCCATGCATGTACAAAGAATGGGAAAACCAATCCCAGATACAGTAGGAAAGACACAACATTCCTAGTTATAATATCCTCAATCCTACCAACCAACGCCAAAGGCAAAAACCACAGCCCTATCATTGCCGTGGATACTACGTGTGTCCTCCAATCAACATTAGGTTCTAGATATCTCAGCAAAACGTAAAGAATAACTGGTGCAAACCAAGGATAAGTAAACGAAAAGAAGTACATGTTGGAGATAAAAACTATGAATAATGGATAGTGATGTATTCCCTCTTCTATTCCCTTAAATATATCTCCCTTCTCAAACAGCTCCCTAGTGGAGAAATAAAGGATGGCAAGATCCAAAGGTATGAAGAATATGAAAGTTATCATGCCTATCAAGAGCTTCTCAGTTGGGTAATTCAGATTCATCCTCATTATGCTTACCATGGCGGATATGACTGGATTTTTCAGCTGCTCCATTAACAGTGGTCCAAAAACTAACTGGACTATCCCGGCCAGTAGAAAAACAATCATCAGGGCAGAAAAATGTACCAGGAATGCATATGCAAATTTTTCCCTTAACTGCATAACTTCTCAGCCTCCTGAACATCACTAACAGTGAATGGCCAGTAAATTGTTTTTCCACATAGGTGAATAGCAGGATAACTGGATATGTTAAAATATGTCTGCAGGGATTTAACCACGGTGGAGTTAGTGTCAACTGGAAATGCTAGAACCACAAAATCTTTTTTAGCTAGGTCCAAAATCTTCCCTGCCTCCAGGGATTCGGGCTTGTTTCTCTGGAAGAAGTACAGTATTAGCTTCGGTTTTATATTACAAGAACTGCTCAAGACTTGGCCAGTAAGATATGCCTCAGACTCCACATTCATATACTGCTCTAACACATCCTCAGGAACGTCTGCAGATTCCAACCTGTAGGGTAATCCAAAGTACCCTAGGCTGGAAAGGAGCATGTAATACCTAGCCTCTGCGTAGGAGCACAAATCAGTAGACTGCGAGATTGTCCTTAAATCCTTTATCTGGCTCTCCAACTGGTTCAACTTTTCCTCTGCTGACTGGTAGTATGTCTGGCCTATGTACCAACCAGTGGCTACCCCAGCTATGTACAGCATCAAGCTGGAAACCAGCACAAACAATGGAACGTATTTTCTAGATATGGGCATAGGTATAAAAATATCATTTAGGGTAAATAAAGTGTATGGATTTACTGGCACTGCTAACCAATGTTTATCTGCTCAGCTTTATTCCGTCCATAGCTTTGTCCTTCTTCTACTATTTCCTAGCTGTTAGCCTAGCTCTATCCCCAGTAAAAAAAGAGGCAAAGGAACCGGAATATACTCCTTTTGTGACCATCCAGATACCTGTTTACAACGATGAGATAATCGGAAAATCAATAAAGGCCTGTTTGGAATTGGATTATCCGAAGGATAAGTACGAGATAGTGGTAGCAGACGATTCGACAGATCCAGAAGTGATAAAACAGATAGACCAATATGCTGGGAATCCCATGGTTAAGATAGTTAGAAGAAACAATAGAGAAGGGTTCAAAGCTGGAGCACTGAACAACGCCATGAAATATTCCAAGGGAGAAATAATTGTAATCTTTGATTCTGACTTTATCCCTCCAAAAGATTTCCTAAAAAGAGCAATATCCCATTTCAAGGATCCAAAGGTCGCGGTGGTCCAGGGTAGGTGGAGGTTCTTCAATCTAGATGAGAACATGGTCTCCATATTCGCTAGCTTGAGTGTTCTAGCTTATCAGTACCTGGTTTATCCAGCGAAGGATATGGTTGGAACTCCACTGCTCTCTGGATCTGCAGTAGTAATAAGAAGGGATATAATGGAAAAGGTTGGGGGGTGGACTCCGCACCTCAAGGCAGAGGATATGGAATTAGGATTGAGGATCATTTCAAATGGATACAAAATAGTGTTTGATCCTGAACTAGCTGCACACTGCCAAGCGCCGTTCTCGTTGAGCTCCCTCGTAAAACAACAAATGAGATGGACCTACGGAGGTCTGGAAGCGTTCAAAACCAGGGCTAGGGAAGTGCTCAACTCCAAGCACTTGTCTCCAATACAAAAGGCCTTCTTGATCTTTGTTGTCTCACTGAACTTCAACTACATGTTAATCCTTTTCCAATTGATGCTGGGATTAACTCTTGGAATACTGGAGATACTTCCCTTTGGCCAAATGTGGTGGGTTGTAGCCATACTTGGAGGGGGATACTTTGCTGGAATAAGTTACGCCCTTGCAAATGAGGGGCACCCCAAACTGGCACCAAAGGGTGTGCTAGCCACTCTACTCCTAGGAGTAATTATTTCTGCGGCGAATACATACGCAATACTAAGATTTGCAACTGGGAAGGAGCTTCCCTGGTATGTAACCAAGAAACATTCAAGTGTCCCAGCAAAGGTTTAGGGGAAATCAAATGGAGATAATAGATATAGTCAACTGGATACTCATCCTTGTGAATATCCCGATGCTTGTAATATTCTTCATATGGTTCATTGTTCTACTATTCCCCAGAAAGATTGAACATGAAGACTTCTTACCAAAGGTCACGGTCCTCATACCAGTATACAACGAAGAAGAAAATATAGGAAGGTGCCTGTCCTCCATTCTAAGATCCAACTACCCAAAAAATAAACTTGAAGTGATAGTCATTGATGATGGGAGCACGGATAACACGAGTGAGAAGGCCCGAGAGGCGGGAGTAAAGGTCGTGAGGACAAAACATATAGGAAAAAGCAGGGCGTTAAATGAAGGACTGAAAAGGGCAAAGGGAGATGTTATAATTGTGATAGACAGTGACATCCGAATTGAAGAGGATACCATAAAAAAATTGGCAAGCAAATTCAAAGATCCCCAAGTAGGTGTGGTTTCTGGAATGGTAAGAACAAGGGGTAGCTCACTAATAGAGAGATTTCAGAAGATTGAGTTTGCTTACATCTCCACACTAATCAACAGGCACTACTCGGCAGGAATCCCAATTCCATTCGTCTACGGAGCAGTCTCGGCTTTCAGAAGAGATGCCCTGGAAAGCATTGGTGGATTCAAATGGCGAACAATAGCAGAGGATAGCGATACGTACTTGGAACTTGTGTTTAAGGGATGGA
Organism: archaeon; assembly: GCA_024275655.1. GTDB lineage: Archaea > B1Sed10-29 > B1Sed10-29 > WALL01 > WAMD01 > JAJRYR01. The sequence continues at coordinate 12,454 of JAJRYR010000034.1, read as the reverse complement.
AAGCGGCAACCGCTGACACTAAGGTCTACACAGAACCTGTCAAATCTCTAAAAGATCTTCTAAAACAGAGGAAGAGATGGATGCTCGGTGGGCTACAGGTATTCTTCGAGCACATACAAAACTTTGGAAAAAACATCATCGGCATATACGTGCTCCCCTTATTTGGATTTTGGCCATTTGGTGCTGGAGTATCTCTATCCGCCAACGCATATGTGTTTGCGTATTGGTTCAACCCAAAGTCCTTGTTGGATGGTGTGATTTATGTGTTGCGATGGATAAGCTTTATTGGTGTTCCATTAGGGCTAGTGGAACTGCCCAGCTGGGGATTCCCGCCAGCAGCAACTACAGGTATACTTGTGGGCTTGATGGCCCTGTTAGTGCTAGTCACTGGAGTTGTAAAATCTAGAGAAAAGATAGACCCAATTGATGTGATACTCATGATATTTTACCCAATCTATGGTTGGCTGATTCTTGGAACATCTGGTATACTGGCTCTAATAGAGTTCGCAAAATCTCATTCAAAAACATTCAAGAGGTAACCAGATAGATTTAAAATTTACAGTTCTATAAACACTAGCATGGGATATCTAGAAGACCTAGCTCTGCTAGAAAAATACGGAATTAAAACTGCAAGAAGCCTCAGGGTAAAGAGCAACAAGGACTGGGACAAAGTAATTGAAGAGTTGGGATTTCCATTTGTGGCAAAAATAGAGGCAAAGGAACCAATACATAAAACTGAACTTGGGGGAGTTAGAGTAGTAGAGAATGAGATGGATCTAGAAGATTTTTTGAGGAATGTTGAAAAGATAAAAAATAAAGTTAGAATATCCGGAGTAATCGTCCAAGAAATGCTAAACGGCGTGGAGGTGTTTATTGGGGGAAAGAGAGATCCCCAGTTTGGGCCTGTTGTCTTGTTTGGTCTCGGGGGGATATTTGTTGAGATAATGGAAGACGTATCAATAAGATTGGCTCCACTGTCAAAGAAAGATGCAGAGCAGATGATCAAAGAAATAAAGGGATACCCCATACTTGCTGGAGCTAGGGGGAGAAAGCCAGTTAAAATGAGTGATCTCGTCTCAGCCCTAATTGGGGTGTCCCGATTGATGATGGAACATGAAGAAATAAAGGAGATAGACATAAATCCCCTGTTCGCGAATGAGAAGTACGTAAAAGCTGCAGATGTTAGGGTGATAAGGTGAGACTATGCAGGATCTAGATTACTTCTTCAATCCGAAAAGTGTTGCAGTGATTGGGGCCAGCAAGCACCCCCACAAGATAGGACACGTTATACTCTGGAATTTCTTGAGAAGTTACAAAGGCAGGATATACCCAATAAATCCTAGTGTAGATGAGATAATGGGGCTAAAAACTTACAAAACTATTCTAGACGTTCCGGGCAAAGTAGATTTGGCAGTTATTGCGATCCCCGCAAAATTCGTTCCACCAGTGCTAGAAGAATGTGGCAAGAAAGGAGTTAAATCTGTGATAATTGTTTCTGGAGGTTTCTCTGAAATAGGGAGGTCCGACCTGGAGGGGGAGGTAAAAAGAATCGGGAAAAAATACAAAATGAGAATAATCGGTCCAAACTGTATAGGAGTATTTGATGCTTTCTCACAAGTGGACACCCTATTCATGCCAAGATACAGGTTAGAGAGACCCAGGAATGGTAGAATAAGTTTTGTATCCCAAAGTGGTGCTGTTGGATCTGCAATTCTGGACTGGGCTGCTGCCAAGGGGTTCGGATTCAGCAAATTCATCTCATATGGAAATGCAGTAGATGTTGATGAAGTTGATCTATTAAGGTATCTGGAAAAAGATAAGACCACTAGAGTAATTGGAATGTACATTGAGGGAACCAGGAGGGGAAGGGAATTATACGAAACATTGAGGAGAATAACAAAGAAAAAGCCAGTAATTGCAATAAAGGGAGGTAGAACAGAGTCCGGATCCAGGGCAGCTAGTTCACATACTGGTGCGCTGGCCGGTTCTGCTAAGGTTTGGGAGGCAATGTTAAAACAAAGTGGTGTGATTGTTGCTGGGGATATTAGGCAAATGTTCAATTATGCTAGAGTCTTGGCAGAGCAACCACTACCAAAGGGAAGGAGAGTGGGAGTAATAACCAATGGTGGAGGATTTGGAGTTATAGCTAGTGACGCAATAGAAAAACATGGTTTGGAGCTGGCCAATCTAGAAAAGAAAACAATTGCAAAGATAAGAAAGCATGTTCCAGAATATGCCGTGGTAAAGAACCCCGTGGACTTGGTTGGAGACGCAGATGCGCAGAGATACGAGGTTGCATTGGATGCACTAATGGATGATCCAAATGTGGACATAATCCTAGTATTGATATTGTTCCAAACAGCAGGGGTACAATCTGAGATAATTGACGTGGTGGCGAACAAATCTGACTTAAAGAAGAAGCCGATAATCGCATTTTCAGCAGGTGGGGAGTTTACCACGCTCCACATGAGAATGCTTGAAAAGGTTGGAGTGCCTGTGTTTGATAGTCTAGAGGAAGCAGCAGACGCTATTGAGAAGATGTACCTGTACTCTCTCTACGTTGGTAATGCTGAATGATCCTAGCTAGTACATCATCAACTTCCCCAGCAACCAATGGATCAAATATATCCTCAATATCTGGACCAGAGTAATCACTCTCTTCTAGTTTCTTTCTTAGTATTGAGATGCCCAGACTTACATTCCCCATTTTCTCAGAATGCATCTCTCTAAGCTCCTCTATTCTCCTCCTGAATTCTTGGGACTCCAACCTATTGTCTATCACTATAAAAGCTCTATCCTCAAATCCTCTAACTAAGCTACCTTTATCAATGTTCCGCCCGATCTTCAAAGAGCCCTTCAATTTTATCTTCACTATAGGCTTCATAGAGTATTCCTTGGACAGAATATCTTCTAGTTGCTTCCTCACTTCTTGCAGGACAATACTAGACTCTGAATCCGAAAATTCCAGTTCTTTATAGATGAACGGCCTAGCAGACTCCAGTTCTATGAACTCTGCCTTCCCGTTTTTGGTGTCAAAAATGAAGAATCCCTTGCTCCTCTCTGCCTCCTGTTTCTTCAACTGGGTGGACACAGTGGAACCTGGCATCATAAATCTCCAATCATTGTAATCCTTGTACACTCTCCAGTGTATGTGACCATTCACAACTAGATCAAATCTTGGCAGATCAGACAACGAGAGAAAGGAGATCTCATCTGGGAGAAATTCTTTCAAGTTTTGGTGAAGGACGAATATGTTGAATGAATCCTCTTCCTTCTTTGGGTTTATAGCCTTCAGTGCCTTTGAGACATAAGATTCCGGGACGTAACCCAGCCCGAATATATTCACCCTCTCCCCGTCTTTCTCCAATTTAACGGAATTGTTATGCAAGTACAATAGGTGACCTGCAGCATCCAAAGCCTCAACCGGACTCTTCAGGCCCCCTCCCCTTCTTTCATGGTTACCATGAATGGCGACAACTGGAATTCCCTTGAAGTGTAACGGAGAGTTAGAATTGTTTCCGCCATTTAAGACAGGTTTAATACTAGAGTCTGGAACCATAAACGTCAAAGAAAAAAGCCTCAGTGCCTCGACCCACACCTCTGGTTTTGGAACCTTTGAATCAAAGATGTCGCCAGGGTGTACGATCAAATCAACTTTATTCTCCATGGCTTTAACAAATGCTTCCCTGGCCTGTCTAAAAGAATCACTAGCCAACTCCTTGTTTCCCCAATTGTAACCCAAGTGCGTGTCAGATATAAATGCAATCTTCACATTACCACCGGTATTCAGATTCAGGTAGTCTGAAATCTTTGAACTCCTCTCTCCACTTTTCTATCTTCCTTACCTGCTCCAAAAATTCCTTCTTCTCATCATCGGTCACTGGCCTGGAGTATCTCTTCTCGTACTCCTCTCTATAGAAATTATTGTATGCGCAGAATGGGATAATCTTGCCCTCGGGCAGGGCATAGTGTATAACGCACCTCATTACTCTCTCAACATCAAAATTGTAAGGATCCTGGAAATGCATTGCCCCTATGAACAGTATATTCGGAAGCTTGTGGAAGTTAGCTGCAACTGAAAAGTCCCCAGAAGTAAGTATTGACTTCAGAACTGGCAAAAAGTCTTTTGCATACTTCAAACCCTCTTTTCTGATCAATGTTGCTGATCTAATTATAAGCTCTGTTTTTGAAACTCCCTTCTCCATTAAAGCAATAAGTTTATCCACATCTATTATCCTAGTGATGGGAACTAGTTCTTTACCATAAACGAAAACGTATGTACCTGCTCCACAGACCGGGTGGGTCCTGACCCTAGGATACCTATCCCCATTTTTTGATACTTCCCTAAGCCATTCTATAATTGGATACATTACAGGGATCGTATAGAAATCCTCTTTTCTTATCTGCCCGTTCGTCTGCTCTTCTATTCTATCCAACAGATCTGGAATTGTGATTCTCATCTTCTCCCTTTCCTGTTTGTTTATCCTACCTGTTATAGCCACTGGCTGGAAATCCACACTTTTCACAACATCCACATTCTTAGCCGCGTACCTTATTATATCCCCTACTTGCCCATCGTTAACTCCTTTAACCACGGTTGGGACCAATACCAAAGTAGGTGCATCACCAGTCTCTTCCTTCATTCTCCTGGTGTTCTCTATCACTTTCACCTTTAGTGGAAGAGCATTGAACCCTCTAGCTTGACAATAGGGTTCTGGGGTAACGCCATCGAACTGTAAATAGACCGTGGACAATCCAGCATATCTCAATCTCTTGTAGTAATCATAGTCCTCCGCAAGTCGTATTCCATTACTGGCTATCATCACCTGCTTTACTCCCTTATCTATGGCTAATTTGATTATCTCTGGTAGATCGTCCCTAACAGTGGGCTCTCCACCTGAAAACTGAACTGCTAAGCCTGGTGGCTGCTCTTTAAGCAAATTATCTATCCACTGGCCAATTTCCTCTATACTTGGCTCCCAAATGTATCCTGCCTTCGCAGCATTTGCAAAACAAATTGGACATCTGAGATTGCATCTATTTGTAACATCTATATTCGTAAGCACTGAGGATGACATGTGAAGGGGGCAAAGCCCACAATCCCAAGGGCAGCCCTTGCTTATACTCGCTTGTGGATTTGATATCCCCTGACCTGATTTGAAGAATTGCATATACTTTTTGTAAAGCTCGTAATCTGACCAGTATAACTCCTCAAAACCCCCGTGTTCTGGGCAGGTCTTTACCATGTACAATTTCCCATCTCTATTAACTATCTTGGCAGGAATTACTCTAAAACACTCTGGACAGACAGACATGGTTTCCCTAACTAGTTCCTCCATAGAACTCACCCAGAAACAACAGATAGTTAATATTTAACCTTTTATAAAAATCTAAATCATGAAAATTGGTGTTGTTGGAAAACCGAGCAGTGGAAAGACAACATTCTTCGATGCTGCAACTCTAGCAAATGCAGAGATAGCAAGTTATCCTTTTACTACCATAAACCCAAACCTGGGCACTGCTTTTGCTAGGTACCCGTGCCCGCACAAGGAACTGGGAAAAGAATGCAACCCTAGAAATGCTTCATGCATGAAGGGAACAAGGTTTATACCTTTCTCACTATTAGACGTGGCTGGACTGGTTCCAGGCGCTCATGAGGGGAGGGGGCTTGGAAATCAGTTCCTAGATGACTTGATGGATGCAAATGCATTGATTCACGTGGTTGATTTTTCGGGATTAACAGATATTGAGGGAAATCCAACGAAGGGACACGATCCCCTAGAAGATATAGAGTTTCTGGAAAAGGAGATAGATTACTGGTTATTCGGGATAATAAAGAAAAATTGGGACACGATCTCTAGAAAAGCCAGAATGAAAGCTGAAAAACTAGAGGACTTAATATACGAACAACTATCCGGATTGGCCATGGGCAGAGAAGAGGTAGAACACGTGGTGAGAGAACTAGGAATTTCACCAGAGTCAAAGGAAGAGGAACTGATGGAACTGGCAAAAAGGATTAGAGAGAGAAGTAAGCCCATCCTGATCGCTGCAAACAAAATAGACCTGCCGGAGGCAAAGGAAAATTATGAGAATCTGAGAGGGAAGATTAAGGACAAGGTTGTGGTTCCAGTGTCTGCCGAGGCCGAGCTGGCGTTAAAGAGAGCTAGCGAGGCGGGGTTAATAGAGTACATTCCCGGTGATTCCGAATTTAAGATTCTTAAGCAATTGTCAGAAAAACAAGAAAAGGCATTGAACTACATAAAGGAAAATGTTTTGGATGTGTACGGATCAACTGGTGTACAGAAAATTCTAGAAAAAGCAGTCTTCGATATTCTAGGTATGAGAGTTGTATTCCCTGTTGAGGATGAAAATCATTGGACGGATAAGGATGGAAACGTGCTGCCGGATGCCTACCTAATGCCCCCCAGATCCACAGCTTTAGACCTGGCGTATAAGATACACACTGAAATCGGAGAGAAATTTATTGGTGCGATAGATGCTAGAACCAAGAGAAAGATTGGGAAGGATTACGAACTAAAGAATGGAGACGTGATAAAGATACTGGTGAGAAAATGAAACTAGAATTTGTATCGATAGGAATGGGTCTAGTAATTATTGGAATGTTATTGTTAATGATTGGAAGCGTAATTGGGAAAGAAGAGACGGATATAGAATACGGCGGATTGATAATGATTGGTCCAATACCAATCGCATTCGGAAGTTCCAAGGGTATGATTATTACAGCATTAACTATAGGAATTATTCTGATTTGTGCTATCCTTGCACTAAGTTTCCTAGTCCGCTAGTCAAATTCAAAGGTGATGTCTTCTCCCTCACCAGCTATCTTTGGCCTTGCTTCTCCTTTGACCTCTTCTGGTGCTTCCACTGTTCCTTTTGGTGCTGGAACACTGGCTGGTGTCCTACTGCTAGCCTCTACTGCCCTCTTCATAGCCAGTATCTCTTCCTTCTTTCTGGTTATTCGCAGTAATGCGTAAAAGTAAGCATTGAGTATGGTGTCCAATCCCATCTGCCTCTTCTCGTGTGTAGCAGAAACCTCCTTAACGTACAATTCCACAAGCTTGAATGCTAGCTCATCATCTTCCATAAGCATCACTGTTATGAATTACACCATCGAGATTTAAATATTAATCTTTAAATGGTTTCCAGCTTGAATAGAACTCCCTTACCATTCAGTTTTTTCTTAACAATGTCTGCTAGATAGAGTATGTCGTCTATACTTGGTTTTTTATCCCAAGAATAGGCCATATCATAGTTCCCATAAACAGGCTCAAATCCAATCTCCTTCAATTCATTAACTACACGCACAGGGTTCTCACCCTCACTTGAAAACCAAAGAGTGATATATGTTTTCATTCCTCCCCCTCCAGATAAGTTTGTATTATCATCAATTCCTCTGTGGTCAGCTTCTTTCCTTGTTGCAAGGCATTCCATAATTCCCTAGCTTTTGTCTTCATCTCTTCCCTAATGGCAGCTTCCTTCTTCTTCATCTCCTCCTCGATCTTCTTTCTTTCTTCTTCCAGTTCCTTCTTCTTAGCTTTTTTCCTAGCATCAATTTCCGTCTTGAGCGCCTCTGCGTTTCTCCTGGCCTCCTCCAATTTCTTCTTCACGTTGTCAAAATCGGGTTCCAACTTTTTCAATTGATTTATTATGTCCATTAACTGGCTGTGATGGAATTCGGATTCCTTTGCATAGTGTAGTAGTGCCTCATGGAACGCCTGGGCTTCCTTTTTCAACTCGTCTATTTTACCCTGAATCTCCTTTTTCATCCTTATTAGAGCGTCAACCTCGTCCCACTTCTTTAACTCTTCCTCAAGTTTTGATATTTCCTTTACTAACTCCTCCTCCCTCTTTGGGGAGAGAACCTTCGTCTGAATCTCCCACTCTAACCTCTCTATCCTTCTCTTTATCAAACCTCTAGACCTCTCACTGGGACTAATCTTCCTTATCTTTTCCTCCAATTTGTTCAGTTCTTCTCTCAACTTCCTTATTTCAGAATTCACCTTGTCTCTCTTCTCCTTTAGTTCCTTAACCTTTTCGTTTGCCATATCTCTAAGTCTCTTTTCCTCCCTAGCTCTGGCTCTAAGCTTCTTTACTCTAGCGCTAATCTCCCTTATCTGTTCTCTAGCCTTCTTCAACTCTGCAAGTGCCTCGCTCATTTTACCACCAAAAATGTAGATGTATTTTGCACTAAGGTTTTTATAAATCTTTTTATCAAAATTATGTGGGGGAGAGGGATGAGAGGGTTTACTTTACTCATAGTTCTGGTTTTTGTTGTAACCACCATCCCAATACTCGCGATGGAAACTAAGCTAGTTTCTAAGACGGGAGAAGTGGAAAACAGACTAATAGAGAACCAGAAACTAGTGAACATCCAAGATGACATCATTAGAACATTCAAAGAGGTTATGACAAAATGCAAAGAAGCCAAAGACCCAAAAGTGTGCAGTGCGTATTTTGAGCTGTGGAAAGTGTACTGGGCTAGCAAGGGATTTAACATCATAAGCGGCAAACTCACGAGGAAGGCGGGGAGGATAATGGTAACAAAATCTGATTCTCCACATCTGTCCCCTAGAGGGGTGCTAAGGCCCTCTGGAAACACAACTGGTTTTGGCATACTAGTTGAGAAAGGCAATCTCCAAGTAGTGATAAATAGAGGTGTGTGGGGATGAAAACAGGTCAAGCTAGTTTAGAGTTCATGATAATCTTCGCCACAATGCTTTTGTTCACGCTAGTGCTGGCGGGAATGATGGTTGAAATGGGAAAGTCAACAAGCTGGCTAAAAATAGTTAACGGTGATTGGGAGACCAAGATGGACGATCAAATAACCACAGATCAAATGGTGCTTGGACTAAATGGATCGTACAGGAGGTGGGTAGTTGCAGACTCTTGATGCCACCTTTGGAACACTATTAACGCTAGTGGTTTGCTTAGTGGCCGTCACAGAGATAGTGCTAATGCTAAATCAGCTTGGGAATGATTTAGCCAGAGTAAACCTACAGCTGAGAGCAATTGTTGAAAGCGACAGGATGATGTACAACTCCATAACAGGATATGCGCTGTTAAACAAAAACACAAAAACGGTGATGCCCGGCCATATAGACTATGAAAAGCTTTCACAATCCGGAGAATTAACATGCAAAGACAACATCTGCAAAAGTGAGTCGCCGCACATAACCAGGGTGGGCGTGTATGGAAACGAAACTGTTTGGATCAAAGTTTAGAGCATCCAGGGGATCTTTTACATTGGAAGCCGTGATCTCGCTAGTCATTCTAGGAATGGTGTTGATGGCACTCCCCAGATTCAACCCAAACCTTGACAAGGCCGTGGTCTACAAGCAGGCCAGTGACATATCCACTACTATACTCGTTCTAGACAAGTTGAATGATGTTTGGTATATGAGATCCGTGCTGGAAAAAACAAATCCCAACCTCCATTTGAAAATCGAGTACATGGGACGCAATATCGTTGTGAAGTGGGGGAATCCACGGAACATCGTAGTCATAGAAAGGCCCGTATTTACAGAAGCTGGAATGCAGGAAGTGAGATTCATCTTTGGATACTAGCTATAATTTCCTAGCATTGACCTGCACCGTGTCTCTCATTTTAATAACTGTGAACTGGTACGCACCCTTCAAAGAATGAAAGTAAAAAACGGGTTTACAGGAGACGTAGTAGGCCTTGCTTGTATTCCCCACTGCCACACTTATTTTACCTGAAGATGATACGATCTTGGTTTCGGTTGGAAACCAGAGTTTTAGCTCTTCCTTACTTCCTTCCCCCATTAGGCAAATGCTTTGGATGTTATCAACCAGTTGCTTTCCTGCTAAAAGGGAATCCCTAGTGGACAATCCAGAAGTGACCTCTCTACCTAGATCCAGTGAGGCGGTGGCGATGACTAAGAAAAAAGCCACCGCCCCGGCCATTGTTACTAGGAAATCTAGAGAATACTGGCCCTTCATCTGTTTCACACTATATTTTCAATGTCTTGTATCTTATCTGAAACCCTGTTGCTCGTCCCCTTCAGCTTTTGCTGTGTGTCGTTTGCAGTGTTGTACAGAGAGCTAACCACCACATACGCTACAGCAATAACTGCTGCCAGCAAAACAATCATTTCTGCAGATACCTGTCCGTAGTCATCCATATCCCTCTCCCCCTACTTACCTCCTTTTATCTTTTTTAGAGTTTTATCTATCTTGAGTTGGGATTGGGTTGAGGATTTTTTGTAATCCTGGCTGGTGCTAACCAGTTGGGAGACTAGAACAAAGGCTACAGCCAGCACAGCAGCCAGGAGAACAAGCGCCTCAGCAGATATTTGTCCAAAATCGTCCATTTCCCTCTCCCCCAGTAATTTTTGGATAGTAACTTGTATATTAAATTTACTACTGCCAGAGCTAAAAATCGCTAGAGTTATAAACAAGTTAAGTATTAACCAATTCCATGAACAGAACAGAGATCATTCATCTCTTAGTTTCCTGGATAACAATAACATTAGCATTCTCGATTAATTCTCTATACTTGGGTATAGGCAGGTTCATTGTTGAGTTTCCAATTCTGCTCTTGGTTTTGGGGCTGGGGTTCGTGCTTCACGAATTGGGACACAGAACCGTTGCTAGGAAGTTTGGTTTGCTGGCTGTTTACAGAGCATGGATTCCTGGATTATTGCTAGCATTGGGTCTTGCAGTCATGACCGGTGGGAGGTTCATATTTGCCGCGCCAGGAGCCGTGTACATAGGCGGAAGGCCAATAACGAGAAGGGAAAATGGATTAATAAGCTTGGCGGGTCCAGCGGTAAACATAATACTTGCCTTTGGATTTTTGGGTTTGTACTTAGTATCCTCAGTGAGGTCCATCCTAGAGTTAATTGGATTGTACGGTATGTACACGAACTTTTTCCTGGCTGCATTCAATCTACTGCCCGTACCCCCCCTGGATGGTAGTAAAGTCATACTCTGGAACCCAATTATATGGTTCATTGCAATAGCAATTCCAGGAATATTCCTGTTCGTGATATGATGGGGTGGAAAGTGAAAAATAAAAGGCCAGAGGACGAGACCACTGCAGAAGAGTACTTTGAAAAGTTTGGGGAAGCCTACGCTAGTTCTAATGCAATACGAAACATTCAAAGAAAGATAACTCTCCGCGCAATAGAATTAGCTAGATGGTCCAAAGGGGCGAAGATTTTGGATCTAGGATGCGGGTCTGGATTCTCAATGGAAGTGCTAGTAGAAAAGGGCTACAAAACTGTGGGGATAGACATATCTGAAAAGATGGTGGAATTAGCTAAAAAAGCCGGATTTGAAGCCATAAAGGCAGATGCAAAGGAACTGCCGTTTGAGGATGAAAGCTTTGAGGGGATACTCTCCATATCAATGCTCCAATGGTTAAAACCGAAGGATGTGGAGAGAGTTGCGAAGGAGTGTATTAGGGTGCTAAAGCCAGGGGGTAAAGCTGTAATTCAGTTTTACCCAAAGTCAGAAGAGGAGATGGTGAAAGTTGGAAAGGCCTTCGTCAAAGCAGGGTTCGTTGGAGAGTTTGCAATAGACAATCCAAAAAATCCTAGGAAAAGGAAAATATTCCTAGTTCTGGAAAAGCCTCAGCCATAGTAAGCCGGGCCTTCCCTCTTTCCTATCTCATTTGAATGGCTCTTGAGGAACGCCTCGTAGTACTTCATCGTCTCTTCCCTTATGCTTGGCTTTATCTTCTCCATTGCCTTCTTGAAATGCTTCTTCTTAACTTCTTTTGCTTCCTTGTTCTCTCTCAATGCTGCCATAACTGCCTCTCTCACCAGACCCTCGATATCTGCACCAGAGTATCCCTCAGTTAGCTCTGCCAGTTCCTCTAGGTCAACATCCTTGGCTAGAGGCACCTTTCTAGTGTGAACCTTCAATATTTCAAGTCTTGCTTTCTTGTCTGGAGCAGGAATTAATATCAACCTATCAAATCTACCTGGCCTCAATAGACCAGGATCTATCAAATCTGGCCTATTTGTAGCTGCTATAACAACTACTCCTCTCATATCCTCTATCCCGTCCATCTCTGTGAGCAATTGATTCACTACACTTTCAGTAACATGACTGCCCTCATACATACCCCTCCTAGGGGCCAAAGCGTCAATTTCATCGAAGAATATAACACAGGGGGCTACTTGTCTGGCTTTCCTGAAAACTTCTCTGATACCTTTCTCACTCTCGCCAACCCACTTGCTGAGCAGTTCTGGTCCTTTCACAGCTATGAAGTTTGCTCCAGACTCGTTTGCAACTGCCTTCGCTAGTAGAGTCTTCCCGGTTCCTGGAGGACCGAAAAGCAAGATTCCCTTTGGTGGCCTAATTCCCATTCTCTCAAACATATCTGGATACTTCAATGGCCACTCTACTGCCTCCTTTAACTCCTGTTTTGCCTGCTCTAGGTCTCCTATATCTGACCACTTAACCT
>JAJRYR010000033.1 GCA_024275655.1 archaeon | reverse complement strand
TTAAATTCAAGAGATGTTGAGAGGGCCTGCAGGGCTGGAAATTTACTGGCAAGGAAGTACATCTCAAAACCACCCAATCGATCTTTGCCGAAGTTCATATTTTAATTCAAGAAACTCAAAAGATTACTGGGGAGAAAAATGCACCTGACGAAGGAAGAAGAAAAAATGCTGGAAGGGGAATATGGACCAGGCGTCCAGAAGGCGATGGAGATAATCGTTGCCCTGGGAAAGATATATGGTGCCGAGAGGCTGGTTCCAGTCACGAGTGTGCAAGTCGCGGGGGTCTCTTACAAGAACCTGGGAGATGCTGGGATAGAATTTCTGGAGGAATGGGCAGAAGCTGGGGGAAAGGTGAGAGTCCCAACCACGCTGAACCCTGCGGGAATGGATTTGGACGACTGGCAAAGGATAGGATTTGATCTGGAATTTGCAGAGAAGCAGTTGAAAGTAATATCTGCATTCCAAAAGATGGGTATAATGCCCACATGCACCTGCACCCCATATCTGGCCGGAAATGTCCCTAGGTTTGGAGACCACATCGCCTGGGCAGAGTCCTCAGCGGTCTCTTATGCTAATTCTGTGATCGGGGCTAGAACCAACAGAGAAGGTGGCCCCAGTGCAATCGCTGCAGCAATAACCGGGAGAACCGCCGAGTTTGGATACCATTTGGATGAAAATAGAAAGGCAAGATTCTTGATTCGCGTGGAAGCGGAGATGAAGGATTACTCGGATTTTGGTGCTCTAGGTTACTGGACTGGTCTTCAAATCAAAAACTCCGTGCCGTTATTTACTGAAATAAAGGAAGCTAGCAACGATGAATTAAAGCAATTAGGAGCAAGTGCCGCCGCAAGTGGGGCTGTAGCTCTCTACCACATAGAGGGGATAACTCCAGAAGCGAAGATTGGAAACGTCCTGGCAGATGATCATGAAGAGCTGGTTTTTGAGGATAAGGATAAAAAGGAAATTCAAGAAAGGTTGGGCTGGGAGGAAACCGAGATAGACCTGGTGGTCTTTGGGTGCCCTCATGCAAGCCTGGAAGAGCTCAGGTATATCGCTCAAAAAATAAAGGGCAAGAAACTGAAGGCAGAGTTGTGGATAACTACCAGTAAAGCCGTAAAGGCTCTGGCTCAAAGAGCCGGCCTAGAGAAGATTATAGAGGAGGCTGGGGGAAGAATAGTTTCCGATGCTTGTGCGGTGGTAGCCCCAGTAAAGGGATTTGGGTTCAAGAACATTGCAGTGAATTCTGGCAAGTATGCCTGGTATCTGCCTAATCAGGGGTTTAACGTCAGATTCGGATCAACAGATAAATGCATAGAGGCTGCAATAACTGGGAGGTGGGAGGAGTGATACTCAAGGGAAGAGTGATAAAAGCAGGGAAAGCTGAAGGAGAAGCCCTAGTTTCCCCAGACCCCATCGGTTTTTACGGGAACGTTGATCCAGAAACTGGCATTATAATTGAAAAGGGTCATCCCCTAGAAGGAAAGAGCATTGCTGGAAAGATTCTAGTTTTTCCAACTGGGAAAGGCTCCACAGTAGGAAGCTACACAATCTACCGGCTGAAGAAGAACGGGAAGGCCCCAGCAGCTATGATAGTAAAAGAGAGCGAACCCATAATTGCTGTGGGTGCCATAATCTCAGATATTCCTATGGTGGATCAAATTGATATATCAAAGATAAAGACTGGAATGAAGGTTAAGATAGATGGAGATACCATCGAAATCCTTTAATAGGTTCCAATTCAAAATTTGAATGGTGATCAAAAATGACTACTTCAGCTTATGTCAATGTTCCACGGGATATATTCGTGGAGCTGGTAAAGAAGGTGGAAGATTTGGATGCGCTAGTGGAAACACTAGAAATACTAGCGGACCCTGACTTTATGAAGAGCATCAAACAAGGTGAAAAAGAGCTAAATGAAGGAAAAATCAAAGAACTCAAAGACGTCTCCGAATTAGACTAAAAGGGGATAACCTTGAAGATCTATTACACTCACGAATTCTTGAAAAATTACAAAAAACTGGATAAAAATTTGAAGACCAAGGTAAAATTGGCAATAAAGAAATTAGTAGGAGGGCACACCGGGAAGAAGCTAAAGTACGAATTAAGGGACTACTACTCAATCAGGGTGTCAGATATACGGGTGATATATAAAATTGTTGATGATGATATCATATTAATCACATGTGGACATAGAAAGAAGGTTTATGGGTGAGGGTAGATGGAGATACCGTTGAAACCGAATGACGATCTAATTGTCATAAAACTAGGTGGAAGTGTTATAACCAGAAAAAAAGACGATACTCCCGAATTGAATGAAAAGAACTTGCGCAGGCTAGCAGGAGAAATCGCGGATGCGCTAGCAGAGAATGGAAAACGCCTATTCATAGTTCACGGGGCAGGCCCATTTGGACACATCTTTGCAAAGAGGTACAACCTGCACTTGGGGCTGAGCGATGAAAAGCAAATAGAAGGAATAGGGATAACACACAGATGGATGCAGCTACTGAACTATGAGGTTGTGAAGGCATTGCAGGAGGCAGGAGTAAAGGCAATGCCCTTCCAACCAAGCGCTGGAGGGATTCTCTGTGATGGGAAGCTGGTTCAATTCCCATTAAATGTGGTAGAAAAATTTCTGGATATGGGATTGGTGATAGTGTCCCATGGAGACGTTCTACTGGATAACAGGACTGGGATAGGTATTCTATCTGGAGATCATCTAGCCCCGTATGTTGCCCACAATTTGAGGGCAAGCAGGCTCATTCTAGGAACGGATGTGGATGGCGTGTTCACGAAGGATCCGAACAAGAATCCAGATGCAAAGTTAATCCCAGTTATAACTCCAAAGAACATAGACCACGTGGTTGAAGAATTAACCGGTTCCACTGGCACTGATGTCACTGGGGGGATGGCTAGAAAAGTTCTAGAGCTCCTAGATCTAGCAGAGAAAGGTGTAGAGAGCGAGATAATAAACATTGAGAAGCCAGGAATTCTTTACAAGGCCTTAACTGGAGAAAGGGGCCTGGGAACGATTATAAAGAAAGATTGAGTTAATGAAATTGGTGGTTTTATGACAGAGTGGGTAACTGGTTCAAGAAAACTGGAGCACCTGAAATTAGCTGTTAGGGAAAATGTTGAGCATGGCGATCCCTGGTTCAACGATGTCATACTCATTCACGAGTCAACACCAGAACTGGATCTAGGAAAAATAGACACTAGTGTTGAGTTCCTAGGAAAAAGATTGGAAGTGCCCCTCCTGATTGTTGGAATGACCGGTGGGGTGGAGGAAGCTGGAAGGATAAACAAGGACTTCGCTGAGGTTGCAGAAAACCTTGGTTTGGCATTTGGTGTTGGTAGTCAGAGAGCAATGCTGGAAAAACCAGAAGTCTGGGACACTTATTATGTAAGAGATGTTGCTCCAGAAACTCTGATCCTTGGAAACATAGGTTTAGCACAGATAGACAGGTATCCTGTTGAG
>JAJRYR010000032.1 GCA_024275655.1 archaeon | reverse complement strand
TCAATTTTTTGGCCAGCTTTTCCAAGAACTCGTTTTTCTTTTCTGGTGAAACAGTGGCTCCCGCAGCAATGTTGTGCCCTCCCCCAACTTCTCCAAGTTCCCCTGCAACCTCCTTCATAGCCTTTCCTAGATTCAACCCTCTTCTAACTAGATCCCAGTTTCCCCTTCCAGAAACCTTTAGATTGCCTTCTTCGTCTACTGCTAAAGCAACAATTGGTTTGCTTCTGGATACCAAACCAGTATTGTACAACATCCCAGCAACTATGCCAACTATCGTGTCCTTAACATTTGATCCAGCATCCAGAATGTACATGCTATCTGTCTCCTCAATGCCGTGCTTGGAAACCCACTCAATCGCGTCGTGCAATGCCTTTCTATGCCTCTGGAGTATGGCCACTGCCTCCCTGTAAGCCTCGTCCCTGTCTCCCTTGGCAACAGAAATGCCTATCTCCATTGCGTTGTGCCTACCGCAGGCATTTAGCAAAGTAGCAAAGTCCTTTGCATCTCTAGTATAACTCTTTTCCTCCTCCTTGACCAACTCATAAACCTCACCAACCAATGCCCTCAAAGACTTCTCACTCATCCCCATACTGGTTCCGTAGATATGCAAGCCAGTTATTAGCTTTCTTTTTTCTTCATCTGTCAAATCCACATACCTCAGCCACTCTCCATCTCTCTTCAAGGGGATTCCCAGATCCATCAAGAATCTGGCACATGCAGCATCATCTCCAGACAATCCCGGAAAAACTGGATCTGATGAATAGCTCAAAAACTGGATTAAGGGCCTAGTGTGTCTCCCGAACAACCTTATATCAATCTTGTTCTCTAGAACCCCCTCAGAAACACCATCATCTAATATCTCTCTATTTTTTCCAACCAACGCACCAGTGGAATCTTGCATGTCTCCAACTGCACCAACAATTGCCAGGGCAGAAAGATCTCTATTTTTCTTGTCTATGTACCTAGCCAAGAGATATGTCATCCCTGCTCCAGATATTTCCTTTGATCCGTCCCACCCAAGCAGATGGGTATTCAAATGTAATCCAGATCCATCTCCTAAAGTCTCGTGGTGGTCGCATATAACATAGTTCGAACCAACATACTTATCAATCATCTCTATCTGGCCAGAACCTAGATCAACGAACCAGAAGTTCTCCCCTTGAGAGGCTATCCCTTCTATCGCCTTCTCATCCAACTTTTTCACTGGAATTACAATGTTCTCCTTCCCTAGTCTGTCCAAAACTAGAGAGGCTATTGCTCCAGCTGTGAGACCATCAGCATCGTAGTGAGTAACAATAACAAACTCCTTTCTCGATCTTATAAAATCCCTGGCTTTCTCTAGCATTTTCTCTGCCATCAATGGCACCTTATATATTTTAGAAGCAACTCAATAATAAATAGCAAGCGAGGGGATGAACTTGGGATTCATTGAAACCATGGCTGTGTTAACCGTTGGAGTAGTTATTGGGCTCATAATTTCCTTAGTTATTCTGTTTAGGAAGAAAAGGGTCCCAGTGCCTGTTCCCGTGGATAAGCTAGAGGCCTGGAACCACCTAGAGGAACTAGCAAAGAAGAAAGCCGAACTGTTGGCAGCAAAGAAGGCGTTGATGGATGCATATAAAGAGGGAAAGATTGATGACAAGGGATACGTAGAAGAATCTGCCAAACTGGACACCCGGCTGGAGAATGTAGAGAAAGAAATGGAAGAAACAATGTTCATGATCGCAAAGGGCCTAGTCCCCGACTTCATGCTAGATGCCAGAAAGGAAGTTGTAGAGCTAGAAAAGGCAATAAAACTCAGCCAGGAGTACAACAAACTGAAGAAGGAATTGGAAAAGGTCAAATCAGAGAGGGACTCACTGCACATGCAGATAAACGAACTTGAGGAAGAAAAGAAAGATTTGAAGGCAAAATACAACTGGCTTGAGGAGAACTCAAATAAGAGGATATCTGAACTTCAGGAGCAAGTTAAAGATTTGAAGGCAAAACTAGACAGATTAACAAGGGAAAACCAGTTCTTGAAGGATGAGATCGGAGAAGCAACAAAACCAGAAAGCGAGAAGCTGAAGAATCTCAGAAATGAAAATGCCCTTTTGAGAGAAGAACTTGAAAATCTAAAAACTAGACTAAAGGTAATGGAAAAGGAACTTGCTGTACTGCAGGCAATAGTAGAGAGATACTCAGACAAGATAAGGGAAGGGGAAACAAAAACCGTTGAAGAATTGAAGGCACTAATCAAGCCAAGCGATCCAGATGTAAAGGACATAATAAGAGCGTACGGCTCCCCAGAAAAAGCATACGAATACGTTAGAGATAGAGTAATGGAGATAAAACCGCCAATGAATATATCCTTCTGGATGGATGTTTCAGATGTGATAAGAATAGGTGCTGGAGATAATGATGACAGGGCAATACTTCTCTGTTCTATGCTTAGAGGATTGGGGGAAAATGCAAAGGTTCTAATTGTTGAAACAACCAAAGGCGAACACAGGGCCCTTGTTCTTTTAGAGAAGGATGGCAAATACTACCTTCTGGACTTGGATAAAACCAGAAAGTTTGATGATTTTGTTGGAAGCAGTGAAGAGGAAGTGATCTCTAAGTACTCAACTAGACACGGAAGCATAGCTAAAATACTCTACGAGATAAGCGATAAGAAGGTTATGGTTAGGGACTAGATGGGGTTAAATTTAAAAATTTAAAAAATTATAAATTCGGCATGGATCCAGACATATTGCTAGACCAACTAGAGATGATATTTAGAGCTAGGGGGTTAACCTCTGCCCACGGCAGGGTATTTGGTGCATTGTTATTGGCCAAGAAACCCCTAACCCAAAAGGAAATATCAGAAATGACAAAATACAGCATTCCTGCTATTTCCCTCGCCCTAGACGATCTAGCAAATCACGGTTTAGTGAGGGGAAAAAAGATAAAGGTAAAGAGAGAAAAAGTCTACACAATAACTGGAGACTTAACAAAGATGTTCAGGAACTTCATAAAAAATGTAAAGGAGGAGCAGGTGGAACCCTTCTTGAAGATCCTATCAAATCTACCAGAAACCCCAGGAACCAACAAACTTAAGGAAGAGCTGATTAGGCTAAATAAGTACCTAACCGCCCTGTTGAATGTGGAGGTGAGATGATGGCAGTACGCATTGATAGGGATAAATGCATGTACTGTGGTGCGTGCACAAGTGTGTGCCCATTTCTTGCATTGGAGCTGAGAGAAACGTATGTACACGTTCACGAGGATAAATGCAAAGAGTGTGGGATATGTGTAAAGGCGTGCCCAGTTGGAGCAATAAGTCTTCCCAGAGGTGATACTCAATGAAATACGATAGAGAATGGGATGTAATAGTCGTCGGAGCTGGTCCCGCTGGAATAAAGGCCGGTGAAGAATTGGCAAAAAGAGGGCTAAAGACACTAGTGATAGATAGGAAGCAAGAGATAGGTGCACCAAAGAGGTGTGGGGAAGGACTTTCCATGCGTTGGATAAAGATATCTGGTCTAGAACCAGAACCAATCTGGGCAAGGCAGTACATAAATGGAGCCATACTAATCTCACCAAAAGGAAAGAAGATTGTCATTGACACAGATAAACTGGGAAAGGGATCAGGATACATAATCGAGAGAAAGATGTTTGAAAAATTCCTAGCAGCCAACGCAATAAGAGCTGGAGCTAAGTTCATGTTGAAGGCAAATGTTTATGACCTAGTGATGGAAGATGATTATGTAAAGGGGGTTAGGGTAAACTACATGGGAGATGATTTGGAGCTTAGGGCAAAGATAGTTGTGGCTGCGGACGGTGTGGACTCCAGAATTGGAAGAATGGCCGGTTTAAACACCACACTACCGCTAACAGAAATGGATTCCGGATTCCAGTACGAAATGGCTGGAGTAGAACTCCTGGATCCAAACAAGATGGAACTCTACTTCGGAAATGAAGTGGCCCCTAGAGGATACGTTTGGGTATTCCCAAAGGGAAAGGATGTTGCTAATGTTGGTATCGGTATAAACGGAGCAAATGAAAAAACAGCCAGATACTATCTAGACAAGTGGATAGAGGAAAACTGGGACAGATTCAAGAATGCGAGTGTAATTGAGATAAACGCAGGTGGTATCCCAGTTACCAAACCAGTAGATGAGTTCGTAGGGAATGGAATAATGTTAACAGGAGATGCAGCGAGAATGGTTAACCCAATCCACGGAGGGGGAATGGGAACAGCCCTAGAAGCAGCAGGTATGCTTGCAGATGTTGCAAAGGAAGCCATAGCTTCCGGGGATGTTAGTAAAGAAAAACTGAAGAAATTCCAGGACATGTGGATGGAGAAACATGGGGAAGAATTTGCAAAGATACTCAAGGTTAGGCACTTCTTTGAAAGACTGAACGATGAGCAATTGGAAGCCATAGCAGACATGGCATTGAAAGGAGGATTAACACCAGACGTCCTAGTGGATCTGGGGCATGGCAAAGGACTAGTGGAAGTGGCAAAGGCGCTTTTGAAGGCAAGTCCAGCTGCTGCCAAACTGGTGTGGGAATTCATAAAGGGGTGAACGCATGAAGGTTCGCCCCCCACTAGCCACGATCTCCATTATCACCTTCGCTACTGCTCTATATCTCCTAAACAGTGGAGGGGATCCATACATATACCCAATAACAAAGTTAGCATACTACGGTGTCAGTGTTGGGAATCAAATTGTTGGAGGAATACTCTACTCCTTCACACACATAGGATTGAAACATTTAATGGCCAACATGTTCATTCTAGCAATAATAGGTAGCATACTGGAACAGAGACTAGAATCAAAGCACGTATTTGCAATATTCATCCTATCTGGTTGGCTGGCGGGAACAATCTACACTTGGATAAAACCAGATGTCTGGGTGCTTGGTGCAAGTGCAGCTATTTGCGGACTGATAGCTGCCGGGTTTGTGGTTGATGTCAAGAAGACCGTGCTAGGTTTAGTTTTAGGCTTGTACATGATACCAATAGTTGTTTATCCAACAGCTGACTTCATAATCCACACCACATACCAAGCACAGGAAAACGTTATTCAAGAAAGTACTCAAAAGATAATGGAGTATGCACAACAATTGAAAAACGCAAGCGAAGAAGAAAAACCAGTCATAATCCAAAAGATAAACCAGACATACACACTAGTAAAAAAGGCCGAGAAAGAACAAACAAAACTAGTCAAGGGTGTGGAGACAGAAGCGGTCACCCCCACATCTCATATAATACACTTTCTAGGAGGATCCATAGCCCTAATATATTTGGCATTGTTTGATAGAAGAGCATTCAGATATCTATGGGAGGATGTGAATGGCATTATCAAACTTGGAAGTTCACTGGTTGGTGGAAGAATTAAAGAGCGCAGAAGGTAGCTGGTTCCAAAAATTTTGGAAGCTGGATACTGGATACAAACTAAGGTTGAGAGGGAAAGAAAACATAGATATAATCATAAACCCACCAGAATGCATGTACCAAACAAGATATGAGTTCAAAGGCACGGAACCAGACTCATTTGTAATGAAGATAAGAAAAGAGTTAGACAAATCTAAGCTGGCCAAAATAAAACAACCAAACTTTGATAGAATTGTTGAGCTAGAATTTGATAATGGAAAGAGACTCGTAATAGAGCTATTCTCCAAAGGAAACATAATTCTAGTCGGTCCAGATGGAAACACAATAGTGGCAAAACGATACGAGGAATGGAGAGATAGAGAGATAAAACCCAGGAGACCCTACAAATACCCAACATCCTCTGGATTAAATCCGTTCACAATGACGTTAGAGGAGTTTAATGCTATATTCACAGAGAAGGATATAATAAGGAGCCTAGTAAAGGGAATAAAACTAGGAAACGTATACCTAGAAGAAGCCTGCTATCTTGCTGGTGAGGATAAGAACTCCAAGTTCCCAGCAAACCTGGAAAAACTATTCAAAACTATAAAAGAACTCTTGAATAAGAAAGAACCGGGAATACAAGGCAGACCGGTGCTGTTTAAACTTCACGTTCTCAATGAAGAATTCATCCCGAAGCCGAACTTCAACTCAGCATTGGATGACTTCTATTCCGAGAAGGTGGAGACGCCCCGTACAGATAACAAACTGGACAAGCTAAGAAAGAGGCTAAGAGAGCAAGAAGCTGCTCTGGAAAAACTAAAGAAGGAAGCAGAAGAGTGCAAGAAAATAGGAGACCTAATCTATGCAAACTATCAAAGAATAGAGGAGATACTAAAAGAAATCAAGAAGCTAAGGGACGCTGGGCTCAGCTGGGGAGAGATATCAAGCAAACTGGGGATAGAGATCAGAGAAAAAGAGGGGAGGATAATACTAGACCTCTAGTCCTCTAGCATGGACTCGTCCACAACAACAACGTCTCCAACAGCAAACAATGCCTTGTATGGTATAACCACTAGGTCTCCTTCTCTTCTCAAGTTCTTTGCAAGCTTTGATTCTGGGTTTGGATCAATCAAGATGTACACTAGCTCTCCAGTGCTTTCCTCAAATTGAATATCACTGATCCTTCCTAGTTCCTCTCCCTTGTTCGTTATAACTCTTTTTCCTCCTAGCTGCCTTGCAATAGCAAACTTCCTCGCTGGCATGAACATCACCTAAACTAGATTACTCCACGGTTATTTAAAAAGCTTTTGGGAGAGAGCTACGGTTAAATAATCTAACTTCCTAAACTCAATCATGAGGGTAAAGCTAATTTCTTGGACACCTAATCCTGAAAAAACTGTGGCAGTGTCTGCGTACACTAGCATATCTTCAAAGGGGCCCATCTGGAGATGGGATAATTACGATCCCGAGAATGGGGAGAAGATGATAAGAAACGTTACGGGATACGGTCACCATTCCGTCATTGAGCATGCTACATTCACCTTTGCTGTTGAGGGAGTATCTAGGGCGTGTACTCACCAACTAGTAAGGCACAGGATAGCTAGTTATACCCAGCAGAGCCAGAGGTATGTAAAATTCAAGGATCTAGATTACGTTACTCCCCCCAAGATAGAAAGGAACGAAGAGGCAAAGAAGGTCTTTGATGAAACCATGAAAAAATTGGCTGAAACTTATCAAAAACTCATTGATCTGGGGATACCTCCAGAGGATGCTAGGTTTGTCTTTCCAAACGCAGCAAAATCAAACATAGTTATAACAATGAACGCTAGGGAACTTCTCCACTTCTTTGGGTTGCGTTGTTGCTTGAGGGCTCAGTGGGAGATAAGGGAACTAGCTAATAGAATGCTGCTGGAGGTAAAGAAGGTTGCCCCTGTAATATTTGAAAATGCAGGTCCAAGGTGTGTCTCCTTAGGGTTCTGCCCAGAAGGAAAGTTCACCTGTGGGAAACTGAAGGATGTACTTGAGACATACAAGAATCTAGAGGGGAGGGCTGAAGAAATTGAAAAGCTCAAATCTCTTGGAGACTAGGAACAAAATCTTAAAGCTGGTGGACGAGCAGAATTCGTGGAGAAAGAAATGCATAAACCTCATTGCTAGTGAAAATGTCATGTCGCCAATGGCAGAAAAGGTTTATCTGAGCGATTTCATGCACAGATATGCAGAGGGGGAACCCTTTGCAAGGTACTACAACGGAACGAAGTACATAGATCAAATAGAGATCCTCGTTCAGGAGATGCTAGGAGAGCTTTTAGGGGCAGAATTTGTGGACCCCCGGCCAATTTCGGGCACGGTGGCAAATCTTGCTGTATTCTCCGTTTTAACAAAGTCTGGAGATTCTATTATGAGCTTGTCCACACCGACTGGAGGACATATATCCCACAATAAGTATGGGGGGCCCACGGCTCTAAGACTGCGAGTCTACAATTACGCATTTGACTATGAAACCATGAACATAGACGTGGACAAAACTAGAAGAGATTTGAAAAGTGAAGGTATAGAGCCAAGATTATTCGTTCTTGGTGCAAGTTTATTTCTCTTCCCTCATCCAGTTAGAGAAATATCAGATTTGGCGGAGGAGTACAATGCTACAGTCGTATATGATGCTGCACATGTGCTTGGCCTAATTGTGGGTGGAGAATTCCAGAAACCATTCAAAGAAGGTGCAGATGTGCTCACCAGCTCCACACACAAAACCTTCCCTGGTCCACAGGGTGGGCTGATAGCGACGAATTCAGATGAATTGTTCACAAAATTGAAGAAGGGCGTATTTCCCAGGATGACAAGTAACCACCATTTACATAGACTTCCTGCCTTGGGTATTACTGCATTAGAGATGTTTTCATTCGGAAAGGACTATGCTAGACAAATTGTGAAGAATGCAAAAACACTAGCAGAAGAAGCTTATGCACTGGGTCTGCCAATAATAGCTGAACATCTAGGATTTACAAGATCGCACCAGATAGCTCTTGATATGGAAAAGATCGGCCTAAGCGGAAAAGAGGCTGCCGATCTGGCAGAACGAGCAAACATAATAGTCAACAAGAATCTGTTACCTTGGGAACCTCTCAAGAATGTGAGGGATCCATCCGGGGTGAGAATTGGCGTGCAAGAGATGACTAGATTTGGGATGAAGGAAAGTGAGATGAAAACAATTGCAGAACTCCTAAAGAGGCTATGGCTGGATAGAGAAACACCAGAAAAGATCAAGGAGGAAGTAATTAATTTAAGAGATAACTTCCAAAAAGTGGAATACTGTTTGGGTGGATGATATGGGTCTGCTGGATTTTCTGAAAGGCAAGAAAAAGGAGGAGCCTAAGGAAAGCAACAGAGAAGAAGAACCACAACTCTGTGCAATGTGCGGTCAAGAGATAGCTCCGGGGGAAGGAAAGTACTACGGTGGACAATGGTGGCACAAGAAGTGCCTGAGAAAAGCTAGAAAAATGGCTAGATCACTGATTTAATGCGCAGATTTTCTGTGAAAGGAGTAATAGTCCTTCAACTCCCTAGGGTCAATGCCCATCCCCAGAAATATCTCTCTCAAGTCGTCTATAACGTCCTTTGGCCAGATCTCGTCTCCAGATACGATCCCAAGCTCAATTATCCTGCTAATTAATCTGGCCGCTTCCTCAAATTTTTTGTTCTCCGGCATGTCCTTCGAGGCAGCAATAAAACCACCTACCATCCGCCTTATCTGTTCCAACATTTCCCCTTCCACGGGAACTCTCACCAAAAACGAATACTCGTTTGTAGGGTAGTGCCTAGAATAAACAATTTTAACAAACTCATTGTGTAGCTTTGCCAGAGCTTCAGAAAATCCCAGCGGCAAATCTGGCAACTCTGGAGGATCTACTCCAAGTCTTGAAAGATCTTCATTGATAAATTGTTTAACTCTTATCCCGTAGATGGGGTGATCTATCAAGTGCGCGTACTTCTTGTTTAGATCTGCCACCACCACGTTTACGTCCACATCTTTTCTAGAATCTGTGTCCGGAACTAGAAGATAAACTCTAATCCGCTTGTGAATTATCAACTTTAATCACTCTCCCTCTCGGCTCAATTTCCTCAAATATCTCCCCCTCAAATACATACACTCTAGTGTTCGGATCCTTCCAACACCCCGGAGGCAAACCTGCTTTAGCGCATGTCCCATCCAGAAACTCCTCAGGTGTTTCCCAACCAACCTCCTCTGGAACCTGCGGGAGCAATAGCCCAGAAAATCCGTCCCTCTCCACTATTAAACCATGTTTTCCTAATATCACATGCTTGGGTCTATCCCCTGGTGGACAAGTCAATTCTCTAGGGGATGTGAGAACAGTTACCTCAATCTTAATCCTATCCATTTCGCCCAGCGATACTGGGTAAAATCTAGGGTCATTCACTGCTGCAGATATGGCAGATTCTATGAGTGCTTTACCCAGAGGAAAAATAGGATAAGGGAAGCCTATACAACCTCTCAATGCGTTGCCTGGATGGGTCCTCAATGTGGTGAACACTCCTCTTTTCTCTTTGAGCCACTCTTCCTCTGGAGGATCAATAACCTGCCTACTGGCTAAATACTCTTCAATGGCCTTTCTTGCTAGTTTTACCAGAAATTCTCCCTTTTCCAGTTCCAACCTCCTCACCGATCCAATACTTTAATTGCAAAGCTATTATTGCTATCAAGAAAGCTATGGCTCCCAAATCGTATGCTCCTAAACTGATGGTTATCGCTAGAGCCGCTGCAAACCATATGCTCGCCGCAGTGGTGAGGCCATAAACGTGCTCACCTGTTTTTACAATCACTCCCGCACCAAGGAAACCTATCCCCATTATAACCGCTGCCAAAAGCCTACTGTGGTCGTAGTCTCCAGGAACGGCATAAAGCGAGATTAGAGTTATTAGTGAGGCTCCTAATCCAACCAGAATGTGAGTTCTAAACCCTGCTGGCTTGCGATAAACCTCTCTCTCCCAACCTATAATTCCAGTTAACACAGCAGAAACTAACAATCTAAGCACTAATTCCAGTGTCATAAGACTATAACAGAAACTAGAAATAAATACTTTGCCTGACTAATTCTTGGCGTGATTGATGAAAAAGAGTATGCAAGGTTGTACAGGCAAATAAATGGAGTAAGGGATATAGATAGACTAGCTAGGAAGGGATATAAAAGAGAATTCCTAGAAGAGATACTCACTCTAAAGCTTGGAAGAGAAACAAAAAGAAAATTTTACAGACTACCTAGAAGGAAAATTGTAAACGAATGGACATCAGGAAAGAGCATTGTATCCCTGGCTAGAGAATACGTCTTCTCACCGGTTATGCTGGCATACATACTACTCCAAGAACTAGGGTACTCAAAAAACAGATCAAAGGCCATCGTTAATAGAAGAATGGACATTGAGGATAGGCGATTGAAAAAGGAGCTAGAAGAAGCTTGGAAAGCAGATCCAGTATACTCGCCGGAAGGTTTGGAAAAACAGTATGCGAAGGGAGAAAAAGGTGAAACCAGAATAAAAAACTGGCTGGAGAGGCACGGGGTAAGATTTGAGAGGGAGGAAGACCTGAAGAAGAAATACTCAAAAACCCCAGATTTCCTATTGAAAAAGTTAATAAAAATACACGGAGAGCCAGTAAGGTGGATAGAAAGCAAGTACAGCATTGGTGACATGGAAAAAGTCAGAAGAGATTATAGAAAACAATTGGATGATTATCTGCACATGTTCGGTCCTGGCGTGATTGTGTATCATTTGGGTGTCCTCCCCTCGGCCAAAAAATGGCTAGAGGAGAGGGGCGTCCTGGTTCTCGAAAGATTACCAAGAAACATAGATTAATAATTACGAATATGTATTAATGAATACTGGTGAAGTGTATGCAAAAGTATGTCCCAGACACAAGTGTCATTATAGATGGAAGGATAAGCGGAATGCTTGAAACTGGGAAGATAAAGGGCAAGTTGATCATTCCTCTAGCTGTAGTGGCTGAACTGGAACACCAGGCAAACCAGGGTAGAGAAACTGGTTTTGCTGGTTTGAAGGAGTTACAGGAAGTTATGAAACTAGTACAAGCTGGGAAGATAAACCTGCAATACTATGGAGAACTGCCTGCACTAGAGGACATAGAACTCAGGAGAGTGGACTCCATAATAAGGGAAATTGCCAGAGAGCTAAATGCAACCTTGATAACCTCTGATTACATTCAGGCAGAGGCAGCCAAGGCCATGGGAATTCCTGTAATATTCATCGAATCGGAAAAGAAGGAACTCAGAAAGCCAAGATTCACAAAATTCTTTGATGATGAAACCACCAGCATCCACATAAAGGAAGGTTGCAAAGTTCTTGCAAAGAGAGGGAGACCTGGTAAACAAAAACTCGTAGAGGTAACTAAAAAGGCCTTGAGTTACAAAGAAGTAGATGAACTAGCTAGTGAAATAATAGAATTCGCAAAGAGATCAAATGATGCTTTCATAGAGATAGATAGAAAGGGGGCAATGGTAATACAATACCGAGAATACAGGATAACCATAGCCAGACCCCCTTTCTCAGACGGATTGGAAATAACAATTGTGAGACCAATAAAGAAAACCAGGTTAGAGGACTGGAACATTGACAAGAAACTCCTGGAAAGACTGGAAAAGGAAGCAGAAGGCATACTAATCGCTGGACCTCCAGGTCATGGAAAGTCCACTCTTGCCTCGGCTCTAGCTGAGTTTTACAAGGAAAAGGGAAAGATTGTAAAAACCATGGAGTCACCAAGAGATCTACAGGTATCTACGGATATAACTCAGTACACTGCCTTGGAGGGGGACTTTGAAAAAACTGCAGATATACTCCTTTTGGTGAGACCGGATTATACTATATATGATGAAGTTAGAAAGACCAGAGATTTTCAGATCTACGCAGATTTGAGATTGGCTGGAGTTGGAATGATAGGTGTCGTCCACGCAAACAAAGCAGTGGATGCAATACACAGAATGATCGGAAGAGTAGATTTCGGTCTAATACCGCAAGTGGTTGACACTGTGATACTGGTAAGAGATGCGGAGATAAAGGAAGTGTATTCCCTAGAATTCGCTGTTAAAGTCCCAACTGGAATGAAAGATGCAGACTTGGCCAGGCCAGTTGTTGAGGTAAAGGACTTCTACACTGGTGAACCTCTGTATGAGATATACACGTATGGAGAGCAAACCATACTTGCAAGCGTCAAGGAAGCGAAGAAAGCAAAGACTAAGAGGAAAGGTAGGATTGAAAAGATGCTAGAGAAATACTTCTCTGGAGAAATCGTGGTTGGAAAAAAGAACGTGGTTGTGTATGCCACAAAGGACGAGTTGAAGAAAGTATCTCCAAAGAAGTTGAAGAAACTGGAAAAGAGGATAAAGAGAAGAATAGACATTGAGATAGTTGGGTGAATTTATGTGGGTAATCCCAGCCATTTTATCTGCCTTTATCCAAGGATCAGCAAATGTGATGCAGAAAAAATTAGTTACTAACATGAGCAGTAGTGTTTTCTCTTTTCTTTTCAACTTTTTTTGCCTAATCTTCTTCAT
Source organism: archaeon (assembly GCA_024275655.1). Lineage (GTDB taxonomy): Archaea > B1Sed10-29 > B1Sed10-29 > WALL01 > WAMD01 > JAJRYR01. The sequence continues at coordinate 11,944 of JAJRYR010000032.1, read as the reverse complement.
TCCAATTTTACCATTGGTTCAATGGAGTGTGTTTGCACTATTGATAATCTTTGCAAAGTCGTTCTTAACTGTCCTTGCCTTCTATTTGAGAACAAAAGCCCTGAAATTCTCCAGTGCCTCTGAGATATTCCCTCTTGTCTCTTCCCTAAATCCTTTATTTGTATTCCTCTTTGCTTTTTTATTTATCCAAGAAAAGATATCTACTCTAAAATTCTTTGGCCTAGTCGTTGTTATCTTTGGGAGTATGGCTCTTATCAGCAATTTCAGAGTCATAGAAATAAGAAGTAAAATAGGTCTGCAGCATGGATTGGTACTAGCTTCTTCAATCTTTTATGCTATAAATGCAGTGGTGACCAAGTTCCTTCTAAATAGTGGAACAAACATATTTACAATATTGTTCTTCTCCACACTGTTCACAACACTCGGGTTGTTCATAATGGTGAATAGAAAATCTAGGAGGATAGTACCTGATCTAGAAACGAAATTGACCCCATTTGCTTTAACTGGCTTGTTAACTTCAGTTTACAGATTGCTTGCAGTACTCGCCATGGATCTAGGTCCAGTCAGTCTGGTTAGTGCAACCAGGAGGTTGCAATCCCCCATATCAGTGTTCCTGGGAGGGAAAGTATTAAAGGAGAAAGAATGGGAATTAAAATTGTTGGCCTCCATTATAATGTTAGCAGGAATTTATTTGATGGTGTTATAAATGATGGTAGAAAGGGGAGGACACAAAGGAGAAAATGGAAAACTCTTAATAGTTGGAGGAAGTAGGGACTACGTTGGGTGCTTGGCTCTGGCAGGCCTGGCAGCACTGAGAACTGGCATAGATCTAGTGTATATAGCTGCTCCAGAAAAGGTGGCCTGGTCATTAAATTCCTATTCCCCTGATTTGATAACCATAAAACTTCCTGGAGATCGCCTAGCTGGGCTTCACTTCAATGAGATAAATGCAATACTAAATAGAGCAGATGCAGTACTGCTGGGAACTGGCTCCGGGACATCCCCCAGTACAAAGGCGCTGTTTGACGAACTGGTGAAAATAAAGAAACCAAAAATAATCGATGCCGACGCCTTGAAACTAATAGACCCACTAGCACTGAAAAATGCAATTTTAACCCCTCACAAAAAGGAGTTTGAAATAGCGTTTGGTGAAAAACCAAGTAGGGAAACACTCCTAAAATTCGCGAGGCCAGACAGAGTAATTCTCCTGAAGGGAGAAGTGGACTTGATAAGTGATGGAAGGAATGTATACGAGAACAAGACGGGAAACTCAGGTATGACCGTTGGAGGAACCGGGGACACTCTAGCCGGGATAGTGGCCGGTCTAGTGTGTCAGGGGTTAGATCTTATTGAGGCTGCAAAGCTGGGGGTAAGGATAAATGGGTTGGCTGGCGATCTCGCCTTTAACAAGTTTGGATACGGTCTTCTTGCAAGTGATCTACTAGATCAAATTCCAGAGGTCATGAAGAAAGAGGTTTGGCAATCCAGATAAGTTTTTATACTTGCTACCACAGAAAAATATAAGGGGGGAGGGATGTTGAAGAGAATTTGTGCTCTAATTGTGACGTTATTACTGATTCTACCCTATTCGCTCTCTGGGGATTTGTATACTACAACCACCAGCTTAACCCAACTTGAACAACCTATTATAATCGCTGTATCATATGTGAACAACATCGGCAGTGTAGTGTCTCTCGCTTATGACGTGCCCATAGCCTCCTTTTTTGTGAAGGCGTTACTTCAGTCAATATTGAACGCTATAGGTCTCCACAGGCTTGAGCCTGGGATAAACAACCTACAATACTACGCAGGTGTTGATTTAGAAAAAACCGCCTTTCCAAAAATGACGCAGTCGTGGGATCTGATTAAGGGGGCCATGAGGCAAAGTACAGTGGACGCAGACCCAATGAAGAGTATTGAAAACTTGAAACAGGGTATGCAACTGGCTTCTGATGCTTTTCTTGAGGAAGAAGCGCTGCTCATAAACGATGCAAGGGTTGCTGACAAGATGGGGCTAGACAATATGAACTACTCTGAATATGGTGGAACAGTGTCAGAAGAAAATATGAGAAATCTCCTTGAAACGGTTAAAATGATGCAACATATGAGCAACAAGTATTCAACCGACAAATTAGAGACAATCAGAAAGGGCTTAGAAGAAGAGCGAGAGCGTTTTTTGACTATCATCGCGGACCTGTCGGTCAAATGCGGTGCACCCATGTCCCCAGGTTACTATGAATGTCTACCAAGAATTAAGGAGTATTTGGAACGGGTGGCTTCAAAAGTGGCCATTGATGACTATTATAACCAGATGTTCGGAGAAAATGGGATTTACACGAGAATACTAAAAATTCGTGGAAAGCTTCACATGGGAATGAAGCTAATGTTAGAGGATTGGAGATCTAAAAAAGATTTGTATGAATCGCTAGAGGTGAAGAGGCCAAACATAGAACTGAAGAGTGTGGAAGTTGAAGGCTTGTTTAGCATCGAAGTAAGACCTGAGAAGTGGGTGGGTGAAGGAGATAAATTATTATGGGAGAGTGACAGATTATTCAAAGAAGCTCTATTGCAGAGAAATAGGGAGTTCGAAGATGATTACTTATACAAGGCAATTGTTCTCATGGATAGAGCAATAACTTTGAAATACCAAGCGATCGAGGCTTACAAAACTGCAGAGAACATTGAGAACAATTGGAAAAGAAAAATAGATGAGATGTGTAGCAAGGATCTTGTGTTGAATTCTCAACTCGCACTAAAATACTATGAAGAAGGGAAAAAACTTTGCTCATCGGATAACTATCTTGAAAAATTGAAAGGCGCAAAAAGGATCAAATACGCTCAAAAAGTGGACACTGCAGGATTCGAAAAGAACATCCTGCTAGAACTGGACGGTGAAATCAAGAAATTAGAAAGAATGATAAAACTAGCAAACATGGACAAGGTGGATACTTCTTCGGCCGAGGCCGCGCTAGAATTCGTGAAAAAGAATAGGCAAGAATTAGCTAGAATGTCGCCAGATCAAGTAGCTATAGAAGTGGAACGAATCACAGATGTGATTAAATCAGCAAAAACGGACATCCTACGAAGAGCATATTACCAATACAAAGTACTGGAAAACCTAAGAAAGCGTGTTTTATTGGCAAAGGACTTTTTGCCAAAAGAGTGGAGCACGTATGAATATATGTTCGATGGTTATCGCTTAAATGTTGAGAAGGGATTGGGCAATCTGGCAAGGGCTAAAACTACTTACGAGAACCTGCTAGATTCACTAAGATCCAAAGGGAAATTCAATAAAAAGATATCTCTGATTACAAAAACTGCAACTTGTAATAAGAAATCACATGCAGAATTCGTTCTTGTTGTTGAAAACCCACTGCCAGTAGATGTCGCCAGGTCTATAGAGGTGGCAGGAAGAACTGTTTGGGTCTCGCTTGGTCCCTATGAGTACAGGAACATAACTTACACAAACAAAACTGTGCTCGCAGAATGTTCAATAGTAGATAGTTATCCGGTGTTGAATGGAACGGCATATGAAATTATGATTAACCCACGCTACCCGATCGAAAAAATTTATCTACCACATCTTGGGGAGATCATTGGGGGCTCAAAACTTGTAAAGCTTGATTCGCGGGGGGCTTATGTCGAGAATGTTGAGGACGAACTGGTTGTAACAGTTATCGTCGGATCAAACGGAGGGGAACCATTCTACCCGAATACTGCTGATGCATACACTGGTGCTGGGGAGAATAACTCTCAGGAGCCAGACAAATCAAATCAGAGTACTCAAAATCAAAAAGACGAAGGCAAAAATGGTGTCAATACTGGTGACGTTACCGTGTCTGATCCCACCATTCTGCCCCCTTACAAAGACATGACAGATATCTTCAAATCAGATAAACAGTCACCTACAGAACAAGCGCAGTCAGAGAAATACATGTCAAGTGAGGATAATATTTCTACTAACTCTGATTTCAATGGGTTATCCAGAACTGATGAAGAGGAGTACTGGGACCTCATCAGGATACTGGAACAAAATAGTGACTGCACTTTTTTGGATGTTGAGTATCTAAAAAACAACCCAAACAAAGAAAACCTGAAACTCCTGAGAGATGAAATAAAGAGTTTGAAAGACACTGCACTATCCAAGCTAAACTCTTTCATTGTGTTTGGATACGATGAACTGGCAGATGAAGCAAATAGACTGATAAGCGAAAACAGGTATTGTGAAGTGTTAAACATGAGTATGCCAAACCCGGAAACTGCAAGTATAACTGGTCTCTCCACAGCTGGTCAATACAACCTCATAATACCTATTATCGCTGTGGTGGTCGTTGTGTATCTTGCATTTTCAAAGAAAAAGCCACCAGAGAACAAGATCATCAGAATACTAAAGTCTAGTGAATAAATACTCTGACCAGTCCACCTCATCCCCACCTTCCCTTCCAAAAATTATTCCAATAATTTTTTCAACAACTTCCTCTGGTGTCCTGGATGTTGTATCAACCTGATACACATTTTCATAGTTTTCTTCAGATTTTATCAAGCAGTAATCCAATATTTCTGCTTCCACATTTGTGTTAATCTTCTCCTCGTCCCATCCCTTGTGTTTGAGCCTCCTGCGGAGCTCATTGGGGTGACATCTCAAAACAATTACAAAATCCAGTGGCAACTGCATTTCGCAAATCAAATGTCCTTCAACGACCGCATCCTCTGGCAGTTCCCTAGATAATTCCCTCTCCAATTTTTCCACATCTATAACCTTACTATCCTTGTAAACATCTATCTGGAACTTCTCCGCTACATAATTTAAGTCAATCACAGGCAATCCCAACCTTTCGCCTAGTAACCGGGAAACTGTTGTCTTCCCAGTTCCTGGGACGCCAGTTATTCCTATCCTAACCATGCGTGTATCAACCCATCTGCCATTGCTAGAATCAGTGGACCTAGAACAAATCCAGCAGGACCCAACACAATTACACCACCTATGAAAGCCAGCAAAACTAGCAATGGATGAATCTCCGTTGTTCTCTTGAGTATAACTGGTTTGATAACGTTATCTGGAACAAAAAACAAGAAAACTGCAAGTATGGCCAACACAACCGCATGGAAGTAGTCCTGGAAAACTGCTGCAACAAATACTCCCGGAATCAAGAACAACTGCGGTCCAACCATTTGGATGAATTGAAGAACTGCTGCAACAAATCCAAATAGGAAGGGATAAGGTAGCCCTGTCACCAAAAACACAAGGGTAGTTATTAAACCAACTATAAGTGCAGACAATAATGATCCTATGTATATGCCCTCTAAGTTTTGATCTACTTTGTCTATCTGATTTACCAACTCTTTTGGTAAGGCCTTCTCCAAAAACTTTCTAAGCTTTGGCCCATCATAGAGCAAGAAGAACGCTATCACTAATGCCATAACCAACGTAACAATGAGATTTATTGCCTGGAATATAACATTGACCACCTGCGAACTAAACCACTCCACATAATGATCCAACTGCTTGGAAAACGATGCGATCAATGGATCAAATTCAGGGTGTTCAGAAAGAAATTTCGTTGCTGTATTGCTTGCCAAAACCAAACTGCTCACAATTGTATCTGGGGATATCTCTCCAAGTTCATATGCTATTTGTGTCGTTGTGTACGTAAACAAAACAAATATGCCCAAAACAAGCACCAACAAGGTCAAGAAACTTGCCAGTCCCGGTCCAATAACTTTTCTAATTGAGTATGCCACAGGTCTAGCTAGATATGCCAATAAGATACCATAAGCTATTGCACTCAACAATGGGGAAAACAACCAAAATAAAGCCAATAAACCCAGTATTCCCATACCTAGCAATAAATACTTTCTCGGAATCTTGCTCATGATATGAATAACGAGGTCCTACTTAAAAATATTACTCGAACTTCTTCTTTATGGCTGCCATAACCTTTTGTGGGGTAAATGCAAGCCGTATCAGTTGAGTGTTTCCCCTTATCCCTTTTCCAGACAATGTGAGAGTTATCAATCCCAGCATCTCCAATTCTTTTAGATACTCCCTATACCATCTAGCGCTTCTAGGCTTTCTATTCCACTTCTTGCACACCTGTTCATACCTCTCATAAACTTCCCCAGAGAAAAGGACCTTATCTCCAGAATCTGGCATGCCGGTTAGCTTTGCATACTTGCCCCCCTCCATAGTAAGCTCCGCAATTGAGTACAACACAATGGCTGGGTGTTCTGGAAGTGTTGATATCAAATCCAAAACTATGTCTTCCTCAACTGCCGTCCTAGCTTGTCTTACGTGCTCATCAGTTACTGGAACTCCTTGCTCGTCTGCTATATCTCCTGCCCTCAGCAAAAGCTTTAAAGCGTATCTGGCATCACCAGATTCCTGGGCAGCGTACGCTGCTGCCAATTCCAATGCTGACTCTTCATACATGCCAGGCTTAAATGCAATCTCGGCTCTTTCAGACAGGATGGCCTTTAATTGTATGGCATTGTATGGAGCAAAAACCATTTCCTCTTGCATCAGTGTGGATTTGCTCCTAGGATCCAGCTTATCCATGAATGTAACATTATTTGATATGCCAATTATGCCAATGTGTCCCTTCTGCAGGTGATCATTTGCCCTAGTAAGCATGTAAAGTAAATCATCGATGTCCTTTACCTGATCAACCTCGTCTAGAACGACAACATAAATAACACCCCTCCCATCGATGTACTCCAAAATCTTGTCGTACAGATGCGTGGAAGCAAATCCCATAAAGTTCTCATCTGGATATATAGTCTCTGCTATTTTCAACAATACCTGATATTTTCTATTGTGTGTCCTACAATTAATGTATATGTGATCTACAGGAGCATTATACTTCTCTTTCGCCTGAGTTAACTTGTCCATCACGTGCTTAACTGTGGCTGTTTTTCCAGTACCTGTCTTACCATAAATGAATATGTTGTTTGGTTTCTTGCCCCTCAGAGCCGGGGCCAGTATCTTCATGATCCTTTCTATCTCTTTATCCCTGTAGGGCAAGTGCTCTGGAACATAATGGGGCGATAGAACATTCCTGTCTCTGAATATGCTCTCCCTTGTCATCTCACGTTCAAAAATGTCCATAGAACCATCTCCCTTTATTAATGTGCTAGTTCATAATTTATGCATAAGTTATGTGTACTTCCGGTATTAAATACTTAAGGAGGGAGAAACATGGTTGAATTCCTAAAAAAGCTATCTACAAAGTTGGGTGGGACAACTGAAGAAGAGGACATTGAGGACTACCTCGAAACCCTAGGTGTAGAGGAAGAGACATTCGAAGAAGAGGCAGATGTCTGGATAAAGCCATTCATGCTAGAGTCTGATGAAGATGCAAATGGTGTTGTTGCTGCTCTCCAGGAAGGAGCCATTGCACTGATAAACATTGAACCATTGTACAAGAGAAACAAGACAAGGCTAAAGAGAGCACTAGATGCAATAAGGAAATACGTTGAGACCATTGATGGAGATATCGTAAGAGTAAGCGAGTACAAAATACTAGCAACACCTAGAGGAATAAAAGTGTACAGGGGAAAGAAGAGAAGAAGGTGAAGAGTTAGATGTTTTTAGACAACCCTTCCCTTCAACTCTCTATTTCTACCTCTGACCTACCTGGCATAATAAAGGCGATTTTAAAAGATAGACACTGGAAGAAATTTGACGTCGCCAATGTTAAGTTAGTATACGTCCCTCACTGGTTTTTCAATTTTGACATATATTACGAATCTCCAGAGGGTGTAGAAACTTATTCCTCCCAGATGGCATTAAACGCAGTAACTGGGGAACTAAATCCTATAATCATTGAGATACTGAAGGAGATCCCAGTGGAAAAAACAAAGGAGATACCCAAGGATGCAGAGGTTGAACCAACGGCAATAAGCAAGGAAGAGGCAAAGGAAGTTTCAAATATCAAGATCGCTGGCCAATTGAAGATACCAAAGGACAAGATCACAACGTACGGATTCAGACTAGTTTATGTTCCCATCTACAGAACCTGGGTGACCCTGGGGAAAAGGATTCAAAGAATAGACATAGATGGCATATCTGGATCGCCTATGAACATACAGGAAGTTCCTGAAAAAGAAAGGGGAATACTAGAAATAACTGCAGATACGCTAGAGGCATTAAAGACCCCCAAAGGCTGGATAGACTACTCAAAGAAAGCAGGGGCATGGATAACTGAGATAGCCAAGGCAACCGGCGGAGCAATAGCTGGACAATTCAGAAAAGGGGGTTTGATAAACTGGTTACTGACCACAAAATCTGGACAATACACATTACTAACTATAATCGTTCTCATCTTGATTTATCTGGTGCTGAAGAAGTACAACCTCATATAACTAGCAAGGGGTATTACATAAATTCCGTCAATGAAAACTGCTTGACTTTATCATTTTTGAATATTGAGTCCACATTCTTCTCTACAAGGGCCAACCTTTGGTTCATGTAATCAGACAGATTGAACTCTGCAGCAATCTTTCTGGATATATCCAGATACTTCCTGACAGATCCTTCTGATATTGTGAGCACTATTCTACCTCCACACTTTGGACAAACTCCTTTAAGGGGCGGCCTCCTAAATTTGGCATTACAGTTGACACACCTAAACTGCTGTTCCCCGAATTTCCTGAGATTTCCATATATGTCTGGAAGGAAATGGAAATTGAGTATCCTCATGGCCTCGTCTCTTTCGTCCACTGCCCGTATCTTCTTCCCCAAATTTAACTGAGCATAAACCTTGTCTATCATCTTCTCTAATCTACTATAGGCCGTTCTATGGTTTCCTAGGTTTATGTCACTGGTGTCCAGGGCAAATCCAAATCCATCATACTGCTTGTCTGTACCCAACCTATCTTTCACCAACTCCAACTTAACCTGATCTGGCATAACTATCTCTTGGGACTTCCTGTAGAACTCCAGAGGATAGACTCCTATTACCTCCATCTCGTGAACCTGATCATCCACCTGCTTGGGGTCAATTATTTTTGTAAGTACTAGTGGGGCGTCCATCTTTCCCCCTCTGCTAGAAGGCAAGAAATGTTTTGAGAAGTTGATGAATGCATCCAAAGCCAACATACAAGCATTCTCATCTCCATCACAATCTCTTCTGGTGGCTGCGTGGAAATACGGGTGAGCATACCAAGCATTTGCCTTTGTAAATCCGATTATCCTCCCAAGTACGCCTGCACTGGTGTGTGGGGCGAGACCAATTATCAAATGACCGACCAAATCTTCCTTTCTTTCTACATTGTAAAATCTTGGAAGTCCATAGAACTTTTCCAGCAAATCATCAACAAATTTCGCCACTCTGACTAAATATTCTCCTGCTCTCTCAGATAGGACAATGTCCTGAGGGAACAACTCAATTACCTGATTTTCACTGGTCAGAGGGTTGCCTTTGTAATCAACTAAGTAACCAAGTTCCTTAAGCTGCTCAATGCTTGTTCCCACTTCCCTTGGCTTGAAATGTGTTAATGGGAGATTCGTTGAATCAAAACGGATAGTCCCATCCTTGAATACGTACACACCATGCTTTGATCTCAAAATCCCCTTCTCCAGTGGTTCAAATGTTTTATTTACAGAGGTTGTTCCTATGACCCCTTTAAGTTTATCTCCTGGTTTGCCCACTCTTTCCACGGCTTTGAGAAGCAATTCCTTGATTGGTATGCTCCTTTTTGAGTAGTAGACGCCCTTAACACCACACTTGGGGCATACTTCTCCTTTAACTGGCATACTACATTTTGGACACACTCTTACTGACATCGTCCTGGTACCGCAAACCCCACATTTGTATGAAAATCTTGGTTCTCTGCACTTTGGACAGTACAGATTTATCATCTCAACAACAATGTTCTTCTCCTCTGCTGCCCTCAGTATTGATCTTGTTGAACCGCCGTACTGGCCAACAGGGAACAAAACATGTGGTGGGGGGCTCATTTTTCTTTCCTTTGCCTTCTCTGGTCTTCCCATTCTAGCACCAACGTAACTAGCTGGATGGGAGAAAGGCATTATCCTATACTGAGAGAGCTCATTCACAAACTCTAGAGGATCATCGATTTCTATTCTGTCAATTATGTTCAAGGATGATGGAATAGCCAAAGTATCAAACAACGCCCGTTTGTACGGTTCTGGTATTATTACTCTACCATTCTCTACCTTATGGGGCACTAACAGTTCTTCCAGTATCCTCTTCTCTTCCCCAACTTTCATATCTCCAGAAAGCCAAATTATGAGCCTTTTCAAGTCATCGACACTAACATCTGTGTATGCAAATACATACTTGGGGTGCAATGGTATGCCATATTTTTTTGAATACTCAACGGCCTCATCATAAGAAACATTGAATGGGTCTTCACAGTGCCCACCGGCTTCTTCCAGTTCCTGCACCCACCACTCCTCAACATATGGAGATGGAACAATCGGAGAATTGCTCTTTAAGAAATCTCCATAGGACATTAACATGTCACCGAGGAACAGGATTTCGTCTACATCCTTGCCCATCTCCTTTGCCTGGCCAACAGATTCTACCCACAAACATTCCCCGTTTTTCAATTTTACAAACGGTCCACGGATTTTGTCATTTGTTGTCAGAGTACAACCCTTCCCTGGTTTCTCTACCTTAAGTTGAGTGCCTATTGCGGGGAACTCATCAAGAATAAACATTGTTGCTGGGTGTATTGCTTTTGCCATCAGCCCTGTGTTCCTACCGCGCCCATATCTCACTCTAAATCCACCAACAGTAGAGGGGTAGGAGTATATTGGTCTCCCAGCAACTATCTCCTTCAAATATTTCCAGTTGGGCTCAACAGATATCGTCCCTTTTCCAGATTTATCAACTTTAACCAGCTGCTTTATCCAATCCCAATCACTTAACCCAAATTTGTCTGCATACTTAACTAGTTTCTTTGCCTTCTGAGCAATGCCCTCTGCAATAACTAAGCACATTCCTCCTCTTACTCTATTGGTCGGGATTCTCTCCAAATCCTTGTAAGCATCCACCTCCACATCCGCGGTGGGGTCACCGCTAACACACACTGGACAATTTCTAACGATCAGCCGTACTTCATCATCTGTTGGTTTGTACTGCAATCTTGCCACAGCGTTGTGGTAAAGGTTTACCTCTTCCACATATCTCTCAACTTCTGTATCTGTAGGTTTGTATCTATCCAATCCCAGAAGCCTCCTGGTGTAATCAGCAAGTATCACAGAAACTGCCTGGGCTGTACCTCCTGCTGATCGTATCGGACCAGCATAATAGACAGTAAGATACTTGGATCCATCTGGATTCTCCTCAATACTAACTTTGGATATGCCTTCTATTGGTGCTGCCACCACACCCTCGGTTAGGAGCGCCAATCCCGTTCTAACTGCCTGCTCAGCTAATTCATCTGGAGTCCCATCACCAAATTTCTTGTTGACTATGTCCTCTATTACTTTCAAGGTTGCTAGGTCTCTATCCATCTCAGATAGGTATCTCTTTATGGCCTCTGCTACTCCTTTGGGACCTACCAACCCCTCAACTCTATCTGCTAGATCGGCAGCCAGTTTTATTTCAACTTCAGTATCTGGATCATAGCCCTTTGCCCTGGCTTTTGTAGCGATATCATACAGTTTATTCACTTCTTCTTCCAACATCCTAAAATAATCCTTAACCCTAGGTGAGGCTGGTAGATCCAATATCCTCACCTCTCTTAAATTTCAGTATTGACAATCTCCTGTTTGCTAGTGTAATAACCGGTAAGATACCTGGGGTCGGATGATGTCCCTGTTTTATTTGGAACGGTGTAATGTCTTGCCAAGTTCCAGAGTTAATAATAGTTACTCCTTTGTAGTTCGCGTATCCATTCTTATGAACATCACCAAAATGCATGATATCCGGAACCCTGTCTATAACCAGGTAATCTCGCTTCTCCGGGGCTATAG
>JAJRYR010000031.1 GCA_024275655.1 archaeon | reverse complement strand
CCTTTCCAGAACTAGGAAGTCTAGGCCCTCTCTCTTTGCCCTCAGCCCAGCAGCTATCCCTGCAGGACCAGCACCAATGATTATTAAGTCATAAGCACTACCCATTTCGTCACCCATATCTAGTAAAGAGCACACTCATTTCAAAAATTAGCATTGCTTTAATTTTCATTAATGAGCAAGTCTGGTAAGAAAAAAGAGAAGATTAAGGATACTCCGTTATGTAGACTAATCAGGAAATTGGTTGAGAGTGAGATAGGTGCGCCCACTAGCAAAGAAGAGAAGAGAAAAACAAACGTGTGGTATAGGCTACCATACATCCCCAAGGAAAAGGATAGGTTAATAGTAGAATTTATGCCTTTAGAAGGGAAAGAAATTACATTTGGTGATATTGAGGTATCATCTAAGAAAAAGAAAACTTTAAAATTACAAAAAAAGGTGGAAGAAGCACGACAAGGAATATCCGGGGCAATGGCCAGATTCAAACAAAAGAAAACCCAAGCACCTTATTTTGACCTTGCAATTAAGCTAGGTGTTCTGTTTTCTAGGTTTCATGGATTAAAAGACTTGCATGTATCCTCAGAAGTTACACTACACGTTCCTGCAGGTGATGACAAAAATAAAAAAACACTTGAAATTGGCCAGAGAGATCTCTTTATACATGGTATGTCTCCTAATCATGATAGAAAGGGAATATCTGTTGAGATAGAGTCGGAATTTAACAGGTCATCCATCCGAAAATTGTTGTATGCGCTTTACGATACTGTCCATGTGAACATACGAAGAAAACTAGAACCAGTATCCATGCTGCATCACATAATATTAACTAAGTATATATCAGGGTATGCATCCAAGGTATTTAATTTGAGACATTTTGAGGATCCGGAAGATATACGAGGAGCATTTGATTTGCCAACGATATATGGTAAGATGTTGAGAGATCCTTCACCCTTAAGCGAAGTGATTTCTGTTTTGTTGGATGCGTATGAGTCTGATCCAGTTGGGATAGGGCTTCACTTTGGGGATAATTTGGGAGAAGTTATTGGAAGACTTGAAAAAATGGAGAAGAAATTGGTGGAGGGAATTGAACTTGGAAAGGAGGATAAAAAAATCTTGGTAGATGTTTTGGGAAAATTGAGAAAATACAACATATGGAGACATTCGATCTCCTTCGATGTGACACCTGAAATAGTTACAGAACTGAAGAGAGACAAGAAATTTTTGGAGAATCTTGTAAATTATATAAAACAACGACAGTTTCCAACAGGGCTAAAGGCAAAGGTGTTGAAAGAATGGAGTGAAAGAGGCAATATTTCAGAGGTCGTACTGAAGGATGCTCTTGATTATCTTGCAAAACACGCTAGAAAGACTCTTCAAAGAACAGTTATAATACACGTTCCGGAGGAAGTAGATGCAGGAGGAAGTAGGAGAATAAATCTGGATAAAATAAGAATAATACAATTCAAAAGGTTGGGTAAAGAGTACAGATTAGTGCCTGAGATTATGACTATGCGGAACTACTTGGAAATGTTGAAAAAAGAAGAATGGAAGGCATACGCCGAAGGGTTAGAGAACTACATACAGAGAGAAGTACTAGATAAGAAGAAAAAGGTTCTTTGACGAGCATAGCGCTCTACAAAAGAGGAAGAAAAGAACCTTTTATCCCTCCCACTAAGAGAAAGCAGACTAGAACCAAAACTAAGAAGGCTAGATGAGCAAAAATCTTCTGAGCAATTCGCTTGGAACTGGACTGGTTCCTAGCATAGGGTTGTACTCCACAATATCAACTGCAACCCAATTTCTATCTTTTATTTCATTCCAAAGTTTCTCGAAACTCCATCCACCAGGAACAGGAGTTCCAACAGGCACACCCTCCAAAACATCCAGATCTATGCTAAGGTATACTGGATCTTTGGCTCTGCCTAGCTCATTGCTTAGTTCCCACTCCTCCTTTTCACTTATTCTCACGCCTTTTATTTCCATTTTCTCCTTTCCGAGAATTTCCATAATCCTTCTGTTAACGGATGCGTGGCTCTCTTTTAGTCCCATGTAATTCTCCAGTAGATCCCAGTGAGCATCAAAACACAGATAATCAAAATCTTTTCCAGAGTCCATTAGGGCCTTCACAACAGGGAAGGTTATGCTGTGTTCGCCACCCAGTACAACTAGCTTCACGTCTGGATTCTCTTCTAGGATTCCCTTCACCACTTGGTACGTTCTTTCCAGGCTGGCTCTCATGTCCCCAGGGACAATCTCCACGTTCCCAACATCGTACACTCTGGCATCCTCTAGATTTCCCATCTCTGGGTGGTACCCAGATGCCCACAATCGGAATTCTTCTCTTATTCTATCTGGTCCTAGCCTGGTTCCTGGTAGTCCAGTAACACTAGAATCTAGTGGAACACCCAGAACAACCAGTTTGGCCTCATCTAGCTCATATATGTTTTCCCAGATCAGACTAGTCTGCCTGGTTAGAAACTTCCAAGTCATGTTCTCACCATAAGTAGTTGGGGGGAAGGGGTTACCTCTTTCTCATAATCTTTATCTGGCCCATGGATTTTATGTACTCCACTTCGTCCCCTGGATTTACTTCTACCTCTGGGTTCTTTGGGGCCTCAAATGTTTCGTAGGTTTCCATGTCCATTACCTGCCACTGGTTGCCCATGTCAGCTAGGATCTGTCCAACCCTTTTCTCCACAATTGGAATGTGCACTTCAGCATCCACTGGCTTCAACAGTTGCTTTTTCTCACCGTTGAAGATCCCTATTGCAGTAACTCTTGCCTTTGCAGATCCGTGCTTTCCTGGTTTTGATGTTTGCACATCCACGACTTTACAGGGTATACCGTCAATTATAACGTACCTTCCGGGTTTTAGGTCCTTAACCTGTGCTATCATGTAATCCGCCATTTTTGCTCTCCTCCCTTGCTTCTATTCCTAGGTACCCAGCAACTGGTAGGCCGACAAATATCATCAGCCAGTATGAGATCAATCTATCTATGAGTGTGGCTAAACTAGCAACAACAGAGTTAATGGCCGAGGTAGAATATATAAGTATCATTGTACCTTCTGTTAACCCTACCCCGCCTACACCAAACGGCAAAGAGCCAATTATCGCTGAGAAGACATAGGCTAGCGCGATAACTGGAAATGGAGCATTTATTCCCAGGGCCAGGAATATCACGTATGCCCTGGATATCTCCAGGAACCAGTACACTATAGAGACCAGGAACCCGTACATGAGTGCATCTGTGTTAGCTGCTATCTTTGCCACGTGAGAGTAGTAGTTTAACAAGGAATCTGTTAGTTTTTCCTTGTAGTAGTTGAGCACAGGGATTTTCTTTGAGATCCACTCGTGCCTTTCCAACCAGTCTGAGATCCCCTGCGATCTCAACCTCTTTTTCAAGGTTACGTACCAAAGCCCCAGGAGTATGGATAGACTAAACAGGAATGCGATGATCAGCAGGAAAATAACGTGGCCTGGAAGCTTGAAGTACACTATACCGTAGAAGATCGCAACAAAAGATATTATGAGAAATGCCAGCATGTCCACGATTCTTTCCAATATTATTGTGGCAAAGCTAGCACCGTACCGAATACCATATCTCTTTTTCAGCAAATAGGCCTTTAGAGGCTCTCCACCGACCCTTCCACTTGGTGTGATATTGCTCACTGCGGTCCCGCACACAGTCAGGGCCAGTGTGGTCTTGAAACCTATGTTTCCCACGTTCCTCAAAAATATGTGCCACCTGGTTGTTAGCACCAGTATATCCAGAACCTGTATTGCAACCGCCAGCCCAAGGTAGTAGGGATTTGCGTTTACCAGTGTTTCCCATATCCTCTCTGGCCCTAGCCAGAACAGTATAACTAGAACTAGTGCAATCGCTGTTCCTATGGCCGTTGCAAGTGGTTTCCAGTGTTTCACATACACATTAAATCCATCTTTATTTTTAAGTTTAATTCACGTAAATGTTACCATGGATCTGGTGGATGTTCACTGCCATCTTACCACTTATTCTGCGGGGGAGCTGGATGAAGTGATCAAAAGGATAGAGGCAGAAATGTCTCTGGTTGTGACTAGTGGGATAACCCCCGCGGACAATCTGAAGAGCTTGGAAATAGCGAGGAATAGCGAAAAGATTCTCGTTACCTTTGGTTTGAATCCTGTTAGCTTGGGAAGGGATGAGAAGTTGTTTGATGAATACTTGGAGGCAGTTTACGCAAACTCCAAAGTTGTTTCAGGAATAGGGGAAGTTGGATTGGATTATTACTGGGAAAAGGAAGAGAGTAGGCGAGCTAAGCAGAGAGAGTTTTTCCCTAGGTTCATTGATCTTGCTAGGGAGCTAGGAAAGCCCCTGATAGTACACTCTAGATCTGCCATGAAGGACACCCTAGCCATCTTGGAGAGACACACCCCAGACAAGTTTTTTATACACTCCTTTAGGGGGAGCCCGTCTCAAGCCAGGAAACTGGTGGATCTAGGCGGGTTTATCTCGTTGTCCACTGCGATGGTCCGGTTTCCCAGGGATTACACAAAATTAATAAACTCTGTTCCCCTAGAATATATACTGACTGAAACCGATGCCCCGTATCTCGCCCCCAGGAAAGGTGAGCAGAATTACCCTTGGAATGTTAGGGAGAGCATTGCTTTCATTGCCCAGGTACTAGATCAAGATATGGAAGATGTGGCAAAACAGGTGTATAAGAACGCAATTTCGATGTTTGGGATGGTGTGAATGCTTGAGGAGTTCAAATACAAGCTCGGGTTGATAAAGAAAAAGAAAAACATAGCACTGCTGGTGGATGGTCCAAATGTGCTTAGGAAGGAATTTAAAATAGATCTGGAGAAGGTCAAGAGAAAAATTGCCAAGCACGGCAATATAAAGGTGGCCAAGGTTTTTCTTGATCAGTACGCGTCTGATAAGCTAATAGAGGCCGTCACTAACCAGGGTTTTGAGCCAGTGATAACTCCAACAGATGTTGATGTTTGGCTGGCAGTGGATGCCATGGAACAGATATACAACCCGGCAATAGACATAATCGCAATAATGTCCAGGGATGCTGATTACCAACCAGTGCTGTTGAAGGCAAAGGCCAAGGGTAAAGAAACAATAGTCATCGGCATTGAGCCGGGATTTTCCGCCGCATTGAAGAACACTGCGGATGTTGTTATAATGGCTGATAAGGAGTGATAGGATGAACATACCTTTGGGAACTCCAGAGAAAAAATTTGTGGAATTGAAGTATGAAACCATAATGTCCGATCTGAAGGAGTTTATGGAGAAAAAGAAGACTGGGTACTTTGCAATCTTGGTGGAAGGAAAACACGGGTTCCAGGAAGCATTTCTGGCAATAGACACAGGGATGATATTTGCATCCGCGTTTGAGTATCTGAAGTATGGAAAAGTGTATAAGGCTGGGGAGGCCTTGAAGAGAAGCTTGAATGCATTCTTTGCAGACAAGGGTCTCTACGATGTTTATGTCTGGAACACACAGCAAGTGGAACTGTTTAAGGTTTTCAATGATGATCTCATTTTGCTGGAAAATATAAACCCTGTAAAGTTTTCCCAGGTCATGCCCAAAACCAGGGAGAACTTTGAGGAAGATGATCTCAGGGAGTTCCTCGTGAAGGAAGAAACCAGGGAGGATCTCCTAAAGAAATATAAAATGGAAGAGATTAAAGAAGAAAAGCCCCTAGAGGATCAGATAGTTAAGGATTTGGAGCAGGGAGTTATTGATGAGCACAAGATCCTCCAGGAGATGCTTGAGGAATACCTGAACAAATCAAAAGAGGAAAAACCCAAAATGACCGAGGAAACTAGTAAGCTCAATGAAGAGCCACCGGTTGGTCATGGAGTTGAAAAATTCAAAGAACTAGCGTTAAAGGAGAATAGGGAATGAACTGGGTTTGGCATATTAGGAATTTTGTAAGGCTGGTAACTGGAAGGGAAACGCTGGAGGAGGAGAGATTCAGAAAATTGCTAGAGATAAGAATGAACCTAGAATCCCTAGAAAGCAAGTCGGATCCACTCTATCGGCTAATCTCTGATTTTACTCTGGACTCCATAGTGATATCCAGGCAGGATGGATCAGTAGTTGTGGGCAACGGTGGTTCAAGGCTAGAATCTGTTAAGGGTTCGGCCCTGTTTGAATACATAAAGAGCGAGCTTCCAGATGCTAGCTACATAATGGTTAAAACCAGCAGAGGGGTAAGGGTTATTTATAGTGATGGTGAGTATATTTACATAGCAAGGGCAAGCGGATACGTGTCGCCCTTGGAGATGAAGTTAATAGCCAAGAAGTTTAGAAGTGAGGGTTATGCCAGATGAGGGGCCTAGAATAATAGCCCTCGCCTCTGGAAAGGGAGGTGTTGGGAAAACCGCCTTGACGGCGAACCTGGGCGTAGCCCTGGGGATGCTGGGGAAAAAAGTTCTTCTAATAGATGCAGATATACAAATGGCAAACCTGGGTTTGATGTTGGGAATGGAGCAGAGGCCCGTTACTCTTCAAGACGTTCTTTTAGGGCATGCAGATCCTAGGGATGCGGTTTACAATGTGAGGGAGAATGTTAAATTTGTTCCTTCTGGTCTTTCTCTA
The DNA here is from genome assembly GCA_024275655.1 of archaeon. Taxonomy (GTDB): domain Archaea; phylum B1Sed10-29; class B1Sed10-29; order WALL01; family WAMD01; genus JAJRYR01. The sequence continues at coordinate 6,541 of JAJRYR010000031.1, read as the reverse complement.
GAGAAGATGCTTAGAGTGGACGAGGAAATGTTGGGGGAGGTAGTTCAGAAATTGGCTCAAGGAAATGATTTTGTTTTGATAGACTGCCCTCCTGGAGTTGGCCCAGATGCACTGGCAGCTTTGAACGCTTCAAAGGAGGTTTTGGTCCTAACAATGGCAGAGCCAGTCTCAGTTGCAGATGCGATGAAGTTGGCAATATTTGCAGAGAGAAGACTTGGGCTCACTGTGACAGGTGTTGTAGTAAACATGTACAAGGGAATGAAGCATGAGATGAAAGAGGATGAGATTCAAAAGCTTGTACAATCGCCTGTTTTGGCCGTTATCCCAGAGGATCCTCTTTTGAGGAAGGCCAGTATAGAAGGAGTACCCGTGGTTGTGAGGCACCCAGATGCTCCTTCATCCCTAGTCATAACCGGTCTAGCATCGAAGCTGGCAGGAGTTGCCAAGGTGGAGATGAGAAAACCGAAGAAGCCAGGCCTCTTTGAGGCCATAAAGAATTTATTTAAAGGGTTCCCAATTATAGGACATAAACCAAAATTGCAGGAGGCCAGGAGAGGAGAGGATAAAATTGGAGGGGTGGAAAAGAAATGAACAATGCGAGACCATTTGATTTTTTGAACAACGCCATAGGAAAGACAGTGTTAGTTAGAGTGAAAGGACAAAAGGAGTACAGGGGGACACTGAAGGCATTTGATGTGCACATGAACCTAGTGCTGGATGAGGCAGAGGAGCTAGAGAACGAGCAAGTGGTGCGAAAGCTAGGTGTGTTGGTGGTTAGAGGAGACAACATTCTCTTCGTGTCTCCTAGCTTGTGATTGAGATGGATTGGCTCTCTCTGGCAATTGTGGCATATTTTTTGTATGCATTCAATAATGTTAACATCAGGGGGATAATCGGTAGATATGCTAGAAATGGGAGGAATTATCTTGTTCTTTTTGGGATCATTTGGGCTTTTTTCCTTGTCAGTATGCTGCTTGTGTTTCAGATTCCAGTCCCAAGTGTGTACCTAGTTACCATACTGGCAATTAATGGGATACTAACTGCATTCAGCCTTTATTTTCTTTTTGTGGCTGTTAGCAAGGATGATGTCTATCGGGTTGCAGTTTTGTTGAACTTGTCACCTGTATTCACTGCGGTGTTTTCGTATGGGTTGCTGGGGGAGACATTTGGGGGAACGAGATTGTTGGGTTTAGTGCTGCTGATCCTGGCTGGGATCTTGGCATCGTTATCTAGAGATGCTCTAGGTCACTGGAAACTTTCCCCAGCGTTGGTGTATGGCATATTGGCAGCGTTGTTTATGGCAGTATCCAATGTCGTGTTCAAGTATGCCACTAGTTTTGTGGATCCCCTCACAAGTCTTGTGTGGGGCAGGTTGTTTGTTTTGCTGGTGGTAGTGGTGGTACTTATTAGAAAGAGTTGGAGAAATGACTTTCTGAAAGTATTAAAAAATATGTCTGTGAGTGGTTTTTCTATTGTTCTTTTGAATGAGTCAATAGCGTTGATAGCCACTCTTGCATTTATTTGTGCAATAGCAACATCCACCGCAACGCTGGTTTCTGCCTTGGGCGCCACATATCCTGTCTTTGTTTTCATTTTTGGAGCCATGTACACGCTAGTAAAGCCAGACTTCGTTATGGAGGACCTGTCCAAACACACTCTCCTTCTGAAACTATCCAGCTTAACCCTGTTGATTCCGGGGGTTATTCTAGTGTCCTGACACTTTAGTGCATAGAAAAATAAATCTCAAGTGTTAAAAATTAAATCATGAGAAGGGAGCTCATAATAATTGTGTTGGTAGGGTTGTCTCTCGCTTTCCTAGGTTGTCTGCAGCACTTATCACCTGAAGAGAAAATAGGGAATGATCCAGTACAGAAATGTGTGTTATTATGTGAAGAGGCAAAAGAAAAAGGCCTGAACCTATCCAGTGGCCCTTGCCTGTCGAATAATCTAGCTCCTGGATGGGTATGTGATGTTGCTCATTGGCCGAGGGAAGCCGTGGACAACGACCCAAAGAACCAGTGTTCAGAATATGGCAAGTCTGCCTGGGCGTTTGTAGAGGTGAACCCTGATTGTGAGCCAATAAGGGTGTGGGATGGGACAAACATGCAAATCCTAGGAACCAGCTAAACCAAAATTATATATAACTCCGGGAGTCAAAACTTATGCTTAGAGGGGTGGTTGTATGATAGTGACGGAATTTGTGGTGGAGGTTGAAAACACACCTGGACAGATTGCAAAGGTTGCCAGGTCCCTAGGAGGAAAGGGAGTAAACATAAGGGCCATAACCACTGAGAGAATAGGGAGTAGGGGATATATCCGATTTGTGGTGGATAATGAGAAAAAGGCCAGGGAAGCGTTGGACGAAGATGGGTATTTCTACACAGAGGGGCCTGTTATCTTGAAAGCTTTTGATGATAGGCCAAATACCCTGGGGGAAGTTGCCCATGCCCTTGCAAGAGAAGGTGTGAATATCGAGGCGTTGTATTTGGGAACCGGCAAGTCCGGGAAGGCAGAGATAGTTTTTGTTTTGGATGACGTTGTGGCTGGAAGGAGGGTTCTAGGGGATTAGACCCTTATCAAACCCATCTCTTCTCTTTTTCTAAAGAACTCGCATGCGTAGTTTACCCCGCATTTCACACACTTTTTTAGGTTACTTGTTGGTCTTGGTCGTTCCTCTCCAGTTAATATCTTTCTCATCTTTCCAATAACCCTCAGAATCCTTGCTATTTTAGTTTTGGTTAATTTTGTTTTCCACTTTATTCGCCCGCTGTCTCTATCTCTAACTGCCACCTCTATGGGGTAGTCCCCGAACATTTCCTTAAAGATCAGACCATACAGTAATGCTTGCAGTTTGTGCGAGTCACTTAATCTCCCTGGTTTGTCCTCTATTATTCGTATTACTCCCTGTTCTATCTGCACTTCATCTATTCTTCCTATCACTTTTAATTCTTGAGAGTACACTGGCAACTCTCTCTCCACAACTTTGGATATTTTTCCAGAAAATGCCAGAGGAAGAGTATCCTTGAGACTTACACCCACGGGGAATACTTTCTTTTCCAGATCTTCATGGACCACTTCCCCACGAAATAAAGAACAAGATTTTTTCGGTTTAATCCCCAGTTTCTTTATTAGGTAAAACTGGACCTCACAGTAATAAAATGAATTAATTGAGCTTGGCGTGATCCACGTCATCTCTTCCTTCCCTTCTCTTTACTGGATTTGCGCAATATGTTTCTTTTCACAGTTGTTCGAGTAGTTTTCCCCTTTGGACTGTATTCACTGTAAACCTCTACTTGCCCAACCACAGTGAGAACTTGGATTACTCCTGACACTACAATTGCAACTAGTCCCCATATAAACATACCGAATATACCTATTATTGGGGCAGAGATTGGATTTGCCAACACACTTAATGCTCCCACTTGAATGAAAACATTGGTTAACATGTTGAAGACCGTGCTGATTACCCATCCAATGATTAACATAACGCAGAACATCCCCACTCCGGTCCAACCAGAATTCTTCATGATGTGTATGGATTTCTTCAATGCCGGGAACCCAACGTTTTCCTTGTACGCCACCACTGGAACTGGCCACAGGAAGTAGGCGAGTACTATTAATCCGAGCAATCCAACTAAAAGGATCAGCACTCCAATGCCGAATAGCACGAAGGAGTTCACGATAAGCCCAAGGATGGCCAACAAAGATACAGCTATAAGAAAGCCCAACATCACTAGAGCATATGCAAGCATTGCATTACCCATCTGCTTTATCTTGGTTTTAATAACGTATGATAGAATTTCAGAGAACGAAGCTTTTTTGTTTTCCAGCGTTCTAAGGATTACTCCAGTTGGGATCTGAGAGGCGTAGATTATTACCAATCCAGTTGCAATCAGTGCGATGAGGAGTGCAATCTCCCCAACAGCATAGTTTGCTGGTATCATCAAAATGGTTGGAACAATTAGTATGCCCACAACAAACATTGCCACGATGGAGTACACCAGCGTACCAAGAATTGCATTTTTGTACAGGTCTGGGTTTCTTATGTTATTATACCACCTTTTCAATAAACACTCCAAGTTGCACTTCATTTTTCACCACCACTTTTATAATCTATCCAGTGTATAAATTCATTATGGTTGCGGACAGAGGATGGAAAACCGTTCTAATAAAACCTATAAAGATCACTGGGAAGTGGATAACTGGTTTGGAAGTCCAGGAAAATTCAGAGGGGAAAAGGAGGGTTAAGCTGTTCAAGGGAGTCATAAAGTCAAATGGGACCAGAGAGGTGGAGCATAATGGAAAGGTCTACAGGTTCTCCATGATCCAGAGATTCAATGTTCCTAGCATGGACTACTGGTTGAGAATAAGCCAGGAAGTGGTTAAGGCATTGAGGGATTATGTTGAAGGGGGAAAGGGACAGAGTTTAATCACGGAGTATGGAAAAAAGAAAAAGTGATTTTTACCTTCTGGTTCTAGACCTTCTAGAAAATTTTTCTTTTAATCTCTCAAAGAAACCTTTCTTTCTTGATTTTGGTTTTTTCCTCAATTCTTGCAACAGCATCCAACTTTTTTTACCCCAAGGTCTTGAGAAATATGCAGGTACCTCTAGAGTTTTAGTTTTCTTATCAATCAAGATCGTAAATACAGTTTTGAGCTGTTTTTTTGTTTCTTTTATGTATGATTTTATTACCTTCTCTTTGTCCTTCGGGGATAACCCCTCTAATCGTCCGTACCTCATTAATCTATATAATTGTGTCATGACAGGGTACACCATTCGCACTTGCTTGGGGTAACCCACAATTGTGAAGAAATCTCTGTAAAGTGGAATGCTCTTTATTTTTATGTTTGAATTGTTTTTTCGTACGTATCTTGAGAGCTCCTCATAGACAAAATGATGAGCCCCACCCAGGTGAACGTATATCCTTTTTCCAGGGTTCTCTTCTATTAATTTTTTGATATTTTGTAAAATTGTATCATCTCTATTTGATAACCAGTCATAGTATCTGTAAAAGTCCTCCTTTGTCTCTATTGCAAACAATCTTGTTTTTTCTTCCTCATACTTTAAATCATCAGGTGAGAATGCCAATGAAACGAAGGGATCTATACCCACAACTTTCGTTTTTTCCAGAAGTTCGTGATCACCCTCCAGCATTTTTTTGTAGGTTGTGTGCGGTTCCAGGTGTTTTACCCCAAACTTGGTTTTCAATTTTTCTAGATCACTCCTAGACAACTTTTTTAACCTTTCAATAACTTCCTGCGAAACCTCCAGAGCAATTACGTCTGGTTTACCGTGCTGTTTGTATACCTCTAGGTATCTTTCCCAGTTGCTTGGATGCAGGTGCATTTCAAATACAAATATTACTTCTGTGGGCTTGTCCTTCCCTACCCTCTTTTTCTTTTTCATTTTTCCTCCCCAATTTTAATCCTAGCTTCAGCTCAGTTTCCAGTTCGTTTGGGTCCACACCTATGCTTCTAATGGCACAGGCAAGTATTAACTCTAGCCCCAACTCCTTTCCCAGTTCCAGGAGTCTGGGGCTTTCTGTTCCAGGATTCACATACACCTTTTTGACTCCTTTCTCTGCCAGCTCCTTTATGATTTTCTCTCCGACCTCTGGCCGCACGTACAACCCCGCATAATCTGGGGTCTCTGGGAGCTCACGAACACTGGAATGACATTTCACTCCTTCTATTTCCTTTCCAGCATACTTTGGATTCACTGCGAACACTTTCCAGCCCTTGCCCAAGTAGGCCCTGATGGCCTTGTTGGAGTACCTTTCCCTCTTGGGGCTGGCACCAATGATCACTATGCTAGGCATTACCACCAGTCCCCTCTGATTTCCTTTGCCCTCTTCTTCAATTGCTCAATTTCCTCCAGGGTTTCTTGTAAGTGCTTGAGATTTTTTGTTTTGGCCAATTCTTTCATTTTGGTGACTAGAGACTCTACCTGCCTTCTACTGGGAGTGGGTTTGAATAACCTGGATTTTATGGTGGCTAACTGCCTGTCAGGTTTTTCAGTTGCGATTTTCAAGTACACCTTTAACCTTGTCAGTTGCTCCAATTCCTTTGTGAGAGCCGGATCTGATATCCCATCCATGTGATTTAGCCCCCACAGTTCGGTGGCAGCCCTCTTCAGCTTGTCCAGTGGACAGTTAACTCTCTTGTAGAGAGCAGTCTCAACTAGATCCTCCACATGTTTTGGGTTGGGGTTGTGCTTCATTATTTTCAAGAGTGTCACGGCATGCTTTCTAGATTCTGGAGAAAACCCATACTCCTCCCAGATCCTGTAAATTGTTTGCAGGGACACAAATGTTTGTTCTTTTATCTTGGACAGCACTTGAACCAGTTCTTTTGGGTTTCTAGGTTTCCTACCCAATTCTTTATGCACCCTTTCCATTATTTCTTTGTGCCTTCCAGGAGCCATGTCAATCGTTTAAACTTACATACTCTACCTATAAAAATCATAGACAACGTGTAACCGGTTAAAATTTAATTAGCTTCAATCAAAATAATACCGATGTTCAGGGAATTGTACGTGGTG
>JAJRYR010000030.1 GCA_024275655.1 archaeon | reverse complement strand
CTTCTCTGTTGCAGGATTTTATCCAATGTGGGTTGGGTTAGTGGATAAGAAAGAGGCCAAGAGTGTGAAGGAGGCAGGCCTCAGAGTATTGGAGACACCAGGGGGAGTGGCTAATACCCAGTCCCAAAACCTTGCAAAGAATAAGATATGCCAGCACGATTATCCAAACGGTTGGCCCAATCAACAGTTGATTGTGGTGGAAAGTTTAGAGCGGTATGGATTTAGGGAGGATGCCCGCAGAATTGTAGAGAATTGGATAGAAACAAATTATGAGGTATTCAAGAGGACTGGAAAGTTGTGGGAGAAGTACGATGTGGTTTCTAGGGATATTGGGAAACCAGGTTTATACCCAACTCAGCCAGGTTTCGGGTGGACGAATGCAGTGTTTCTAGTTTTGTGGGAGAAATACAATTTTTAAAAAGCGCCGCCGGCCGGATTTGAACCGGCGACCACTCGGTTAACAGCCGAGCGCTCTTCCGGGCTGAGCTACGGCGGCACGGCATTTATTTTATTGGTTTGAATTTAAAAGGTTTTCTCTGATGTTCTTCCGTTGTTTTCCAGGTAATAGTAAACTGTTCTCAATGGGATGCCCAGTTTCTTTGAGATTTCTTTTGCATTGGCACCTTTCTTCCTGGCTTCCAGTATCTGTTTTATTTGTTCCTCACCGTACTTCTTTGGTCTCCCTCTTTTTTCCCTAGAAACAGAGATGGCGACGTTTACGTCCAAATTTCTTGGAAGTAGCGAGTATATGCTGGGTGGAACCCATATCCTTTTTAGGTTTGGGAGCTTTTTTGTCAATTCAAATAGATCTCTCTTTGATGGCCTCTGGCTGATGTGCACTTCTTCAATCCTATGCAACTCGCTAAATCTCTCTAGGTCTTCAATCCCTTTTATTCTCACTTTCATCTGCCCCACCTTATGGTAAGAACTCTTTGTTTTCGATCTTTTCAGGTAGGTACGTTTGAGTCATGAACCTAAGACCTCTAGATGACAGGGCTTCCAGCTCTGCTTTGTATCCTTTCTTTATCATCAGCTGCAATTCCCTCTGCCACTCCTTCTTTTGGAACCATGGATAGTTCAAGAGTTCCTTTGCTCTCTTTATATCTACATCTTTGGCTTTGATTGTGTAATTTTCCAGGTGGTACTTGTCTATGTCTGAGATTGTTAACCCAACGTACTTTGCCTGTGGTGTTCCTAGCTTGTCAGAGACGTGGGCTAGGTTCATTGATCCCCACTTTATAACGGAGTATATGTACCATCCGTATGCATCAGCGTCTGTAAACACAATTACGGGCAGGTTGTGCTCGAATGCCAATCTATGAATTAATCTTCTCACACCTCTGGCCGCCTGTCCCTGGGTGGTTATCAAGATCATGTTTTCCTTCTTCCAGAACTTATCCTCATGCATTCTTTCGAATGCCGCGTTTTTCTCCACGACCAGGATGTAGTCAGCGTTCACTTCCTTAAATTCAATATCCTCAACGTTGGATGGAATTGCCCATCCTCCTGATCCCAGCTTTGACCAATCTACTTCGTCTCCCCTATCTATTATAGTTACGTCTCCAACTACTCTTCCTCTAACGTCCGCGTTTAGGTGCATCTCTTCTCTTAGGATGTCCTTTGCAACCTCTATATCCACCACAACTGCATCGGACTCTGTTTGTTCTTCGAATGTGTTCTCCTTTGTCCCTGGGATTGTTCTCTTCAATGCATAATACATATCTCTCAAGCTGGTGTGCAAGTTTTGCTCCACTAGCTCCTTAGCAAAAGCAGCCACCAATAATGTTTGCATGAATTTCCTAGTGTGGGCCACATTAAGGAAGGATCTCTTTGCTACCTTGCTTCCAAGCTTCAACATCATTTTCTCTTCATCAAATTCTATATTGGATAGGGATCTCACTGGAATATCAATGTGGGGAGATTTCCCCTCTTTAATCTGCTCTAGGACAGTTTTTCCTAGTTCCTCCAGTCTCCTCAAAACCTCTCTTCTTCTCTCCTCTGATCTGCTACCCATCTCACTCACCTATACTCCCATTTTCCAAATCTTCTTTTACAGCCATCTCCTCTAGTTTTTCGAGTTCCTTCTCTCCATTTTCGCTGGTTTCCTCCCCAGCTTCCCACTCTTTGTATTTTTTCTCAACGATCTCTAACAATTTTTTCTCAACTTCTTGCTTGTTGGCACCCACAAGCTTTTGCAAAGCATCAGCAATCTCGGGGATGTACTTCAACAAGGTCTTCTTCTTTTCACTCTTTTCTTTTGCCTTTATCTTTCTAGAAATGTGGATTGAGGTTTTCCTAGCCACCTCTTGCAATGCTAGTTTTATCTCTTTGTGTATCTCTTCTTCATCAGATATTGCCTGTTTACCAGCAGAAGTGTATGGGATATATGTGGAGGTTATGTTGACTACAATAGTCACAGGCATGTTTTCAGCATCCTTTAATCCGTACCTCTTCCAGTCTATCTCATTGACTACTTTAGTTATCACGCACGCCCCAGAGTCAAATAGTAGGGGGGCCCTGTTGGCGAACCTCATTATCTCCATTTTCCTGCTGCTGTCAACTTTTCTACCTGCCTCTCCACCAAACGCAATTCCTGCTTCCACTATGAATGGGACTCCCCCTCTGTACACGCTAGGTGGTCTTGTAACTACGGAGTGGAATTCTGGTTTTAGGACATTCAGTATTGCCTTTTCTATCTGCTCCTGCCCTATTGGGTACAGGTTCTTGGTAGAGGGGGCCAGGAACTTTATCTTCTTTATTGCATCAATTATCGTTGCTGCTTCTTCCCATGTAAGGGAGTCTGGTTTTCTGTTGAAATCTATTCCGGTTAGTTCCTCCAATTCTTTTACTTTTGCTGCACTCACTCTATCGAAAGTCTGGACAAAGAAGGATTTTAGAGATCTGGCCTTTGACATGCTAGCGTACTCTAACAGATCATGAGCAGTAAGTCCATAAGGGTGAGGTTTTGAAGGTTTTGGAATTGCTGGGAGTGCATCCACTGCCCTCTCCCATACGTGCCTTGCACCTTCAGGATCCCTAAAAACTATTTTAGCATGAGGATTTGCGATGGCAGTTCTTCTTAGGTACTCGTATGGGCCGTATTCACTCTTTACATACTTTACTCCTTTGAATTCACCTATTACCCTCGTTCCCCTCATTGTCCCAGGGTATTCCTTCTCGTCAGTTATTACTGGCTCGTTTCTTTTGACGTCTATCATAACTGAGCATTCGTATATCATCCCATTACCTGTAGATGTTACAACCCTTACAGGTTTCCCAGTAGTTATCTGAGCATACATTGTACAACCGGCTGCTCCTATACCCTGTTGTCCCCTTTGTTGAATGAATCTGTGGAATTTGGTTCCGGCAAGCATCTTTCCAAATACCTTTCCTACGTGGGATTTTGGTATTCCAGGCCCGTTGTCCTCTACAGTTACTCTGTAGTGATCTGGACCTAGCTGTTCTATCTCCACCGTTATGTCTGGGAGTATTCCCGCTTCTTCGCATGCATCCAAACTGTTGGTCACATATTCGTGCACTATTGTTGTTAGAGACCTAATCTTACCAGAATAACCCAGCATCTGCCTGTTCTTTTTGAAAAATTCAGCAACACTGTGCTCTCTAAATGCTTGGAATATTTTGGATGCTTTTTCTGCCATAAAAACACCTCAATACAAGCTTTGCATTCTCCTTTGAATGTATTTGTAAACATCGCCGTGTTTTGCTCCGTTAACGAGCATTTGAATAGCATCCTTTGCTATTTCCACATTCTCCAATGGTCCGATTATGCTCACGGTTTTTCCGTAAACGGATATGTCCGTGCCAGTTAGGTCCTCAAGCATTTTTCTTGCTCTCCCCTGGGTGCCGATTACTCTAGCCCTCTGTCTTATCAAAGCATTCCTGGATTTTCCCACCAGGTCTGGGAGGTTTATGACCTCTAGGTAGTAATCATCACTGGCTAGCTTTTGTGCCTTTTCAGGAGAGAAGCCCCTAGCTATTGCCGTGACTATGTTTTTTGCTTTCATGGCCTCTGGTCCATGATCCTCGTCGTAGACTATATCCACTTCCCCAGTTCCACTATTAATATTTATTTTTACTCCTGTCAATTCCTCAATTTTCTTCTTTACTTTTCCTCTTTTTCCGATAAGTGCCCCTATTCTGTCTTTAGGGACAAAAATATAGGCTTTATACTCCATATTGCGCCCTCTTTCACCGTTTTTATCCAGAAAATTGGCAATATCTTATTGTTTTTCTAGTTTAAAAACCTTTTTGTTTTTTAACTGGCTGTGTTCCCCTCTAAATCAGCCTTTAATGAAGGAAATCAACTCTTCCCTGGTGGTTTTTACTCCTAATTTATTAAAAAACCTTGCTATGTTCCTGGCATCTCTATCCAGAAATTCCTCTGCCTTTGGGTGTTGTAGAAGCATTCCCTGAGCAAAATCTATCAACCAGGGAGTGTTTTTCCAATAGAGGATATTAAATTCACTTAGGTCAGAGTGCACTAAGCCAGCTTTGTACAATTTTTTCATGTCTTCAGCTATGCTCCAGAATGCTTTTTCAGGATCTTCTAGTTCCACATCTTTTATCAGTGGCGCCGCCCATTCATCGCCCAGGAACTCCATTACTAGGACATTTCCAGCAAATGCATACGGTTTTGGGGAATGGACTCCAGCATCCCTTGCTATGGATAGGTTTTTAAATTCCTTTTGGCACCAGGTCTCTACGAGTTTTCTCTTATTCTTTGGAACCTTGTAGAATCTAGGATCTCCCTGGATGTATTCGTGCATCCTTTTAAAATCGCTGGTTTCAACACGGTAAATTTTTACTGCTCGGGGTTCTCCCTTACGAGTTACAGCTTTGAATACACTCGCCTCCTTTCCAGGACTAACTATGCTCACTAATCCTTCTAGATCAGCCTTTAGGAAAATTCGGAAGAGGTTGTGGAGAGTGTAGTGATCAAAGACGCTTTGCCAGATCTTCCGCCACTCTCTATCCTTCTGTGTTTTTCTTTCCACTGGAGCCAGTATTCTCTCCTCAAACTCTGAGAAGTCCATGTGATAAGTTAGGAGATAAGGGGATTAAAAATCTAGCTGAGCTGGTAATTTTCCAATATTTTCCTTTCAGTTTCGCCCTCCACCACAACGTTTACCTTAATGTATCTTCTCAGTCCAGAAATGTCTATCTTTTGTTTTAGCAGTTCGTCCACTTGGAATATGCCTGCAGAATTGCTCATTCGTATGGTAATCTCAAGTGGTTTTTCCTCCCCCTCCTTTATCTCTACTTGGTCTATGGCCATGGCAGAGACAGAATGAATACTGATTTTTCCAGCTTCAAATGGGATTCTGGCTCTTCCTCTCTCCATATCCAGACCATCAGCGATTCTAAGGATTCCAGCCTCAACTGTTAGAGGTTTTACGTTCCTGTCATGCATTAATATGCAGTGAAGTATCTCCCCAGTTAGAATAGCTATTTGCTCTTCTGTGTAAATACCGTCTAAAATCTCCCATATGAGGGGATAAGCTATTGCGAAACCTAGCTCGTCGTGTTTCTCTCTATGGATTATCATTCCAATATCGTGTAGAACACTGGCCAGATATAGGACAACTTCCACGTCATCTCTGGAAAACCCATAATCTGAGTAATCCTTGATCAGATTTGGGACGATACCGTGTTTCTCGAGTATTCTAAATAACCTCAGGGCAATATTCGCAACTATCTTTACGTGGACAGGCCCGTGATCGTTGTACCCCAGCCTGTTTATAGCCATTACATTACAGGCTTTCAAATACGTTATCAGTTTCTTACTAGAATTTACTCTTTCCACTACCTGGGCTAGTTTTTGGTTGTTATTTATTGGGACAGTTATCTTTACCTCTGCCTCCTGCATGATTGGATTTAATGGAGTAAGGGTATAAAAATAATTATTGAGTTATTCAGCATGGATGGAATATTATGTTAAATTTGCAGGATTGGATGCGTCTAGATATCCAGGACATCTAACCTATGTTCTAGAGTTCTGTGGATGCAACCTGAAGTGTCCTTACTGCTATGCTGTTGATTGTCTGAAATCTCAGAACAAGCCAGTGGGATTGGCAAGTGTTCTAGAGGAGATAATGGACCATCAGCCAATAGTGGATGGAGTTGTTTTCACAGGGGGGGAGCCTACTCAGCAGGATCTATTCCCCCTTGCCAGGGCACTTAAGGCAGGGGGTTTGGATGTGAAAATTGAGACCAACGGATTGAACCCCAGTTTGATTGGAAAGTTGGTTCACAATGGAGTTTTGGATTCTGTTTCTGTAAGCTTGAAGGCAATCCCGGGAGACAGGGAGACATTAAAAAAGAGTGCTGGGAAACTCGTGAGAAATTACTGGAGTACTCTTGAAACCACACTAGGTTTTGCCAGACATGTAGATCTGGAAATAGCGTATTTGGTAATTCCAGGATTCAATGATGACCCCAAAAATATAGAGAAGGCCAGCTTGTTGGCTAGGAGGTTTGAAGCTAGGCTTGTGTTGGAAGAATACAACCCAGAAACAAGATTGGATCCAGAATTTGATTATCCTTCTCCACGAGTTTCATATCTTTATGAGTTGGCCGATTATTCGCTAGTGGAAACGTGGATAAAAACTAGGAGAGGAGGATACGAGTTTGTAAAACCAACTCCCACTAGTCTTTGAAATATTTTTCTGAAGCTTTTAGTTTTGCCTCCACATCCACCAGTTTCTTTTGTACGTCGTTCATCATTTTCTTGAAAGTTTCTTCATCTATCTGCATTTTTAGGTACTTGTATTGAATGAGTTTCTTCTGCTCCTCCAATTCTCTTTTTTTCTGAACCAGTGGTTCCCTTTTTTCCTTCCATAGTCTCAACACTTCCTGGTACATTTGCCTGGCCTTCCCTCTAGGTATTCCAGAATCCATTATTGCCTTTACTACCTCTTCCTCTTTCTTTCCGTCGTCTAACATCTTCATTATATCTAGCTTTGTGATCTTTCCTTTGGGTTTTTCTTTCCTTTCAAAGAAGCTGGTTATTCCTGCAAGGAATCCACCCTTCTTTTCTTGTGGCTTCTCTTCCTTGGGTGGCTTTTCAGCCGGTTTTGGAGAGGGCTTTTTCTTCTTGGCCTTTGGCTCCTCCAGCTTGATTTCCTCGAATTCCACTGGAGCTCCAGCTTTTTTCTTTTTCCTGGTTATCTTCTCTTCTGTTTTCTCTTCCTTTTCCAGTTCTCTCTCTAGGTCCTCTGGAAGCCCTATTGGACCTTCCTCTTCAGGAAGTTCTTCCTTTTT
>JAJRYR010000029.1 GCA_024275655.1 archaeon | reverse complement strand
TGGCAAAATATGCAAAGGAAAAAGGACTAATTGTGAAGCTCCAATTGACAGACCGCCAGATGAAGTTGTTAAGAAGCTAACAGAAATAGGAGACATGCACGACATCTTGGTTGCTGTTGTGTGGAACGACAGAGTGCTAATGGTGGCTTAGGCATTTAAAGCGTTTTTCCAAAACTCGGCAAACGTCACAGATAGAAATAAATACAACCAAAACAGCAAATTTGGGGGGAGAAAAATGGTTTGGTTTCTTGTTTTCATACTAGGATTTATCGGAATGGCCTCAGCTGGAAGTGTGTTCAACCCACTATCTGGAAATTACATTATCCCTTCTCTAGGTTTTCTAGGAATTTGCCTGGCAGCGGGGATGGCAGCGCAAGCGTTCATGCAGTATCTAGCCTCTAAAACAAACCGCAACATAGAACATGAACTCGCACTTTCAAAAATTATGAGGGGCTGGGCATACAAGTATTATTTCTTTTTCACTGATGTCTACAACATGCTAGTCTCCTGGTGGGAAGAACCCATAGTCAATAAGGTAATAGATGTATTCAAGTTGCTAACATTCCCGATTATAGGATTACCCATATACTTCTTCAATGAACTCAGGAGAGATCCAGTGGACGCCATCTTAAAGGGAATAATCCTAATCTCAGGTCTTGCAATGGTCGTAGTTGGTCTGGCAGGAACTCCAGTAACCTTTGGTGGATCCAATGTACTCACAATAGCTGGTATAGCTATGATCGCCAGTGCCATTGGTCTATTCGTAAAGGAGAGCATTGAATACGCAGAGGCAAAAACAGAAAAGGAATTGGTACAGCTAGCCACAGATGACAAAGACGAGGCAGTCTTAATTCCTACTGCTCTCTTAGGGGGAGGAACTGCATATCGATACAGCACGAAGTTTAACAAAATGGTGACTGCAGTAAAAAAAGTGCCAAACAAATGGGCAACAGATCCTATGGAAATGGCAGACAGGTATGGGTATAAAGTTCCTGAGTCAAGGTATTGGTGGAGGTATGAGAAGAACCTATATGGTTACAATGCATATGTAGAAGCGGGATACCGGGACTTGGAGGCCTTGAAAAGTGGGACAGGAGGAGTAAGGTTAGCAGGATTCTACAAGGAAAATGGGAAGTGGTACCTAGGAGTATATGACAACTGGCACATCACTAAGGTCTCTCCAAAGGGGATAGTGGCTGTAGAACCTGCACCAGATCACTGGATGTCCCTGGCCAGCAAGCCTGATTTCTTCTCCCTAACTCCAAGAGACCATCCAGTCATCTACCAACAAGGGATGTTCGAACTAGCCTTTGCAGGAATTGCAAGCGATACGTTCAACAAAAAGAGCGGTGGAGGTTATAGATAACCCTCTATAAACTTCTCTATTTTAGACAGAACCCTTTTCTTATCCAACTTTCCTTTAACCAATTCCTCAGATATTGCTCTATTTAGCTCAGAGTTGAATTTAGCTACATGCTCCACCTCTAGAAGTTCTAGCCTTCCCAACTCCTTGGCTCTGTCCACTAGAAGTTTCTTTGCCTCCCCCCTAACTTCAATGTTAGCTAGAACATCCTTAAACTTCATTCCCTTTAGCTCTGCAATCTTCTTTAAACTCTCTGACTCTTTCAAGTCCGCCATTACCCACCTATCCTCATAAGAATCATACTTTACTAGGTCAAAGAATCCACCCTCATGATAGGGGTCCTCTCTCCATTCCTTCCTTACTTCTGTCACTGCCATAACTCTTCTCTTTCTAACAGTCTCGCCACTCCTCCTTATAGCTGCTGTAGAGATAACTATGTCTGTAGCCTTGAAACTAGTGGTTGGAACACCCAGATCGTTAACGATTCTGTCCCATGTGTCATAAGCTGAAGAACCGTGTATAGTACCTAGAACAACATTTCCCGCTGCACCAACTCTCATAGCTTCAAATAATGCTCTAGCCTCTGGTCCTCTAACCTCACCCAAAACCAGAACCGACTCTCCCAATCTCAAGGCAGTCCTCAATGCAGCATCTGCAGACAATTCATAGCTGGATTCCTCGTCGTTCCCGCCAATAGCTGCCCTAACTCTAACGTGCTGAATTTTGTATCCCACCTTTTTCAATTGCTCCACAGGCAATTCAGGGGTGTCCTCTATAACAATTATTCTGTACCTTGGATCAATCTCACCTAGGATAGAAGAGAGCAAACTGGTTTTACCCGATCCCCTGGCCCCAGTTATGAGCATAGTTGACTCTCCTTCCACAAGGAAGGATATCAACCCAGCTACTTCTGGAGAAAGCATACCAACCCTAATGAACTGTGGCAATGTCCATGGTTTCGGTCTCCCCCTTCTAAAGGCAAAACCTATGCCATCAAAGGTAGCAGGAGGATGCAAACCAGCTACTCTTATCCTATACTCTGGGATCTCTGTATGCAGAACTGGTGCCGACTCATCAAATGGTCTTCCAGATAAAGCTCTTAACCTGGCAGCAATCCTCTCAAGATCTGATTTGCTCAACAGCAGGTTTGTAATGCAATCCTCATACTTATCATGATAGACGTAAACAAAGTTGTTCCCAGGGGAATCAACATATATATCCTGCAAGTGCTCGTCTGCCAACAAGACCTCCAACAATCCATAACCTGCCGAGTATCTGGCTGCTATGTCAGAGAGTTCATCCAGCCTTTCTGGAGATAAGCCTGGCAGATATTTTTGGATTAAGTCCCTAGAGAGTTTCTTGAAATAATCTCTTGCCCTGGTGGGATCAACTAGCTCTGGTTCTCTTCTACTAATCTCATCCAATGTTTTTACTATAGCCTTGCTCTCATCTGCATGTAACAAGAACTCTGGGGGATTGATGACATAAAAATACTCAGATCTATCTGGGAGCTTGTATATTGAGACCTGTGTCTTTCCCACAAAGTACGAATCAAGGGGTTTAAAAGAGGGGGAGATAGGAGCTATATGGGAAGTGACAAATGAAGGAATCGCCCAGGGATGGAACATTTTAGCATAAAATGACTTGTCCAAGCTTTTGTTAGCAATAGCCAGGCTCACAATCTTTGTGTTTTCGAGTGCACTCGCTATGCTTTTCATCAACTTCTTGTAACTAGTATATTCTCTCTTCTTCTCGAAGGATTGTGGGACTTCAATTAAAGATTGTTCCTTTGCTATGGTATATGCTCTAATTGGATCTCTCAGCACATTTCTCTTTATCTCGGATAGATAGTATCCTGCCCTGGGGATATATTTGAATTGCACATCTATGTTCTTCAGCTTATTTTCCAAGTTAACAAGCTCCACTAATAAACGGAGTTGATCAGAAGGATACACCCTTCTAAACTCCTTTATAAGAGAAACCAGATCAACATCTGAGTCCAAACTAGTCAAGGTCCTAGCGACGCATTCCCTACACTGAGGATCTAACAGATTTCCAGGACCATTGCAATCATTACAAAAAATCTTCAACACTCGTTTATCTCCCACAAGCTCAACTTTCTTGTCCATACTCCTCCCCCTGAATTCTTGTGTAACTAAGTTATTTATAAACCTAGCGAAGATGTACAACGCTATAAGTTATATGTTCAAGATCGAAATCTTGCAAATTAGCATCATAACTGTGTCTCACCGTGTCACATGCTTGTCACATCTTTGTCAGCTCGTGTCACATCCGTGACACACCCTTGACACGCGAAAGCCTTATATAGAGCCTAACACACAAACTTGTTAGGTGGGGGGAATGAGTGTTTTCAATCCAATACCTGGCGCAACAGGTGGGTTGCCAAATTGGTTGCTTTGGGGTGGACCTCTTTTTATAGGAGCATATGCAGGGATCAAGCTCTCTCAGTGGTATGGAGAGTACAAGAATCTTCCAGATAACGCAGATATATCTTCTTGGGCGTGGTACAAGAAGGTTGCAGTGGGTTGGATAATTAAAGGGGAAGGGTTTGTGGATGCCCTAAAGACACAGTGGGACGCGAAGGTAAAGGAAGAGCAAAGGGTTTATAGTTCCGGGGATGTAGGCAAGATAGTTAAATACAACACATGGAGAACAATAAACTCCTTGCCTCCCTTTGTCTTTGCCAATATGATCAACGGAACTGTTAATTGGCTCAAGCACGAGTGGGAAAGAGACCAATGGGACGGCTTTTGGAAGACCGTTGGAATAGTGGCAGGTGTGGCTGCCACCATCGTGGGAATAGCTGCAGCCCCTGTGACGGGTGGAGGTTCCCTTGCACTAACTGCTTTGGGTATAGCAATGATCGCCTCTGGTGTGGCAGTTGGTGTAAAAGAAAGCTACGAATATACTGAGGCAAAGACGAAGAAAGAGCTGGACAGGGATGCAAAAGACGATGTGGATGAGATTCTGTATGTTCCTATGACCATAATTAGCGGAGGAGGTACATTTAAGATAGGTAGGATATCCAGCCTAACCAAGAAAGATGTAGATTTCTATGTAGAACTAGAAGAACCAAAGATTGCACCAAGTGGTAAAAAGTTTAGATATGTTGGGGGTATAAAAACAACAGAGGGAACTGAAATAATAGAAACAGCCGCGACAGATGGGAGATATTACGTAGAGAATATCTACTACAAAAAGGTGTTAACTAAAGCAGGAAAACTAGGGCTTGAGGCTCATGAAGCATATGGAGAAGCGGCTATAGAAAAAGGAATTGTTAAATTGCCACCATGGGTAGAATCACTAGAAAATCGTGATAAAGGACTCTACTCGTTGTTGAGAGATATCTCAGCAGATAAAGCTGCTGCAAGATTTGTTGGGCGAGAGGCAGTTGTACAAAGTAGTGGAATAAATTGGTGGCACCCACCTAAAGAAGGTTACACAATATATAAAACACTCAATGGAGAAGTAGTTATAGACAAAACTCTGCCCAGGTATGGGGAGATTATGCTCGGTCTTAAACCATTAAAAAGATTAGACCAAACAACAATATCTAATTACTTAAAGGAAACTGAGGTACCATACTGGTATTCCCCATGGACACCAGGAGTATCATTCGGAACCTCCCTGACAATAGGAACCATTTCAAATGGGAGTACATCAATGGATCAGAGTAATACTCTTGTGTAAAAATGAGGGAGATGAATGTTGAGGCACATCCTCAAGTGGATTAACAGACAGGAAAGAATAAAAGGAAGGGATGCTGGAGATACGCCCACATGTCCAGCATGTGGATCAACAAAGATACAATATAGTAATGGGCATCGGGTGTACTTTTGCCAGGATTGCTGGACAATTTTAGGAGAAAAACTGGTTGGTGATCTCTTCATAAAGACAAAATCGCTGGGTGTAGGAGGCATTGCACAAATTACCCCTGCTACAAAAATAGCCTTCCTTCACATAAGCACACAGAAGAGAATCCCATTAAATTTAGAGAGATATGTAGTGGAGGCGTTAGAATTAGATTTGGAAAAATATGCAAAGAAAACATTAGAAGAGCATATAAAATTCAATCTAGATCCTAAGATTTATCCAAACATCCTGACTAGAAAAATTAACACGAGCAACAACAAGGTTTACCTTACCTCATTCTCAGGTAAAAAGTGGGCTCTGCAGTTATACACCGATCCAGAACTACACAAAATAAAAAAGTTGCGCATACATTATGCAAAAAATGCCAAACTTTATTTCTCTACTATTTGCGGTGTTGTACCTCAAATCAAAAAAACAAGACATTTGCCAAAAATAGAACAAAAGTTGAGAAAGAGACCTAGTATTAAGGACATTAAACAAATTATACAAGAAAAGGAGTATTTTGAAAAAATTGAAAAGATGAAGTGCATGAAACAAAAATGGATAGTTCGCCACCGTTTGAAGACAACAGAAGAAATCCTAATGGACGAGTCAATAGGGGGTCTATTAAAAACATATCATCCCAGTGATGTATACTACCTTATACTACTCGAACAGAAAAACCAGATAACACCAGAATTTTTGATACATGCACCTAGTGTGTTCATCATTAATGGCACTGGGGAGTATATAGACCTAGACAGAGTCTCACTCCTAACTAAAAAAGTGTGAGACATGGACCTATAAGAACTAAAGAAAACCCTGATGGTAACTAACAGATCAGATGAAATCCTGTAAATAGTGTGTATTGGGTATACAAATCAGGGTTGAGTATAAAATTTGTACTTGACTTCCCGACTATTTCTTTGTCTCACGATTTTTGACATCTTGTCGCAGTCCAGATACTAGTGACATTTATGTGACACCTAGCTGACACTAATTTGTCACAACTTTGTCAGGATTTGACACCTGGGGTGTGTGTCATGACAGAAACATTTAAATATAGCATGTGTCAGAACACAAAGTAGTAACCAAATAGTTACAAAGGGGATGGGAATGGGGGTTTGGTACGAAAATTTTGATTATGACAGAAATCCATTCGTAGTGAGACCAGACGAAAAAACCTTTGTTGGGTACAGAGACATAATCAAAAAGGTGGCAGAGGGAATAGCCAGTGAAGACGTGATAATCATAAGGGGGGAGACTGGTTCGGGGAAAACAACTCTACTGAAATACTTGTTCTCGAAGATAAGGCATCCACTGACTCCTATATACTACAATGCCATAGAGGAAAAATTTGACATGAAAAAAATAACAGGAGATAAAAAAGGATTTCTAGAGACGGTACTGAACTTGCAGAAGGAAAGAAAAAAGAACATAATTTTATTAGTGGACGAAGCACATAAATTGAGGGATGAAGAGATAGAAAGGATAAAGGCTGGATACGACTCCGGCGTTTTTAGATCTCTGATAATCGCAACCACTGAACCCCTAGAGAACCTACCCAGATCTCTAGTGGACAGAGCCACCACAATACTGGAACTGAGAGCCATGACAACTGATGAAGCATGGTCAATGATTGAGCAAAGACTAAATGGCATGCCAAATCCTTTCCAGAAAGAGAGTCTAGATCTGATAGTTAGGTATGCCAATGGCAACCCTAGAAGGATATTTAAAACATGCGAGCTAGTGTTGAAGGAACTACCGGTCAAATACTCCGATCTACCCACCTACATACTGCCTGAACATGTATCTGAAATACTTGGAATAAACAATAACGATGAGCAGGTAAAGGTTGAAGAAAAAACCGAAAAGACTAGCGAAGAACACGAGGAATACGAAATAGAAGACATTGATCTAGGGAGCGATCTCCTAAACTCACTATCACCACTCCAGAAAAGAATAATCCATGCCCTTAAGGAAGGTCCACTGACATACGATGAGTTAGAGAAGAAAGTGGGTGCAAAGAGATCTACTCTAGCAAAGCAAATATCCAGATTGAGCATGTCCAGTGATCCAGAACTCTTAATGAAAAAGGGAATAACCAGACCACTTGTTGAAAAAGTTGGAACCAATGGTTCCACTAAGATCAAACTAACAGAATACGCCAAGAGCCTACTGGAACCAGTGGAAATAGTTGAAGAAAAAGAAGAGGAGATAAAACCAAGCATCCCAGAAATAGATCTGTCACGAATAACTATTATCTAGAACCCTTTTTGGATTCTTTTAATCTTTTTATCTCATTTTCCAGTTCAACTATTCTCTTTATAAGGGGGTTAAAACCTCTCTCAAAGTGGTGTGTGCTAAGTATTGTCTCAACTAGATTCCTGTCAAATCCAGCAGACACTAAGGTGTTTAAAACATCCTCATCAGAGAGGCCATAATAAAAGAGTATTCTGGCAACATTGATTATGAGCTTTTCCTCTCTAGTTCTCTCCTTCTTCTCTTTGGTAGTCTCCTCTACGTAAACTGCCAGGAATCCCAATCCAGTCGAAACTCCCCTACTTAATAGACTAGCAAACAAACCTATCAGAAAGTAAATTCCTAGCAGCTCTAGGGTTATTTTTGTTGGGATAGCCAACGTAAATGAGAGTATCAATACAACTGAATAAACAACTATCTCTACTATTTTGGACCAACCGTATTTTGGGCGTCCAAATACCACTTGGGCAAGATATGAACCCAGAATTCCTCCAAAAACTAGTGAAATTAACAAACCTATATTAAAGAGTATCAAGGACAGCTCCATAAGTTATTGTTTAGCAGAAGATATTTTTAAACAATTCTGATGTTAGATACTAGCAAAGTAACACAAGTTTACCAAACCCTCTCTACTTCTCTGTCTCACCGTGTCACATGCTTGTCACATCTTTGTCAGCTCGTGTCACATCCGTGACACACCCTTGACACGCGAAAGCCTTATATAGAGCCTAACACACAAACTTGTTAGGTGGGGGAATGGGTTGGTTTAGGAGGCTTGTCCGCTCTGTGAAAAGAGCTTTTCACAGGGTTGTTAGAAGAGTTAGATCTACCTTTAGAAGAGCCTTCACCCGCGCAAGATCTGTCTTCTCCCGTGCCAAGAGAAGGATTTCTAGATTTGTATCGAGAGTTAGACACACCGTGAAAAAGTTCACTCATAGTGTTAGAAATAGAGTAAGGAGTTTCTTCCACAGGGTCAAAAGCCATGCAAGAGCAATTGCTACTAGAGTGAGGAACACTCTGTCCAGAGCTTACTACGGGCTTAGGTCCTTTGCCTCGAGGGCGAAGAAAGCAGTAGGCTCCTTCATTTCGAGGGTAAAGCACTATGCAGGGAGAGTGTACAGGAAGGTAGTGAGTTGGGTAAGAAAAGCAAAGAGGGTTATCAAAGGAGCTGTTAGCAAGGTAATTGGAGCGGTGAGGAGAGGTATTGGAAGGGCAGGGGATAGCCTTAAGAATGGCATTAATACCGTTGTGAAAGCTGCTAAGACGGTTGGAAATAGTATTCCTTCATTTGTGAGGAACAATCCATGGGTAGTTCCAGCAGTTACTGTCCCACTCCTCGTTGGGGGGACACTGCTAATCGGAAATGTAATCACTCATACACCTGCTCAGCCTACTCCTGCTCTGCCAAGCGTTTCCAGTAGCGGAGCGCCTGCCAGTGCAAACCCAATGCAGTGGTTTGTTCCAGGGAGGGATGTGTTTAATCCAAGTGCTGGGGTCGCGAGCAGTAATTGGTTGTCGCTGTTGGCAGGTGGGCTGATCGCGGCTGTGGGTGTTGGTTTGGCGTTGAGAGGAACTGCCCAGCTAAGCAATAACCCTGCCACCCCCCAGACGGAAACTCGACCAGTAGAGCCAACAATCTCTAAGATACAGGCCCACATGATCGCGATAGAGAACGCGGGGAACCTTACAACTGCAAAAGTGGATGCGGACAAGTTAAAGGAGCTCATAGAGCAAGCGAAGCAAAACGATGGTTGGGAGGGGTACGAAAGCATGCTATCAGAAGCGGAGAAGTTGGCAAACAACATTGAAAAGACGTATCACGAGTGGAGAGTCAACACGAAAAAGGAGGAGATTAAAGAGATCTTGAGAAGTCCTTCTCCATTCGATGACATTGCAATGAACTTCAGCACGGGCATGCTCAGCTGGGAGGATCCCTTTAACATAGTTTCATTTGCTCATGGGATTGCAGGTTACGTGGGTTTGGAGTCGAGGGAGCAGGCGTATGAGAACATAGTAAGAATAAAGGCAGAGCAAATGCTCG
>JAJRYR010000028.1 GCA_024275655.1 archaeon | reverse complement strand
CCTGCGGTGGCTTCTGCTTCTGGTTGTATTATGCTTGCCTGAATTAGCTTGATACCTAGCCCAAGCCCTGTCAGCTCAACCACTAGGAACACCAGGAATATTCCCAGCCATTCTCTGTTCATTCATTCTCCTCCGCGACCTTGTACAAACCAGTTCTCGGTGAGTATATGTCCCCGTTTTTCTTCAGTATTTCCAGAAGCTCGTCCACTTCATCCTTGTCTATCCCATATTTGTCTGCATCTTCCACTATCTGGTCTTTTGTTACCATGTCATAATTCTTCTGGAGGTCTTTTATTACGTGCAAGAGGGTTCTTACCTTGTCCATCTTTGACTTTGGTTGGCCAACGGCAATTATGTCCCAATCCAGTTTTCCAGTCTTTCTATCCACACCTATTTCCCTCATCATTGCCTCGTGGAGGGCTATTGCCCTTTCCGCGTCTTCTAGAAGTACTCTATCACCCAATCTAGCCCTGGCAGATGCTTCTGCCAATCGCACCAGCGCCTCCAATTGTCTAGCAGTTATTGGTACCGTGTTTTGCTGTTTACCTAGGGCCCTCAATTCTGCATAGTACTCCTTTATCTTCTCTATTGCCTCGTCTGTGAGTATCGGGTTTATGTATTTCCTAGCGTAGGCTATGTACTTTCTCAAGAACTCGGGTTCAATTGCAGGGGTTATTTCCTCCACTCTCTTTTGGAGTTCCTCCTCGCTCATTATTCCCTTGGTTTTGTTCCTCATAACTCCCGCCACTTGATGAGCAGAGAGTATGTGCTCTGCCATTCTCTTGTCTCTGGCAGGATCTAGAATATCCTTTATCGGGAATATGAGATCAAATCTAGAAAGAATAGTCGGAGGAATGTTGAATTGTTCTGCTGGAGGAGAGTATGGATCAAATCTTCCATACTTTGGATTTGCGGCAGCTAGTATGGAGGTTTCAGTTTTGAACTGCGTCACTATTCCGGCCTTTGCAATACTCACTCTTTGTTGCTCCATGGCCTCGTGGATGTTGTCCCTATCCTCTGGGCTCATCTTATCGAATTCATCTATCATTGCATGTCCACCGCTGGCAAGAACCAGGGCTCCTGCCTTCAATGTCCACCCACCTTCTCCGAACTCGTCCCTCTCAGCGGTGGCGGTCAGACCAGCGCCGGTACTGGACTTTCCTCCCACGAAGACTGCTTTTGGAGCCAGTTTGTAGACGTAGTATAGCAATTGTGATTTAGCAGTACCTGGATCTCCAATTAGAAGTATGTGAATATCAGGTCTTACTCTGGTCCCATCTGGGAATACTTTGTTCTTGGTTCCACCGAACAATTGGAGAGCAATTGCTTCTTTGACTTTCTCGTAGCCGTAAATGCTAGGGGCAATGCTCTTCACCAATTTTGTATATATCTCTGGATCCCTAGCTAGCTCTTTTATCTGTTCTTCCTCCTCTGGAGTGATCTCAATCTCCTCAAATTCTCTCTCCTTTTTCTGGACTGATATGGCCTGGAGGTACACACCGTAAACTGCAACGTCTTTCTTCTTTGGAGGAATGAGCCTTAGAACACCAACTATCTCTATCTTATCTCCTGGGAACAATCTCCCAGTTAAGTCGTCTTCTAGCCAGACATCTATGTTCTTTGCCTGCTCCCCGCGGACTAGGGCCTCCAAGGGTTCTTGTATTTGCATCTTTTGCATGTCTATGAATATACTATGTTCGGGAATAAGCTTGAAATCTCTCCTACCACAAGCACAATTACTAGGAGTGGTTACCTTTCCATATAATTCCTCATCTTGGGGAATCTTGTATATCCTTCCACAGTGCTTGCATTGGAACTCCGCCACATGGAGTTTTGGTCTCACGTCCGTGATCTTTGTTATGACTCCCTCCACAGCCACCAATTTGTTCAAATAAACGCTGGTTAAGTCCCTAATTAGCTTCTTCCTATCCTCTGGGAGATTCACCACCCTGATGTTGGGTACAACTAGATCCCCCTTCACGTTTGTTATTCCCAGGTTGGCTATGGCCTCCTTGCTAGCTTTCAAAACTACATCTGGATTGTCCAACAATTCATCCGCCAGTTCTGGATTGAACTTCTCAATATCTGAGAAATCGACCTCTAGGCTTCTCTTGTCTGGGTAAAACTCGGCCAGTTCCTCCAACCTCTTCCTGTAAACATCGTTGAAGAAGTTCTCTAGCTCCTGGACGTATGCTACGTTCTCCATGAGAATCGGATATTGTTATGACTCATTTCATTTTTAATTCATTTGCTAGATGTATATAGTGGGGAGTATATTTTCTAGCATCTGCTAGGGTATACTTTTTAACCCCCTTCTCCTAAAATAAAAACGCAATGCCTGGAGAGGAGAGATACCTGGTAACATCTGCTTTGCCTTATGTGAACAACCGCCCACATCTAGGGCATTTGGTAGGCTGTATTCTACCTGGAGACATTTATACCAGATATCTTAAATTGAGGGGAAAGAAAGCCATATACATCTGTGGAACAGATGAACACGGAACCACTAGCGAGCTAGCTGCCAGGGAGGCAGGAGTTTCCGTTCAGGAGTGGTGTGATCGCCTCCACGAAGAGCACAAGCGAGACTATGAGTGGTTCAACATAGATTTCGCGAGATTTGGTAGAACCAGCTCAAGGACAAACCACGAAATGACCCAGCACATATTTCTTAGGCTTTGGGAGAACGGATACATAATTGAGAAGGAGACGGAGCAGTTGTACTGTGAGCACTGTGGGATATTCTTGCCGGATAGATACGTGGTTGGGGAATGTCCCCATTGCGGTTCTGAGACCCATGCTGGTCAGTGTGAAGGATGTGGAAAACTCCTAGAACCCACTGAACTTCTGGAACCTAAATGTGTGGTTTGTGGGAGCAAGCCAGTGATAAAGAAAACCAAGCACCTGTACCTGGACCTGCCAAAGTTCAAGGATAGGCTGAAAACTTGGATAGAGGGAAATAGGCACTGGAAGCCAAATGTTAGAAACTGGGCATTATCCCTGATCCCAGATCTGAGGCCCAGGCCCATAACTAGGGATTTAAAGTGGGGAGTGAAGGTCCCGCTAAAAGGTTATGAGGACAAGGTTTTTTATGTGTGGTTTGATGCACCCATCGGCTACATAAGCATCACGAAGGAGTGGGCAGAGGAAGCTGGGGAGAACTGGGAGGACTGGTGGAAGAACCCAAACACCAAATTAGTGCATTTCATTGGCAAGGATAACATCCCGTTCCACACTGTGATATTCCCTTCAACACTAATGGGAACAGAGGAAGGTTTTGTGCTTCCTTACAATGTTCCAGCCATGGAGTTTTTGAATTACGAGGGGACCAAATTTTCAAAGAGCAAGAAGGTTGGCGTGTTCCTTAAAGATGCTAGGGAACTTCCCTATCCTCCAGATTACTGGAGATTAGCTCTTATTTGGATGGCCCCAGAAACTGGAGACACTGATTTTACCTGGGAGGGATTTGCCCAGGCAATAAATGAGTTGGCAGATACTTATGGCAATCTAGTGAACAGGGTGTTAGTTCTAGCGAGAAAATTCTTCGATTTAAGGGTTCCAGAACCTGGAGAGTACAACGAGAAAGACCTGGAACTCATAAACTTCATAAAATCCTCGCCGGAACTTGTGGGTAGGGAGTTAGATGTACCTAGGTTTAGGGAGGCGTTGAAGAAAGCCATGGAAGTTGCCAGGGAGGCAAATGCATACTTAAATGCTGAGGAG
The DNA here is from genome assembly GCA_024275655.1 of archaeon. Taxonomy (GTDB): domain Archaea; phylum B1Sed10-29; class B1Sed10-29; order WALL01; family WAMD01; genus JAJRYR01. The sequence goes on along the minus strand of JAJRYR010000028.1, from coordinate 2,464 downwards.
CCCTGGAAGAGGGAGAACGAGAGTAGGCGAGGAACAGTTATATACCTGGCACTGAACGCTGTGAAATCTGCATCAATACTCCTTTCTCCATTTATTCCCGGGATTACAAGGGAAGCTCTAGATAGGTTGGGGATTGAAGGTGTTTCTTGGGAGGATGCAGGCAAAATTGACCTAGAGCCAGGAAGGAAATTGGGAGACCCTGTAATCCTAGTTAAAAAGGTATCTGATGAGGAGGTACAGAATTGGAGGGAAAGATTTGGTGGCAATAAGGAAAGAGAGAGTGTGGAGGGCGTTAGAATGGTTAATGAAATTAGTTTTGAGGAATTTATGAAGCTGGACATAAGAGTAGCGAAGGTGTTGAAGGCTGAGGATGTCAAGGGAGCTAAGAAGCTTATAAGATTGGAGCTGGATGTTGGGGAACTTGGGAAAAGGCAGATCTTGGCTGGTTTGAAGGACTGGTATAAACCAGAGGAGTTGGAAGGAAAACTAATTGTGATTTTGGCGAATCTAAAACCCAAAAAGATGATGGGGATGGAGTCTCAAGGAATGCTTCTGGCAGCAGAGAAGGATGGAAACGTGGTTATCCTAGTTCCAGAGAAGCCAATAGAACCAGGAGCCAAGGTTCACTGATCCAGTTTTAACTCGTTTATTTTCTTCTTTAGTTTCTTCGTATAATCCTCCCAATCCCTTGATTCTGCTATCAATGAGATAAGTTTATCTACATGTACCTTGTGCAGTTTTCCGTTCACTTTGACATAAGTAGACAACTTGCTTATACCTTCCTCCAATATGTGTCCTTCTGGTACTTTTTCTGTTTCCCATGGGAGTTCGTCACCTATTAACAGCACTGTCCCTTCTTTTGCTATCCTGGACAAAGAGACCATCGCTTTGTCTACTTCCTCGGGGTACAGGAATTTGAGAACATCCTTGACAATTATCATGTGGGGTTCGGTTTTGATGTGTTCGTGAACTTCTGACACGTGAACATCTGTTAGATACTCCCTTTTAGACACGTGGTCGCTTGGATATCCTATCTTTTCTTCTTCGATTGCACTCAAGTTAGTTTGGATGAGACGTATCTTCTTGGAGGGCTTTGCTTTCTTTATTAACTGGGTTACGTACTTTCCTTTGGCAGTTCCAATATCTACCACAACCGGGTTTTTGGCTTTATCCAGCAACGCTTTTACCAGCTCTCTGGTCTTGGTGCTGGTTTGTCGGTACTCTTTTTCCCCGGTAATTTTTGCCATCTCCCAGAAAAATTCCTCCCTTTCTTCTGGAGAGAGCTCGTCAAGGATCTTTGCTAAATCTAACATGCACCCAATTTTCCTTTTTATCCCCAAACCCCTTTTTAATGCATCTCTAGCGTCTAGTATGGGGAAATTGTTGGCCCAGTAGTTATCAGTGGATATCAATCCCATCTTGTCTTTTCGCTTATCTACCTCTTCTTTTATTGCTAGGATTTTTTCTCCAGGATGCCAATCCTTGTCCCATTCGTGTTCTACCTTCCTAGCCTTCTTTTTATTTCGCCTACGACCTTCCATCCTGACTCCACCGCATATGTTATGAGTGAGGGAGTCACCACATCCCCAGCAGCAAACAACCCAGGGATGTTGGTTTCTTGATTTTCATTCACAATCGGCTTCCCCAGCTCATTTAGGGCTAGGCCTAGTCTTTCCAAAAACTCCTTGTTTGGTATTGTTCCCAAGCACAGGAATATGTGGTCCACCTCTAGAATTTCTTTTCTTCCGTCTATATCGATCCAAACCTTGTTTCCTTCAATCTTGATCAAGTTCGATTTGAATATAACCTCTATATTGGAATTCTCAATTGCTTCTAGGTTTTCTGGCTTCAACCTGAAGAACTTATCCCTTCTGTAGGACATGTACACCTTTTTTGCGTACTTTGTTAGAAGAAGGGCAGTCTCTGCAGCGGTATCTCCTCCCCCCACCACTAGGCAAATTTTTCCAGCATAGGCTTTTGGATCCTTTAGTTTGTAATGAACATTTTCTTGATCCTCTCCAGGGATCCCTAGTTTCCTCGGTTTGCCTTGAACACCAATCGCCAAAACAACGAATCTTGATTCGTACTCTGCTTTGGGCGTCTTTACCTTGAAAACGTCCCCTGTTTTTTTGATGTCATTTACCGGTTCTTTTGTGTGGAGTTTGCTTCCCAATTCCTTCCAGTACTTTTCCCACCTTTCTAGGAATTCTGATTTTGGACATGTCTCAAACCGTATGTCATCTGGCATTTGGAAATCGGGTGGGTGTTTCATTACTGGTTTCTCTTCGGGATACGTCTCCCTTATCGTCCAGAGGGGTTCATCCCTTTCCAGAACTAGGAAGTCTAGGCCCTCTCTCTTTGCCCTCAGCCCAGCAGCTATCCCTGCAGGACCAGCACCAATGATTATTAAGTCATAAGCACTACCCATTTCGTCACCCATATCTAGTAAAGAGCACACTCATTT
>JAJRYR010000027.1 GCA_024275655.1 archaeon | reverse complement strand
GCATTTACTCCAAGAACTGAACCATTTTAGATTGAATAGACATGGTGCACTATATGATGTACGATTTAGGCCGACTAGAGAAGAGTGTGAGGAAGCCATAAAATTTGCCCAAGAGTTTATTTTAACTATTGAACGAGTAGTATGACTGTTATGTGGTGATTGAATGGTTGGGAATCGTGGACAAGCATACGATGCACTGAAGCTTATGCAAGGAGCCATAGTTGCAGTGGTTCTGCTTGGAATGATATACGGTGCACTTCAGCTAGTTAAGAGTTATGAGCCAGGTTCAGACGTTCTTTCAATATCTGCTAGTTTGCTTTCTTCAGCTTACGCTGCTGCAGGCACTGGACAAAGCTTTTCTAGAAAGGCAAAGCTCACACCCCAATTCATAACTGGAGAGGCAGTCAAGCAAAAAGCTGGAATAGATGACCCAGACCTTAATGTGTACTTTCAATGCAAGTATCCAGTTGGGACGGTTCCTAAGGGTGGGGGCGGAGAGCAACCCTGCACTTACTGCAAGGGAAATTCCTGTCAAGAGATCACCATAAAAGAGGGAACCGAGATTGATGTCTGTGTGTACTGTGAAGATATTTTTGACTGCTATGTCGTTCTAGGGACAAACGAATGCTAGATTGGGATTAGATTTTTAAATTCATCCTTCCTTTTTCTAGCTAGGAGGTGAGTTGATGCTAGGGAGAAAGGGTCAAGCATTTGATGCATTTAAGCTTTTGATTGCAGCGGTAGTTGCTGGTTCAATACTGGTCATAATCCTGTCCATGCTGGGCGGAATCAATCCCACCACGAGTGATCCATTGACAGTGATGGCCCAGTCGGTACAGAGTGTTAGGGGTGCACCAGGTTCAGGAACCGTTTCCACACAGGTAGTACAGTTCCAAACAAATCAGATAATAACATCAAAAGCAATTGAGACAAAGGCGGGAGTCAATCCAGGAACAGTGCATTTCTGTACGGATTCTGTGGACTGTGATGGGATAGATGCATGCCCAGAGGATTATGTGTTCAATGATAACTACTTTGAGGCAACAGAGAACTCTGTGCAGGCAACAACAAAGATTGGAGGAAAGGTCTGGGTATTCAACTGTGATGGGGATTACTACATAGGATTCACAACCAAGGGAGTCTGAGGTAGTCTAGATGAAGAGAGGAGACATGAACTGGACGCCCATTTACCTGCTAATCTTGGCAGTGATAGCAGTAATCTTGCTAATCTCAGTGATCAAGCCAATGTTCCAGCAGGCAGCTAGCTCAGCTGGTTCGGCCACCAGTCTCCTACCATAACCCCCAATCCTCAAACTTTTTATTGCCCTAGTTCTTTATCCCTAGTATGTGGCTCAAGATTAGAAATGAGAAGGGACAAGTGGAGGCACCATTTCAATTGCTCATAGCAGCAGTTATGCTCGGCATGCTTCTGCCCATAGCATTTTACCTTTTTAGCCAGTACCAGGTTTGGGAGTCTCAAGAGAGAGTTAGAAACAACATGGAAACTTTAGCCAGGGAACTGGAAACCGTGGCCAACCTTGGAGAGGGTGTTAAGTACATAGACATTGATCTCAGCGTTTACTCTGGTCCTGATTTTAGGGTGGATTACTTTACTTTGCGAAACCCTGGGGAAGGCGTGTGCATGGAGGGGTGCCACACCCCTCATTGTTGGGTGATAAGGGCAATGATGAATGACACTGAGACGGGGAGAGAAATGCTCGTTGCCGGGCTCCCCCAGGTTTGCATAAGGATACCCTTTAATGTGGACTTCCGATCCTCTGGATGTGAGAGTATCCCTGGGGCAGAGGGACAGTATGAAGATTTGACTACCAACCTGGAACCCGGGTTCTATAGGATAGTTGCCATCAAAAAAGGATACACTGTTTATCTTTGTAAACCAAAGGAGGAAGGCTAATGAGGAAAGGCCTTGGAATGTGGGTGATGTCGAAGCTCGTGATGTTCATCTTTCTATTCTCACTGGTGGCTGCGCTGGGAGCATATTACATGATATACCAGGACAAGGTAATAGATGACACTGCAAAAAAAGTTACCCAGTCCATAGCTGAAACCATGACGGATGCGCTGTCTTACAGGAAAACCACAAGGACGATTTGGCTGGATTCAAACATCTGGATAAGGGATACCTCTAGGACTTATACAATATTCCTCCAGCACGTTGATGATGCAGATTATCACAGAGTAGCAGTATTTTTGGCGTGGAACGATCACGAGGAAAAGCCAGAATCGTTTGCCGCAGCATCTGCTGTGAACATGATCAAAAAAGGATTTGGTGGGGATTCGGTTTACGCGATAGATAAAGTTTGTTTTTATGAGATAGATTCTGAAGGTGATATTAATGAGATTTGGGATGAGCTTTTGATCAGGCCTTCCTCACCTGACCAGGATTCCAGGTCCGACTACCTCCTAGTTTACAAGTCTGGAGACAAGCTGTGCCTGGCAAGCAAGAACGTGCAGGCAGATTTGAAGGAAGCGCTGGATGAATTGAAAACGGAGTGTGATACTGGGTGCTAGGAAAGAGAGGGTACATAGGACCACTGGGAGATGACTTTCCTAGCATATTCCCTCTCATGTTGGGGTTGATAATATTCTTTTCCACACTCTCCCTAGCTTACACTGCTTATCAAGCAAAAAATGATACTGTCCAAACCATGCGAGCAAACTTGATGATCTCTAGGGCTGTTAGATATCAGATTTACTTTGATAAGGATTACTGGGATTATGCTTGCCAGCTGGCCTTGGCCCTTAGAGGGAACTACCAAACTCATCTGGCGATGTGGATAGAGTACAAAGGGGATAAAGGTTGGGAGCTTGGAGGAGTTTGTCCGAGTGAAGATGAGAGCGAATTTTGGGAAGAGTACATCAATAGCCCAAGCGATGTCCAGAATATCCTCCTGGAGAAAACCAAGAATAGGCAGGTCAGCTTTATGACATATCCAGTTATATGGAAAGGGAATGATGGAGTAAACAAACCAGCTAGGTTGGTGGTGGTGACCTGGAGATGAACAGGAAGGCCCAGGCAATGATAATAGATGCGTTGTTTTTCCTAATGCTATGTGGAATGTCTGCAGCAATCCTGGCCTGGGCTTCCAGTGTTTATGGCAACCAAGCTCTTGAGGCATACAGGTACTTGTACATGATAGACATAGAGTCCAGCACAGTCCAGGTTCTAGGTGAGATCAGTTATGACTACCAGGGAAACGAGTTGTTCTGGCTGGACCAGTTTGGAAGGTATCTGGAGGGGCAGTTCAATGAGTCGGACCCCAGGTTTGCACTGCTGCTAGATAACTGGGATGCTGTTTGTAAGATGGTTGGCAATCCTTTGATGGTGGAGGTTATCCCGGAGGATAAAACCAGTGTTTGCGTTAAACAAAAAGGAAAAGAAATTTGTGCGGATAGAGAACACCCAATTATTTTGTCTTGCAGGCTGGAAAGGGAAGAAAATGGACAAGTGAAAGTTACGAGTACGCTGGAAAGCATTCTGAATTATATGACCTGTGAAGGTAATCCTGGGGTTTATGAGGATCTGGGAGCCAGGACCGGAAAGGATTACGGCCACATGCTATTCATGAAGATTAGGGATTTGGAGGAGCAAGATGGGAAATGTGGCAAGGATGGGATTGGGATTAGACCAGAACCACCCTACTACGCTTCACCCAAGTTCACAAAGCTTTGCCACAACAACATCTGCACGTTCTATGCAAAGATTTATTATTGAGAAATGAGTTGATTGAAACATGTTTGCAGAGTTGTATCATGCAGCTTTCCTCTACATAGCTTCCACGAATCCTTTTCAGGCCTTGCTAGTTTTCTCGTTCATATTTGCCTTTTCCCTTTATATCCCTGTTTTTGTTGTGAGTTATCTCCATAGAAAGAAGGACAAGGAATTGAATCTGGCAACCCAGATCTTGTATTACTTTGTACTTGTTTTCCTTGGTTGGGGTGTTTTGTTGGTTCTGAACGGATCTAGTCTGGGCCATATCTTTTCCATTTGGAAGTTGGCATTGATAGGTTTGGCAATTTACATCCCGACTTGGTTTGCTTACAACAAGATTATGGAGAGGTGGCCCAAACTGCCTTGGATGATTGTCCAATTCGTTTTTATCTGGTTAGTGTCTTTGGGGATATGGTACTATCTGATTTTCCTGGCCAAAATATTTGGAGAGGGCGTGTTCGTCCAGATATGATGTTTAACTGCTTGTGAAAAACCTAGTAACTTATAAAAATCAAGGTTTCCTTAGTTTTTAAGGGGATAAACATGCGAAAACAGTTGATACTGGCATTAATACTGCTGATATCTAGCTTTTGGCCATTTGCATACGCCCAACCACCAGTCCAAAGTAAGGCTAGTTTCTGTGATCTAGGTGGGCTGGGTGTTGTTAACTTGAACTATGATGATGTTGTTGCTATTCAAGGTATTGTCACCCAGGATGTTTTGACATCTGCTGAGAATTACAAGGCAAGAAAAGCTCTGGAGGCTTTGGGAGGTAGCCAGGCCACAAGGGCCAGCGAGATCGCGGACAAGTTTAGGTTGTATTTCGTGGGCCCAGATGGGCAGGTGAAGTATGCAGATGTTATAAAGGATAGATTAACCTCTGCCCAGGAGTGGATTCTGAACACAACCATATTTGGAAGGGTGGAGTACGGAGGAAAGATGGGGGAGGACCTGTTGGTTTGCCCAGACCTGCCAACAAACGAGCAAGGAATGTGCAATTACAAGGCTGGAGAAGAAATACAGGATGTATATTCAAAGGATTGGACCGTGGGAGTGGAAGTGAATGTGACAAGTCCGGGCAGTGCAGTGGAGGCTGCCACTGAGGCGTATGGAAAGGCGTATTTCACGACCATATCTGATTTCGTTCAGATGGCCCAGGACGCAGGGGATCCGTTTGGAAGCGTTGACATTGGGATGTCCAGGATAAGAAGCCACAAGTATGTTGTTTCCTTAGCTGCTCCAGCTGGTTCCCAGATCTTTGTCATACCAAAAACCTACATGTATTTCATGTCCCAGTT
>JAJRYR010000001.1 GCA_024275655.1 archaeon | reverse complement strand
GCAACAGCGATTATCCAAATTACCAGAATACCGAGAATGCCCAAAACATCTAGAATTAAATCCATTGGGTTCTCCAAGGCTCTGAGAATGTCAAAGATAAAAATGCAAAAGATTAAAAGCGCAGACAAAGTGGCTATCCAATTGGCAAGTTTAGACTTCATCCCCCATCGCCCTTCTGACTAATGAATTCGCTACTTTTAATCATAAATTCAAGAAATTCAAGAGAGATAACAATTAAAATCTCTGGAAACAAAAAACCTAGCATGCAGGACTTGGAAATAACATTCCTAGGAACGGGATCAGCAGTACCTCTACCTAATCGAGGACATCCTAGCATTCACCTCAGGTATTCTGGGTACAGGTTTCTCTGGGACTGTGGAGAGGGAACCCAAGTGCAATTGAGAAGGGCAAAGCTCTCTTCCCTCAAGATCTCGCACGTGTTTATTACGCACTGGCATGGTGATCACTTTCTAGGATTGCCAGGACTAATCCAGAGCATGAACCTAGAAGGTAGAACCAAGTCCCTGGTCGTATTCGGACCGAAAGGCATTGACGAATTCATGCCCAGGATATTGGAGCTGGGCTACTACGACAAGACATACGAGGTGGAATACTGGGAGGCAAAACCTGGCATACTCTGGGAAACAGAGGAATTCACCGTTTCTGCATTTCCTGTTGAGCACGGAACACCAGCTGTTGGATACGTTTTCCAGGAAAAACCAAAAAGGAAAATGCTGGAGGACAAGCTAAGGGAACTCGGTATCCCTAGGGGTCCGCTCTGGGGAGAATTGCAAAGGGGAAACGAGATAGAGTGGGAAGGGAAGATAATAGGGCCCGAGCAAGTTACACTGGAGATACCCGGGAGAAAAATAGTGTACACTGGAGATACTAGGCCATGCGAGGCCACGATAGAAGCGGCAAAAGATGCTGATTTGTTAATTCACGACGCGACCTTCTCCCATGACGTTCTAGAGCGGGCAAAGGAAACTTGGCACTCAACTGCCAGGGAAGCGGGGAGGATTGCTAGAGAAGCTGGAGTAAAACAACTGGTATTAACTGGATTTTCAAAGAGGTACAAGGATGAAGAACTTGTAAAGTTGTGGGAAGAAGCTAGGAAGGAATTTGATAATGTTGTAATTGCCAGGGATCTGGAAAAAGTAGTCCTATAGGTGGAAACATGATAAAAGTGATAGTTAAAAAGAGAGCAAATGGCGATCTAATCGCAGAGGCAAAGAAAGGGAGAAAGACAGTGGGTATGCTACAGGCAATCTCAAAGAATAGAAAACTAACTGTGGTAATGTCAGAGGTGGACCCAGAGTATAGGGGACAGGGTGTGCACAACAAGATGGTCCTGAGGGTACTTGAGAGCGAGAAACCAAAAAGAGTAGAGATCATCACAGTGGCAAACTCTGTATTGGAACAATGGGCAAGGAAGTATGGATTCAAGGAGGAATCCAGGGATAGATACGGAAAGATATTCGCGCACACCAATTCAGAAGAACTGGCCAAAAAGATAGAAAGGAGATTAAGGGAGTAAATCACTCCCACAGAGGGTGTACAAACAACCCAGATAGGAGCTTTGGATCGAACCAAGTGGACTTCGGTGGCATGTCCAAACCTGCATCGGCCACTGCCTCCACTTCTTCTATGCTGGTTGGATACAGGCTAAACACTAGGGCATTTCCCTTTTCTGTAACATACTTCTCTAGATCTTCCCTTGTCATCTCACCGCCAACGAAGAATATGTTCGGATCCTTTCT
>JAJRYR010000026.1 GCA_024275655.1 archaeon | reverse complement strand
ACCAACAGAGAACCAAACAACCACACCAGCACCAACACCAATAACTGGTTTCGTGGTGCTGTCCAAGGATAGCATTGCAACGTTCATTGGCTTGCTAATCTTGGCAGCAGTAATAGCCCTGGCAGTCATAGCAGTTGAGAGAGCAGGATACAGAATAGTGATTGAGAGAAGCGCACCTACACAGACACCTACAGAAAAACCAGAACAGAGCACAGAGGAAGTTACGAAGGAAAAAGTGGAGGAGATGTTGGGAGTTTCCGAGAATCCTAAGGAGTGATGTTTCCTTCTTTTTCTCTTTTTGTTTTTTTGTTTCATGGTGTGAATCTCTCTATCTTGTAGTATGTTATGTCCCCTTCCTTATCCACAATAGCAAATACCATCTTCTTTCTGACATTCTGAGCTAATCTGACTGATCTAGAGATCTCTGTAAATTCGCACTTATGGTCTTCTTCTATTACGTGAACCAACCAGGCGGCATGTCCTTCGCCTGGCTTTGTTCCTCTGGGATATACCCTAAAGTGAGTGCCAAATTTAAAACCAGTTTTTACCACATACCCTCTATCTCTCAAGTCCCTATATACTATGTACTTTAGTGGAAATTCCTTGTCCTTCTTTGAAAAGAATTTCATGAGATCCTCAAATGTCAGTGGTTTGTCATTCTCGTCCACGATGATCATGCTTTTCCGTTTTTCTGAGAGATACAATGCTTCCTCAGGAGCCAACAATAACTTACCGTCCAGCTCTTCTCCAAAACCTCTAGCGATAAGCTCACCTGCGAGCCCAGGGTTTGTTACCCATATCTTCCCCTTTGTAAACACGAGCATAACATCACCTACAGTCTTTCCTCCTCAATGGCTTTCATTACGCGCTCGGCGTGAGGTTTTACTCTTTCCATTACGTCCTTCTTAGATAGTACATAAACATACATATAATCCCACTGGGCTTCATTTAGTATCCTGGATATTAGCGAGATCTCACGTATGTTGTATATGTCATCCTTGTACCAAACCTTGATAGATAATTTTCGGAACCAAGGTGTGGGTATGTAAAATATTACATCTAAATCAGAGACCCCAGCATCTTCTGCAATCTCTCTTTCGATGGTTCTCATTTGCTTTCTAGTCATCCCCCCGAGGAATAACCAGTTCTTAAAGTCCTTCAATCTTTTTTCAAACACTCTCTTGTACAGGTTTCTATTCATTATGTCCTTAACCAATTTTCCAGTTTCCCCTCCAGCATTTATCAATTTGAAGCTCAACGACCAGTCATCCAGTGTTATTATATCATTCACTGAGATTGTATCCTCTTCCAATGCCCTAGTCACTGCTTTGTCAATCATTAGTGAGGCAGTGGCCTTTGTTTTATGGTTGTACACACTAGCAAACATCATAAACCTGGCTATCAGCAAGTACTCTGCAGAGGATAAACCAGAAATATCCAGAACCAACTGACCATTTCTCACCATCTGCTTTCTCATCAACCTATCCACGTCAATTATACCGTACGCTACGCCAGTATACTTGCTGTCTCTCAGCAAGTAGTCCACCCTATCAGTACCTAAGTGGCCAGTAATTGCCTTCCCTTCGGGGGTTGTTAAGACTCTTTCCAGGTCCCTAGGTTCATATCCATTGGCTTTGAGTATATCTGAAATTTGACTCTTTTCAATGATTTTTAGCCCAACATCCTCGTGGGTCATATCTGCCTTTTCTATTAAAATGTGCTCCAGCACGTGTGGGAATGCTGTGTGGCCCACATCATGCAGTAACCCGTAGAGTTTCATTATTTGTGCTAGTTCTCCTTTGATCCCAGCATAATTGCAGAATTTTTCAGTTAGGTAGTAGACCCCTAGAGAATGTTCAAACCTAGTGTGGTTTGCACCTGGGTAGACAAGGTTTGCGAAGGGTATCTGGGAAAGCCTCCTCAACCTTTGCATTTGAGGAGTGTCTATCAATTCCTCTACCAAGGAATCTATTTGCACATCACCGTAAACGCTATCCTTGATCCATTTCATTGCATAGATTTTGGGAATTCACATCTTATAAATCTCACCTAGATTTTCCCAGAATCCAGAACAGGGAGTAGATCGTCCAGATCCTTCTTCTTGCCGTACCTTCCTATGCTGTCGTACGGCATGTCAGTTGGTGTGTCCAGTTCAATGATGGTACCCTTTGCTATTTTCATTCCAGGAGTTAGGTACACGTTAAACGGTCCGACATTTGCTATTTCCAGGACAATCTTTCTAGGTTTGGCCAAATGCTTTTCTGGGAATCCGTGTCCGGATTCTATCACCATGGCCGTTTGAGTAACTGAGATCCCCAATCTAGCTAATGTGGATCTCCCCTCAACGAGCATAGCAATCTTGTTGCTTAGTGCCACCTTTTCATATGTTCTTGCTAGTATAAAATCACCAGGAGCCAGGGCAAACTTCTCTTCCTCACCAATCTCAACTATTTCATAATAATCGGATACATCCTGGCTACTTATGGGGTCTATTTCCCCTCCCTTTGGAATTGCAAATACATTGTCTAATCTAAGGGAGATTGCATTTGGCTTTAGCATTCTAGGATCAAAAGGCTCGATTAGGAGTTCACCAGATTTTATTGCCCTAAGTATGTCTAGGTTGGAGTACATAACATCACCAGAGACTGCAAAGATTAATATTACAAAACATTTAACTACAAAGAGATTAAAAATACTAGTGGTGGTTTTATGCAGATAGATCCCTGGGGTTCAAGTATAATAGACTACGAGAAATTGTTTCAAGAGTTTGGCATAAAGCCAATGTTTGAGGATGAGGAGCTCTCTAAGAATCACCTATTCAGGAGAGGAATAATATTTGGACATAGGGATTTTGATCTCTGGTGGAAGGACTTCAAGGAGGGAAAAAAGGTATCCATCCTCACTGGAATGATGCCCTCGGGACCTTTCCATTTGGGGCATAAGATGGTTGTTGATCAGCTGGTGTTTTATCAGGGATTGGGGATTCCCATATCGCTGCTAATAGCGGATGTTGAGGCAAGGACCGTCCGAAAAAGAACTCCAGAAGAGATTAGGGAGAGTGCAATAAACTACCTAGCAAACTATTTCGCTCTAGGTCTGGACCCAGACAGGACAGACATATACTTCCAAACAAATAGAAGTGT
>JAJRYR010000025.1 GCA_024275655.1 archaeon | reverse complement strand
CTGTTTACTATTAATGCTAGAGTTGGAGTTTGAACCCTCCCAACGGACAGAAAATCTCTGCCCAACTTTCCACTGGTGAGGGAGATGAACCTAGTTAACACTGCACCCCAGGCAAGATCTATCTCCCTTCTAGCATCAGCATAATCAGCTAGGGCCTCATCTAACTCGTGAAGATTTTCCTCCTTGAACGCTTCTTTTATCTCTTTGGGAGTTATTGCTGAAAACCTAGCTCTATCTACACGTATGTCTGGGTTCACCTTTCTAATGATGTTCAATGCTTCTCTACCTATCGCCTCTCCTTCTCTATCAAAGTCTGTGGCAATAGTTACTCGGCTAGCCAACTTCCCATAATCCTCTAATATCCTGGCTATATCTCTTCTACTTGGTTTGTAGGTAAACCCCGCATCAACAATATCCCACAAACTGGAATTCTTCCAAGAAGAAAAATCCCTATCAAAATCCACATCCACAATGTGACCAGAAAGAGGGATAACAAAGGTGTCCTCTCCATTAAACTCTCCTATATCGTACACCTTCACCTTTCCCTCTTTTAGAACCTTAACCTTCCCATTGCTCAATATTTCTGCGATCCTCTTGGCTGCCTTGTCCTTCTCTGCAATGATGATTCGCATCCTGGTTGTTATGAACTTTCTGGTTTAAATTTCTCAGGATCCCTACCCAAAGCGGCCCTAACCAAACCTAAAAATAGAGGTGCGGGGCTCTCTAATCTTGATTTCAGCTCTGGGTGAGCCTGAGTAGCGACAAAATATCGGCGCCCAGGAATCTCCAGGAACTCCATCAACTTCCCATCCGGGGACCTGCCAGAGAAGATTAAACCTCCTGCCTCCAAATCCTGGATATATTCTGGATTTACTTCATACCTGTGTCTATGTCTCTCGTAAACTATCTGCTTTCCATACAACTTATGGACTAAACTCCCTGGTTTCAATTTTGCAGGATACGCTCCTAACCTCATGGTTCCTCCCAATCTGTCTATCTCCCTTTGTTCTGGAAGAATATCTATTACTGGATAAGGAGTATCAGGCTCAATCTCTGTTGTGTTGGCATTTTCCATGCCACAAACACTCCTAGCAAACTCCACCACTGCCAGCTGAAAACCAAAACATAAACCCAAGAAGGGGATATCATTTTCCCTGGCATATCTTATTGCTCTAATCTTTCCCTCTGCTCCTCTGGCACCAAATCCTCCAGGAACAATAATCCCATCCACGCCTTCTAATGCTGGCGCAATGTCTTTGTCATCATAATCACTAGCTTCCACCCATTTAATCTTCACTCTGGCCTTCTCCCATGCGCCGGAGTGTATTAACGCTTCCTTTACGCTAGCATAGGCATCTCTAACATCTGTATACTTGCCCACAATGGCAATGGTAACCTCGTGGTCTGGGTTCAAGATATTATTTACAAGTCTCCTCCATTCGGACATATCTTGATCTCTATCTTCTAGCCCTAAATGATCAAGAACCAGCTTGTGCAAACCTTGCTCTTCTAGCAAGAAAGGTACTTGGTAGATTGTCTCCAGGTTGTGGTCTGATATCACGTGATCCTCCGGGACATTACAATACAAAGCTATTTTCTTTTTAACCTTATCAGTTATCGGCCTCTCGCTCCTTGCAACTATAATATCCGGCTGTATTCCCATGCTCTGTAGCATTCTAACGGAATGTTGCGTTGGTTTTGTCTTCTGCTCACCAACACTGGAAGGTTCAGGAACATAGGTTAGATGAATAAATATTAAGTTGTTTTGTCCAACCTCTGCCCTAAGCTGCCTCATGGCTTCAATGAAGTAGCTGTTCTCTATATCTCCAACTGTTCCCCCTACCTCCACCAAAACGATATCTGCATCAAAATCATCGCCAACCTTCTTAATCCAGTTTTTTATTTCCTCTGTAACATGTGGGATAAATTGGACATCCCTCCCTAAGTACTCTCCCCTTCTCTCCTTGTTCAAAACCAGTTGGAATATCTTACCCCCTGTTGGATTATTCCACCAGTTCATAGTTATTCCTAGGAACCTTTCGTAGTTTCCTAGGTCCATATCGCATTCTGTTCCATCATCCAAAACAAAGACTTCCCCATGCCTAAACGGATTCATTGTTCCAGCATCTACATTCAGATACCCATCAAATTTAACAGGTACGACCTTGTACCCTTTAGCTTGTAAGAGTTTGCCCAAACTACTGGTGAATATGCCTTTACCCAAACTAGAGAAAACCCCTCCAGTGACTACTACAAACTTCCTCCCCACCATCCAATCACTTCAATCCAGCAGTGGTTATTCTATACTTTGTTGCCAAGTAAAATTCACACTTCAGTATTTCGAGGAATGGGACTACAAATATGAACAGCAGTATGCTGGAAATAAATGGTGCTGTCCAATAGAAGAATGGAAGCTGCTCTAGTGTTGTCTCCGCCACGATTATCAAGCCCACAAAAACTAGGGAAAGGATATAGTATATCACAACTTGTCCTGGGTGCTTCAGAGAGTATCGAAGGCTAGCGGCCAAAGCTTTTAGAAATGGAAGCTCCTCCAAGACAACGATTTGAGGGAGGAATATTGCGCCCCACCACATCACAATGAAAACCAGAGCTAAGATTATGTCTGGCACGGAAAATGCCTTTAAGATAACTCCTAGTATGAATGATGCGAGGGCTAGGAAAAACCATGCAATGCTTACTTTCAGAGAGTAGGAAACTGCCCTGTTTGCTAGCTTTATGAAAGAGACATCGTCCAGTGTCCTCTTGAATTTAACCAATGCTGTGACGCCAACAGACAGGAACGAAAAGGCAAACAGCCCCATTCCAGCAACAATCAATGCTATTATCCCATCCATCGGACTTGAATAGAGAATATCTAGGTATCTCACGAATCCAGCTCCACCAGTGATGTAGGTGGCGGCCAACATCAGGAAACTGGAAACAAAGAGTACCAGAAGACCCAATGGCAAAATCAGATCAATGATCCTCTCATACGTCTCCACAGTATCCTTCAAAACATTTCCAAATGTCATGATGTAATTAGGCATGCCCAGGTTAAATATTTTTATCCTCAGACAACTTTGCCCTTAATGACCGCTTTCCCGCTCTTATTATTTTAGCCATGTAAAATTCCCCTAGCTCAACCGGCTCGTCAAAGAATACCTGCTTGTAGTTCCCAGTCCTACCAACGGGCTTGCCATCTTTCTCATCAGAAACTAGTATTTCCTCCACCCTCCCAATCATTCTCTTGTTTGATTCGTAGGCTATTTCCTCCACTAGCTTTGCCAGCTCCCTAGTTCTTTGAGAGATGATTTGGGTTGGGACTTTCTTCATCCTTTCAGCTTCTGTTCCTGGTCTAGGATAGAACTTTGACACATTAACTATGTCTGGCCTAGTTTCTTTTATTAGATCCACGGTCGCCTGGAAGTCCTCCTCGGTCTCTCCTGGGAATCCAACTATTATATCTGTGGAAATAGTGATATCGGGGACCGCAGATCTGAACTTGTCCACAAGCTTAACAAAATCCTCCACTGTGTGCTGTCTCTTCATTGCCCTCAAAACGGCATTGCTCCCGCTCTGGACTGGAATGTGAACAAACTTGTAAACCCTGTCATCATTGAAGTACTCAAATATCTCTGGTAAAAGGGTTTTCGCTCCACCTGGGTTCATCATCCCTACCCTGATCCTATATTTGCCCTCTACTTCCAGCAACGCCTTTAATAGCGCATTCAAATTCGTACCTATGTCCCATCCATAGACCCCATTATCTTGGCTAGTTATCCAAAATTCCTTCTTTCCAGCTTTTAGGGCCAGTTCAAAATCTCTCCTTATCTCAGAAATCGGAACAGAAACCAGTTTCCCTCTAACATTCTTCACTCCACAGAATGCACAGTTTCCGAGACACCCATAGGATATGGGTATTATGCGTATAACCTTGTGCAACTGCACGCTAGGCAAAGCAAATATATCCCAGTGAGGTTGAGAGAACTCAACAATTCCTCTTTCTCCACTTAGAACCCTAGTCAAAACTTCTGGGAGCTTGTCTATAGCATTTGGATCCAAGATAGCCGCAAATCCCTTACAATCCTTACTACATCTCTTTAGATTCATTCTAGGTAAGCAACCTGTGATAATCACTGGTTTTCCAAATTTTGCTAGGGCTCTATATCTAGAAATCATCCTATTCTCAGTGGTTAGTTTAACTGCACAGGTATTCAGAATAATTATATCTGCGCTCCTAGGATCTTCAGTTGGTTCAAACCCTATAGATCTCAGAATACCTAGTATCCTTTCCATATCTGCCTGATTGGCAGAACACCCGTATGACTCCCAATAAACCTTCATCCCTCTATTTTTGAACTAGCTTATTAAAATATGGTCTGGCAATGAAAACTGCGTTGCCTATAACTAACACCAATAGAACCCAAAACAAAGGCACACAAGGAGGTATTGGGCACCAGCTCTTCGTTAGCAAGTTCCAGGCACTGCCTCCAACCAGAAGGTAGACACCAATGAGGAAAGAGAATACTGTAACAATAATTGAGTAGTATGCAGGATATCCTGTCCAGCTCTCCCATGCCCAAGCTATTGCTATGCCTAGCAAGTACAAACCTACAAATGTTAGCAACCAAGGGACTGTCCAAGCCACATAGTAAGAAATCCCAATTGAGATCCCTAGACCTACCAAACCAAGTACAATATCTTTCCAGTCCATGTCCATTACCTCTTTCCTTTCTTCTTTAATTTTACTGCGGTTCCATACCCCATAATTTCTATTGTTCCAGGAATGACCTGTGCAGAATTCATCTTGAAACCGATAACTGCATCTGCTCCAAGTCTCTTGGCGTTCTCTACAACTCTTCTGATAACATCCAATCTTGCTTCATTAGTCATTTTCGTGTATGGATGAACCTCTCCTCCAACAATGGTCTTCAAGACAGCTAGAATATCGTGGCCTATGAATTTTGCTCTGACACTTGATCCCCAAACCAAGCCAAGATATTCTGATACCTCGTACCCGGGTACGTTCTCAGTGGTCGTAACTATAATCTTTTTGGCCTGCATCTTACCACCTAATATTAATAAGCAACCTCGCTATAAATACTTATACCATTGGCTAGGGTGATACAAATGCCAGACTTTGATCTACCATGGGTCGAGAAGTACAGACCAAAGAAACTGGACGATGTGGTGGGGCAGGAAGAGATAGTGAAAAGACTAAAGGCATACGTGAAAGCAAAAAACATGCCATCAATGCTTTTCGCTGGAAGGGCAGGAATTGGTAAAACTGCCTCTGCACTTGCTCTAGCTCATGAATTGTATGGAGAAAACATAAGTAGAAACTTTCTAGAGTTGAATGCAAGTGATGAAAGAGGAATAGATGTTATAAGAGGAAAGATAAAAGACTTTGCGGCTACTCTTCCATATGGGGATGTATCATTCAAGATAATATTCCTAGATGAGGCCGATGCATTGACTAGAGATGCGCAACAGGCATTGAGAAGAACAATGGAAAAATATGCAAGAACGTGTAGGTTCATACTCTCTTGTAATTACTCCAGTAAAATAATAGAACCAATACAATCCAGGTGTGCGTTGTTCAGATTTAAGCCTCTAAGTGATGAGGATATCATCAAGAGACTGAAGTACATCGCAGAAAAGGAAAAACTGCATGTTACTGACGATGGATACAAGGCCATAGTATACGTTGCTGAAGGAGACATGAGAAAGGCGATAAATACACTGCAGGTAGCCGCAATAATTAGCAAGAAGATAACAGAGAATGTCGTGTTCAAGGTCGCCAGTAGGGCAAAACCAGAGGAAGCTAGGAAGATGGTTGACCTGGCTCTGAAGGGGAAATTTACAGAGGCTAGGAAACAACTGGATAAACTATTGTACGAGTATGGATTGTCTGCAGAGGACATACTGTTGCAGCTGCACAGAGAAGTTATTGAGATGGACATGGATGATAGAGCAAAGCTAGAGATAATTGACCGCATAGGAGAAGCAAACTTTAGAGTCACAGAGGGTGCAAATGAAAGATTGCAACTAGAAGCGTTGCTAGCAGAGTTGGCTTTACTAGCTAAAAAGTGATAGTATGGAGTGGGAGAAGATACGGGAAAACCTACTTTCTAGATTGGAAAAAGCAAAGGAAGCCGGGCTAGTGGACGTAGAGGTTTTGCCGTACTTAGATCTCATAAATGCTTTGCCGTTTTTTGCCACCAGTAGCTCCTGCTACGGGAGGATCATACTTCTAGATGTTCCCACCGGTCTAAAGAAGGATTCCGCGTTTTTGGCAAAATGGCACAGGAAGATAAGCTTTGATGAATTCTGGAACTCTCTACAAAGTGTGGAAGGAAAGTATGTCTGGTTCAAGATGGATCCACTGATCCTACATGTCTCTGTAAAAGACATAGAGCATGCCAGGAGATTCGTAGAGGTAAAAACTCGTGCAGGTATAAAGAGGGGAGGAATCTTCAGCATAAAACCAGAGAGAATACAAATAGAACTAGAGGGTACTCAAAAAATGGAGGTTCCAGTGAAATTCCACGGCAAAATACTGATCACTGAAGAATATGGAGAGATACTTGTGGAAGAGGCAAATGCAAGAATGGATAGAAACGCAAAGCAGTGGGAGAGATTCGCTGAGGAATTCAAGAAGGAATTTTCAAAGGAATTAAATCTTGAACCTTAAAATGGCTGCCACGCCTCCTAAAGCCTTCAACTGCTTTCCAGCATCGTGATCTTCACCAACAACAAAAATTTCTGCCCTAGTTTGTTCTGCCTTCTGCATTAGCTCCTCACACTTCTCTCTGTTCTCAGAAAAGAACCCCTCAGTAATCAACAATTTTTCCACTGCTCCATAATCCAAAGCTTCCTCCACGCTAGATAGTCCGTAGGTTGCTAGGCCATCCTTACCAATCTCCGCCAGGAGCTCATTCACCAGCTTTGTTTCCCTGGCTATTCTAGCTTCCTCTAGTACTCTATTTATCTCTGGTCTGGACAGAATTTCATTTATTCCTGCTCTCCCAGCAGAACTTACATCCACCATAACTAGTTTCTTCATCAGCTCAGGATAATTCTCCTTGCAAAACTCCTTAAACTCCTCCTTAGCAAATCCTGGGCCACCAATTATTATGTTAGGTGCATCTGTTCCAGAAAGGGACTTGGCGATGGAATGGAAGTAATTTAGCTTCACACTTTCATCTACCTCTTTCCATTTACCCTTTCCCTGGCAGTACAATTCAGCTAGGGGATCTAGTCCAACCTCCCTCAGGACGTATATGCTAGCTTGATCATCATCCATAGCCACTAAAACTAACTTTGGCTTTTTGCTAGCTTGTATCGCTCTCTCTATCATAGTTTTGTGATAATTCAACCATTTCTTCTTCGTGAGTGTAAAAGAAGTGCCCGGGCTTATCTCTATTGTGTGATGACTACCAAAGCTAACCAATTCCTCTGGTCTCCCCTCCAGGATTGTCCCCAAAACTCTCAGAACATTTGAAAATCTTTGAAAGTCCACCTTCTCCACTCGTATCTTTATCCAGACTCTCTTTCTCTCGCTCTCCCCTGTCTCTGTCTTAAACTTTCTAAATGTAACACTAGCTATTTCATCTCCAGGGTCTACTATCTTCTCCAAATACCAAAGATCTGCAAGGTTCTCTGGCAGCAGTGTTATGCTAGGATAGTCCTGTTTCAAAACCTGCATGAGTAGATTTATAATCCTCGAATACTAAAAGATTTTGCATGTCCTAGTGAAAACTGCCAAAGAGGGAACGCTATGAGAATCGCAGTGCTAAAAAGAGACAAGTGTAAAAAGGAAAGGTGTGGGTACATCTGTCAGAGAGTTTGCCCTGGAGTCAGGATGGGCGAGGAAACCATAGTGGTAGAAGAAGAAACAGGCTACCCAGTGATAAATGAGGATCTCTGCACGGGTTGTGGGATCTGCGTGAAAAAGTGCCCATACAACGCAATAAGCATAGTCAATCTCCCCGAGCTTAAGGACAATCCTGTCCACCAATATGGCAAGAACGGTTTTAGAGTATTTGGTTTGCCAGTTCCCAGAGAAGGGGTTGTCAGCTTGATAGGACAAAATGGAATTGGAAAAACAACTATAATGAAAATTCTGGCTGGAAAGTTGATGCCAAATCTAGGAAAGGAATCTACCAGCTGGGAAGAAGTAATTGAGAGGTTTAAAGGTCATGAAATCCAAAGTTATTTAGAGGCGCTGAAAGCTGGAAAGATAAGAGTTTCCTTTAAACCACAAGAAGTTGATAGAATACCGAGTGTCTTCAAGGGCACTGTTAGAGAACTGGTGAAACAAACTGCGGACATAGAGTGGGAAGAGATCGAAGAACTAGCAAAGGAACTGGGGGTCTGGAAGTTATTTGACAGGAAGTTAGGAGAACTATCCGGGGGAGAATTACAAAGAGTGGCTATCCTGGTGGCCATCTCTAGGAAAGCGGACTTGTATTTTCTGGATGAACCGTCTAGCTTCTTGGATATAAGGGAAAGGATGAGATTTGCCAGATTGATATCAAAGTTATCTGAGAAGGAAAGGTTTATGCTGGTGGAACACGATCTTGTTGTCCTAGATTACTTGAGTAATTGGGTTCATGTGTTGTATGGTAAACCTGGGACATATGGAATCGTTTCTACGCTCAAATCTGCCAGAAACGGGATAAACGAGTACTTGGACGGTTACCTCCGTGCAGAGAACATGAGGATTAGAGAAAAAGCAATAAAGTTTGAGGTAAAGCCACCCTCAAGTGATTGGAAAGGCAAAACACTTGTGGAATATCCTGGGTTTACCAAGACATACGAACATTTTAGGTTGGAGGCAGAGGGTGGTGAACTGAGGATAGGAGAGGTTGTTGGGATAGTTGGTCCAAACGCTATTGGAAAAACAACCTTCCTAACAATCCTCGCTGGAGAGCTAGATCACGATGACGGCAAGTTGGATATGAAATTAAAAATTTCATACAAGCCACAGTACATAAGTCTAGATTTTGATGGGACAGTCAGGGAGTACATAGCCACACAGGACATAGATCAGGAGATATTCTCAGCATACATAAGGAAAGAATTGCAGGACCTCATGGAGAAACAAGTTCAGGATCTATCTGGGGGGGAATTGCAGAGGCTCAGTGTCGGAGTAGCACTAGCTAGAAAGGCAGACATTTGCCTCCTGGATGAACCAAGTGCCTTCCTAGACATAGAGCAAAGATTGAGGTTTTCAGACATAATAAGAACAGTTTCTGAAAAAACTAGAAAGACCACGGTCGTAATAGACCACGATATAACATTCATAGATTACGTATCAAACAGATTGATAGTATTCAGCGGGGAGCCAGGACAAATTGGTTTCGCCTCTGCCCCCATGGATATGAGAGAGGGTATGAACAAGTTCTTGAAGGAAATGGACATAACATTCAGAAGAGATCCAGAGAACGGTAGGCCTAGAGTGAACAAACCCGGATCCCAAAAGGATAGAGAGCAAAAGGAAAGAGGAGAGTACTACTACACTTTGAGTTAAGGTGGGAAAATGCTATCAAGACCTGAGCTTGGACCACTGGTTACATTCGTTCCGAATAAGAAACTTCCAGTGTATTCCTGGTTCTACTACAAAGAGGGTTTTTCAAGGGACTTCGTTATTCAGATGTTTGAAGAATTTGATCTAGAACCAAACCCGGAAAAGACTGTGTTGGATCCATTTATGGGGGTTGGAACCACATTGGTTGCAAGTCGGGAGTATGGTGTGACCAGCTATGGATTTGATGTTTCTCCTTTAGCAGTTTTTGCTTCTAGAGTAAAGACTAGGAATTACGATATTGAAGAATTGAGAAGATGGAAAGACTGGTTATTCAAACAAAAATTTTACAAGGTCGATGCAGAGGTGTCCGGATTAGTCAAGAGGGCATTCAACAGACACATTCTAGACGATGTGCTGTTCTTCAGAGAGATAATCACAGGAATACCTGATGAAAAAGTTAGAGATTTCTTCCTGCTGGCACTAATTAACTCTGCAAACAAATGCAGTTATGCATTCAAGGACGGCGCCGTGCTGAAGTTTAGAAAGCGACCAGTTCCACCATTGAGGGAAATGCTGAAAAGAACAATAAAGAAAATGATTAAGGATCTAGAGAGAATAAAATTCAAACCCGTGCCTGCTTACGCCAGTGTTGGTGATGCTAGGCAGATAGACCTAGAAGACAATTCCATTGATATGATTGTAACTTCACCGCCTTATCTTAACAAGATTGAATACACAAAAGTTTACTCAATTGAGATGGAGCTCTTCTTTCCGCATATGAGGGTCAGTAACTTAATTCACTCTGCAATTGGACTTGATGCAAAGGTAAGTGAAGAGGATATACTGGAGCTAAGTAAATACTTGGATCCTAAAGATCCTCTAGTAGCCTTCCATTACTTTAAAGATATGAAGCAAGCTTTACATGAAATGTTTAGGGTACTCAAACCGGGTGGAGTATGCTTAATCGTTGTTGGAAATGGTTGTTTTCCGCATAAGGTTATAGAGAGCGATGTGATTCTAGGGCAAATGGCAGAAGAAATTGGCTTGATACTTAAGGACATATGGGTAGCAAACCAAAGATGGTGCATGAAGAATAGAACCGCTAAGGTCGGTTTGTTAAGGGAGAGCGTTGTTGTTCTTGAGAAGCCTTAATTTTTTATATTTCAGAATTCTAAATACTTAACATGTTATTCTCAGAAATGAAGGGTATGGAAGTCATTGACAAAAACGGGGAGAGAATCGGCCTTGTTGAGGATATTGATTTTGATCCAAAGGGCAAAATAAAGTTCCTAATCACCATTCCTGCTGGAGTTCTGGGAAAGGTTGTGAACCTGAGAGTAAAAGTTCCTTTCAAGCTAGTGTCTAGCATAGGAGATGTTGTATACGTTGACGCGACTCTAGAAGAACTAAAGAAGGCGTAAGACATGTGTGGGATATCTGGGATTGTTGGAGGAGGCACAGTAGGGAAACTCATCTCCAGGCTGGAACATAGAGGTCCAGAGGGATGGGGACTATTAACTGAAGATGGAGAGGTCATCACTAGCAAAGACTACGATTCACTGGACAAGAGGGCAAAAGGGATTTTGGGTCACAATCTCCTGCCAATCGTTGGAAACAACCCCCAGCCAATTAGTGATGGCAAATCTGCATTGGTTTTCAATGGGGAAATATACAACTACAGAGACTTCAAAGCCAAGAATGATGCAGAAGCATTGTTTAAGATATTGAAAAGGTATGGATTTGACGGTTTGAGCAAAGTAGATGGTGTGTATGCCTTTGCATTCATCCCGGACATAAACTCAGAAGAGGTTTGGTTAGGTAGGGACATCCTGGGAGTAAAGCCCTTGTGGATTTCTGTTGATGGCAGACCAAAGTTTGCTAGTGAGGCAAAGGCTATTGAGAGAGATGCCTGGCCAGTGCTACCAGGCGAGAGATTGGTGTTGACAAAGAAGGGAATTGCTGAGAGGACCAGGGTGAGGTTGGAGCGGGTCCCTCCAAAAAAGAGAACACACAAAGATTTGAAGAAGTACATAGAAAAGGCGGTTGAGAAAAGGACCAAGGGACTGAAGGAGGTTGCATTGCTGTTCTCTGGTGGTGTGGATTCCACGCTTCTTTACGTGCTATTGAGTGAGCATGTAAAGGTAAAGGCATACACTGCTGGTTTTCCAGATTCACAAGATGTAGCATTTGCGAAAAGAGCTAGTGAAGAAATGGGAATAGATCTAGTAGTTGAAGAACTTGATCTGAAGCAGGTGGAAGGGGAGCTACCATATCTGGTAAAGCAACTAGAAACCACAAATGTTATGAAAATTGGCGTTGCATTCCCATTCTACATTGCATCAAAGAAAGCTAGAGAAGACGGCATAAAGGTCATATTCTCGGGATTGGGTACCGAGGAATTGTTTGCTGGTTATGAAAGGCACATAGAAGCATACAAGCAAGGTGGATGGGAAGGTCTAAATCAAGCAATGTGGGACGGATTAGAAACAATGTGGGATAGAGATCTCTACAGAGATGACCTAGCAACTATGGCAAACTCAGTTGAACTTAGATTGCCATTCCTAGACCTGGATGTTGTCAAGGAAGCCATGAACTTGCATCCAAGCCTTAAATTGGGCGAAATGAAGAAGCAGGTGCTCAGGCAAATTGCAAAGGAGGAAGGAGTTCCAGATTTCATCGTCAACAGACCAAAGAAGGCCGCCCAGTATGGGTCGGGCGTGGACAAAGCCATTAGAAAGCTGGCAAAGAGGAGAGGTATGAAACCACAAAATTACTTAGAGTGGATAGCCAACAGATCCTAAATAACCACCTCAGCCACAAAAGAATCACTAGCTTCTAACTGCCCATCGCTTGCTCTCAATGTAAATGTACTCATACCTTGATCCAACTCATTGCAGTCCACAGACAAGCTCGTGCAGTCAACACAGCTCCCTATAAGCTTCTTGTCCTGGTAAAGGTAGAACGTTGTTCGGTCCCTATCTGGTTCACAGGCGTACCAGGAAAATCTAGCCACGCCTCCGGAGCAATCTATCACACCGTTGTTGGGCTCATAAAGATCAATGTACGGAGGATAATTCT
The DNA here is from genome assembly GCA_024275655.1 of archaeon. Classification (GTDB taxonomy): domain Archaea; phylum B1Sed10-29; class B1Sed10-29; order WALL01; family WAMD01; genus JAJRYR01. The sequence continues at coordinate 837 of JAJRYR010000025.1, read as the reverse complement.
TTACAAAAGAGATATTAGCAGAGACAAGATCAGTCTTAAATGCTATGTTTCTCTCTCTACCGTTGCTGGTCATTTTTACCAAACTGGAATCCTTTATGTTTGTTTTCAAAGCATCTCTATCACAAACACCTGCCTGGGCAGACACGTAGGCCAAGTCACCATACCACCTAGCCAATTCGGCAAGATAGCCCGTTTTTGCATTGCTCAAATCCACGTCTGTGGAGTACATAGTATACGACAACACCACCAGCGACAATGCAATCAAACCAATTACCCAGGAATTTATGAACCCCTTCATTTCATGCATACCTCCACGTGCCTCAGCTCGTAGTCACTAACCTTTAACTTGGCAACGTACCCCTTCTCAGACAAGCAAACAGCCTCATCAGAAATGTACCCTTCTGGGGGATTATCCGACGCGTTCACAAGCATGTCATGAGCAACGACCATAGATTGCTCAAATGAATAATCTGGAGAAGAGAAGTTGTGTGAAACAGCCAAGATGGCAAGGAGCAAGGCTAGAAATATTGACACTGCAAAAACCGCCTCAGCACTGAACACTATGCCCCTACTTGCAGACATAAACCTTCACCTGATTGTCACCAGTTCCTCGGATTGAAACGACGCAGTCTGATCCTTTGTATGAGCCTTTAATTGGCCCAATTACATATGGACCAATATCAACATCTGGTAAATTTCTGTTGTAGTACTCATAACTAGCTAGGTCCATCGCCAAGCTTTGCATCTTAGTAAATTCAATTCTATCGTACATCTCAGTTACCCAATTGTCCACAATTACGGTCACGAATGATATGACTAGGACAACCACGATCAATG
>JAJRYR010000003.1 GCA_024275655.1 archaeon | reverse complement strand
TGTTCGTTACATCGAACAAAATAAGGGAATATCGTTCGCTGGAGAAAACGGTGGTCAAAATGAACCAAGAAATGCTCTGGATGACTGACTGCTATGTTAAAGAATGGGACGCAGAGGTCGTTAAAACCAATGGGAAATACGCAGTCATAAATCCAGTAAACTTTTATCCAAAATCCGGTGGACTGGCCTGGGACACTGGAAAGATAATAACTGAGTCTGGAGAGGAATACAAAGTGGTTTACTCTGGCAAGTTTGAAGGATTGGTAAGCTTGGAACTGGACAGAGAAGGATTGGATCCTGGGCAAAAAGTCCACTGCACACTAGACTGGGACAGAAGATACAAACTCATGAGACTGCACACGGCCGTGCACGTCTTGGCTGCAGTCGTCCACAAGAGATCCGGAGCATTAATAACTGGAAATTACCTGGACATGGGGAAGTCTAGAATGGATTTCTCCCTAGAAAAATTTGATAGGGATGAGTTCATGAGATACGTGGAGGAAGCGAATCGCATACTGGAAGAAGGACATCCAGTTAAAATATATTTCTTGCCTAGGGAAGAAGCGATGAAAATCCCAGGCATAGTAAAGCTAGCCAGCAAGATGCCGCCAGAGGTCAAGGAGCTTAGAATAGTTGAGATAGAAGGAGTGGATATCCAGGCGGATGGTGGACCACACGTGGCAAATACCAGGGAATGCGGGAGAATACAAGTTTTGAAGTTTGAGAACAAAGGAAAGAACAACAGGAGAGTTTATTTTGATGTGAGGGAGGAATAGATGACAACCAAGAGAGAGGTCAACATTAAAGCATTGTCTAGAAACCTCAAGAAGTTAAAGACATTGAGTTATCATACCTCCAAATGGTACTTTGATAGGTTGGATCCGGAAGTTAACGAGAGGATCAGAAAGCAAATTGTGAAGGCAGAGGAACTACTAAAAACCAATCCCCGACAAGCAGAGAGAATCATCAGGCCACTGTACAAGATTGTGAAGGGATTGTCCCTACTCCTCCACGTCACATCCTACCGCAAACCGTTGGAGGAAGTTCCAGAGTACAAGCGGTTAATGACATCCCTCGGTATCTTAGAGGATAGAGGATTCCTAGGGTATCGGCAGTTCCACATACTTACGGGTGTATATACGCAAATTAAGGAAAAATGGCTGATTCGCAGGGCGTTGAGGGAGATTATCAAGGGCGTTGCATTCAACAAGGCGAGCAAACAAGAACTGGAAAGCATAAAAAGGTTCTCAGATATCGGCACAAATTTAGATATGGGTCTCAAGATCCTACGCGCTCTGGATCCAGCTTACAGGGATGTGAGGGAGATAATACTCCGGTTAGAGAACTTCGTGGAGAATCCAACCTTTGATAACATGGATGAACTAGACAGATATCTAGACCGTATGGCTAGCACACATCATGAACAGTTAATCAACTTTCTAAGAAACAAAAAGGAGAAGTTGAAAAGAAGAAAAAGACTGTCCAAAGAAGATGAAGATGTTATAGACGAAATCATGCACAAACTAAAGAACAAGGTACTGCTGTCTGATGAGGAGAGAGATATAGTCGCCCACCTCACCGGGACATACTCCTGGGAAAAGACCAAGGTTTATGACAAACTTGAACAGAGATATCTTGACCGCCTAATAAAAAACAAGAGAAAAATGTTGAGTGATAAAAGAAAATAAAAGTTATCTGTGCTTTTCAGCCTTCGGGTGTTTGTGACCAAGTTTCTTCTTCAATTTCAAGTATTTTCTATGTTTGTTTCTCTCTTGTGCAAATTTCCTGATATCAAGACCGTACTTCTTAATCAACATGGATGAGTATTGAGATCCAAGGAAGTGGGGCATAATCACATAGGTAGCACCAGCTTCGTATAGGCTTTCTGCATCGTCAATGTCATAAGCCACAACTAATATTATCGCCTTCTTGTTCACTTGTCTTATCTTGGTGATTAGAAGCATGTTAGTGTCAAAGTCAGGAATTGTTGAGACCACAAGTTTCAATTTACTTAGATCGATACCGCTCAAAAACTCGTCATCAACATCTGCATAAACACAATCAACACCCTCCTCACTTAGTTTTGCTATTATCTCAGGATCGTGATCCACGACCAAAAACTTCTGTTTCATTTCCTCAAAGACTCTCAAGAAGTCATACCCTATCCTGTTGCAGCCGAATAACACTATTGGATAATCCTTGAATTTCTTTTTCTCCTTTTCTCTGACTTTCCTGGTCTCAAATATGGATAAGTACTTCGCTATGTATGGGTAAATCTTATCAGAGTACAATATAAAGTACGTAGAACAGGCGATTGTTATTAAACCGATGACTGTAACCAATGAGAGTATTTCCTTTGTCAATTGTCCAAGTGCAACTCCCAAAGACACAAGGATAAGAGAGAACTCGCTTATCTGGGCAACGGTTAAACCTGCCTGGAAACTAGTCTTGGTTTTGTACCCCATCAAACTCATCAACACTATTACAACAAGTGGATTTCCTATCAAAATAAAGAGCGAGAAAACAATCGCAGGTATTATGAAGTTACTTATGTCTCCAAACGTCATCTGAGATCCTAGGTATATGAAGAAAAGAATGATAAAAAAGTCTCTCAATGGCCTGAGTTTTGAACTGATCTCATACCTGTAAGGAGATATGGACAGAGCCACACCTGCAATTAAAGCACCCATCTCCATAGAAAAACCAATGTGGTAAAACAATGTGGCCAAGCACAAACCCCAACCAACAGCAAAGAGGAACAAAAACTCATGAGACTTAGCAAAGAATCTAGAGAGCTTTGGAAGTATGCGGATGCTAATAACTGCCAAAAGTGCGATTATGGAGAAACCAAGAGCCACATCTCCCCATGTCAATCCTGTAGTTCCGGGAGTTCCTACCAGGGAAGGGACAACCATCAAAAGGAATACAACAAACATATCTTGAACCAGCAGGAAACCAATTGATATCTTACCATATAACTTGTCCAAATCACCCTTATCGGACAATAGCTTCATGATTATGATGGTACTACTAAATGTGAGCGCCACTCCAATGTAAAGCGATGCCACAACAGAGAAGCCCAAAAGCATGGCTATTGCAAATCCAAGAATGGATGTAAAAAGAATCTGGCCAACCCCAGTTATCAAAGAAACCTTTCCAACTTCCTTTATGATCTTCGGACTCAGGCTGAGACCAACTATGAAGAGCAAAAGCGCAACACCAATGTGAGAAAACACAGCAAAAACTTCTGTGTAACTAATTAAATTCAGAAAGTAGGGACTCACAAGTATCCCAGTGATTATGTATCCTATTATCAGCGGTTGCCTCAACAGACGCATTAATGCTGAAACTAAAACAGTCAAACCCAGTATTAAACTAAGTTCCACAAAGACTTCCACTTTGGTTCCCCTCTTAATTACACTAATCTCATTATGACTGGTGAGTATATAAACTTTCACTGGTGGTGCCAGAAATTTTTATATTGGACTAACTCAAAAACTAGTAAGCAAACGGTGCGCCGGTAGTCTAGCCTGGTAGGACCCAGGCCTCCCAAGCCTGTGACCCGGGTTCAAATCCCGGCCGGCGCATTCGTTCTATTACTAAAAACTTTTAAATTCTGGGTTCTTTAACATTTTAGGAGGGAATAACTTGGGTGATGCTCATGGGAATTTCTAGTTTGATATATGACACCTGGATGAAGGAAACACAGTTCAAGAAATACGACGGCATACTGGACATGCTCCTCCAGAACCAAGTTCCACTAGACGGAAAAGTCCTGGATGTTGGAATAGGAACTGGTCTCTTTGAGGATTATCTGGGGGGCAAGGGTGTAGAGCTGGATGTCGTGGGGGTGGATGTAGACAAGAAAATGCTGGAGGAAGCAAAGAGAAAAGGATACCTAGTCATGCTGGCAAACGCGGAAAAACTGCCCTTTGAAGATGAATCTTTTGATTTGGTGATAAGCATTGATATGATAAACTCCATAGCAGATAAGGCTGCAGTGATCCAAGAGATAAAGAGAGTTATGAAACCTGGAGCATATGCAGTGATCTCCCACTTCTGCAACAACTACACGAAAAATCAAGTATGGAAGAAGATGGAAGCCCTAACCAGACCATTTGAGGTGATAGATGCTAGAATAACTGGGAACGTGGACAACGAAATGACGGTCGCGTTCCTGGTAAGGAAAGGTGGTAACGAGTGAATTTCCTTGTTCTCTTTATTGAATCCTTCGCCACGATATTCTTCTTAGCAGTCTTCGCAATACTGGTTTACATGTATTTGTCAAATCCAAAAAGCTACCTATGCCCTCCGCTTGCACTGGCTTTCCTATTTATGTTTATTTCATCTTTTGGTCTCCTTCTGTATGACACTGGAGTATTCCATACCACAGTAAAAATAATCTCCGCAACCCTAAGCGTGCTGGCTAGTTTGATCTTCTTGTATATATTTTTGAGGGAAGAACTCGCTTACAGGAGACTAATGAGGCTTAGAGAGATCTAGTTTTACACTTTCCCCCTAAGCCTCATGAGGATATCCGAATACTTCCTGATTATGTGCAATCCAAATTTCTCTTTACCTTTCTTCATGTTCCAGAAGTACTCTTCTATACGAGGTAATTCTTTCCTTATCTCTTCCCTTGCTCTTTCCAGATCTTCCGCAGAAACTCTCTTTACGTCTCTAAGCAATCTTTCATAATTTTTTCTCAAGTATTCCCTTGCCTCTGCGGTCAAATGGACCTCACGCAGTTTAGAACTGGCAAGTTCGGGCTTCATGGATTTCATCACAGTTTCTCTGACTTTCCTCTTCAAGAGCAATCCTCTGGCGAAGTCCTCCAATAACCTTTTTTTGTATTCTGTTTTCAGCTTTCCATCAGCCGTGTACTCCTCAAATATCCTCTCAACAATTTCTGGTTTGTAAACTAGATTCCTCCTCCAGCTCAACCTGGCACTTGCCATAGTCACTGGATCTATTTTCAAGTGCCTTCCTTTTACGCCCTTGGCTGCAAACAGCATTGCCAATCTATCCGCAATGAAGTTGGTGGTTGCTTCATCATACGCAGTAGGGAGCTTCTCCAACTGTGGGACAAAACTCCTAACCGTGTGGGTAAGCTCATGCCACAGATTCAGTAGAGCTTGAGGGCGCAAGTTTCCGTACTCATCAAAAGCTGATTTGGGCAATTGTATAACTCGAACGCTCTTTGCTGGGGAATAAATAATCCTCCCCATCGTGACTACCCTGCCCGACTTCTCTAGATACGCTCCGGGCTCTATCATTATCACTATATCCCCTCTCCTAACTGCATCTTCAAACTGCTTTATGGCACCCCTAGGTAGAGGGTAATATTTGGCCAGTTCCTTTAAACCCTTTGCAAAAAGAGTTACGGCTTCACTAAGTTGGTAAAACTTTTTCTTCTTGATGGGGTCTGCCTTCCACGCCCTAGTCAATTCTTTGATCCTTGCAATTTTTTGTTTTTCCAGCAGCTTTTTCCTTGCAACCTCTCTGGACCATCCAACCCTTGGTGACATACATTAAGATTTAGGGTTTCCTATTTTAAACAAGTTTCCCACAGTGCACTAGTTAGCGATTAAAATCCCGTGGCTATAGGTACAAATCCTCTTTTTGTCAAAATTCCTGTGTCCTCAAACCTAACCCCTCCAACTCTGGGGAGATGAATCCCCGGTTCCAATGTGAACACCATGCCCTCCTTTAGAACAGCATCAGACTTCTGGTTTATTCCTGGAAACTCATGAACCTCTAGTCCAACTCCATGGCCCAACCCATAAGGCCAGTACTTTGCTAAGCTCCCAAAAGCCTCTTTTGCCAGAGAGTATAGCTCCTTTGCCTCCATCCCTGGATAAACCTCTTCCTTGACCAGGTCCCAAACCTCCAAAACTTTCTCCACCAACTCCAACTGTCTCCTGGTCGGATCAACTAGAAAGGTCCTAGTAAAATCAGATGCGTATCCCTTTACCCTAGCTCCAATGTCAACGATCAAGGTCTCCCCCTTCCTTATCTTCTTGTTTGTGGGGTTCACGTGAATGTAAATGGAATTTCTACCACTTGCCACTATGGGTTCAAAGGCCTGGCCATCCCCCTCCAGCAAGAAGAAGCTAGTTATATTCGCGGCAATCTCCTTTTCAGATATTCCTGGTTCTAGTATCTCTGCAACCAGCTCAAAAGCTCTCCCAGTTATTTCCGCCGCCTTCTTCATGATCTTCAATTCTTCCTTACTCTTTACCGCCCTAATTTTACCAACATCTCGGGAGATGTCCACTAACTTTCGGGACTTTCTCAGCTGCTTGTACATTGTAGTGGAAAGTGAATTCTCGTCAACGCCCAACCTTATCTTCTCAGGTAGTTCCCTGTCTAGCTCCTCTAAAGGATGAACCTTGATCTTAGTCCTCCTTGTGTCCTCTGCCTGGGCCACATCCCAAGCATACAACCTGGGCCTGGAAGAGAAATCCCAGTACAAGTAAGCTCCAGATTCTCTAGCCACACCTGTAAAATACTCTACATTTGCACCGTGCAGGAGCAGTCCATCGCATTTCTCAGACAAATATTTGAGTCCTTTCAACTCCATCCACATCCCCCCGAACATCTCTTAATAAAGGTGTAGAGAAATAAAAATATCATGAAATCCTGGAAAATTGGTAGGCTCCTGGGGGTCACCATAGAACTGCACTGGACTACCCTATTGTTCATAATCTTCCTGCTCATACTCAACCCCACGTATTCACTGGTACTGGGAATACTCTTCCTTATCATCTCTCTCCACGAACTAGCACATTCGGTTGTAGCGAGAAAACACGGGATAAAGGTTCAGAAAATTATCCTCCTACCCATTGGAGGAATGGCTGTAATGGAAGAAAGCAGTATAAAACCCAAAGCAGAGTTTTACATGGCCATTGCTGGACCGATGTTCAACTTTCTATTTGCTTTTCTAGTTCTTTTGTTTGTGCAAGGTTTGGGCTTGCCAGTGTATCAGCTAAGCATCTGGAACTCAATGCTAAGCGGGGAGATTCCCCTGGATATTATAGGGCTAGTAACATCTAGTCTCTTCTGGCTCAACTGGCTTTTGGGTGCGTTCAATCTGTTTGTCCCAGCGATTCCCATGGATGGTGGAAGAGTTCTTAGAGCGTTATTAGCGATGTTTCTGGATTATGTAACTGCCACAAAGATCGCAGCCTATCTGAGCAAGGCGATAACTGCAATCATGTTCCTAATAGCCCTAGCAACCTTCAGCATAATACTTCTCCTAATTTCAGTATTCATATACTTGGGGGCCTCTGCCGAGATAGAACAAGCAATCAACATAAATGTTCTATCAAGGATAAACATCCAGGCTTTAATAAAGAAGCGTGCAACCATTGTAAAGCCAGGCTCCACAGTACTAGATGTAATTAGGTTGATGGCCAGAAGGAACATTACTCAGGTATTCGTCGGTGGCCCGGGCCGTGCTGTGACAGTAGAGGATTTGAGAAACATTAAAGATACCACTTTACCAGTCATTGCCGTCGCAAGGAAAGTAAGACCAGTAAGATTAACTGCACTTCCAGACCAAATATTCAAAGCATTTATTGGGCAGGATCTAGATATATTGCCAGTAGTTAGAGGTAGGGAATTGGTGGGCTTCATATATCTAGAGGACCTAGAGCGGGCAATGAGACTTGCAAAAGCCATATACAATGTTTAGTGCCGGGGTAGCCTAGCCCGGTAAGGCGGTGGCCTCGAGAGGGGAACCACCAGCGGGTTCCCTCTACCCTCCTGCAACCAGGAAGCAGGGGGCCACCGAGAAAGCCACTGGGCTTCGGCCCACCTGGGTTCAAATCCCAGCCCCGGCGCTCATTCTCTTTTATTGCTTTCTAGATAGTTCGCAGTTCCAGTAAAAAATGGGAAACATTTAAAAAGCAACTTCTCTTTAATTCTAAACGTAAAACTAGGATTAGGGGGATATGAAATGGATGGAGAGACATTTGAACAAAAGTTCGAAGCTGCAATACCGATTTTAGTCTTGCTTTTGCTTATTATAGGAATAATAGCACTGAACCCTGGTCTACTAGCTGGAATCCCAATAATTGGGGAATTCTTCCAAGGAAAGGCAATACACGTTCTAGTCATAACAGATGACATGACTGAAGTAAATGCCTGGCAGAGCGTTTTAAGCAGCGACATGGCTAGGAGAGTATTTGGGAATCCTGTGAATGTGGAAGGAATCATGGGAAGCCAAACAGAGAACGTCTTCACAAGCGTGGATGCAGTTAATCAGAAAGGGTATGATCTAATAATTATAACCAGCAAGCACCTGCCCACCAGCGTGCAACTAGTTCTGAGGGACTGGATAAATGCAGGTGGAAGGGCGTATATAGTGGGCATTGGTGGAATAAACGATAATGGAAGATGGGGAGAGCTAGCAAACCTTGTCCCAGTCCAGTGTGGGGCAGATGGTGTTTGCTCAGACATAATCAAGCCAGTTTATGGCGCGACCATATACATAAATGACTTTAACAACCCACTGGCAAAGAAATTTGAGAACGGATTGCCACTGGTATCTGGAAACGAGAGCATAAACGTGGCCATGGTTTCTCCAAAGGAGACAGGATGGATAATGTTCCTTGGTGGATGGGACAACCCAAATGAGGTTCAGGCAGGAAAGGTAGGAAACATATATCCATTTGTGACCGAAAGTTCCCAAATAGCTGGAGGAGAAGTCTTCTACATAAGCTTCAACCCAGCAACAGAAAACCTCTCCCCAGACATGAGGCAAAGAATAATTATAAACACTGTGGCTTACGTAATGGGAGCTGAAGGTTACACAGAGTAAGGTGATATAGAATGTTTGAGTCCCTGTCAGAGAAGTACGGGGATTGGCTAATCCCCCTAATCCTAGTCCTCCTAGTTGGAGGAATCCTAATAATCAAAGTATTCAACTTGTACTGGGTCCCGATACTCGGGCCATTGCTGAACCCTGGAGGAGTAACTAGGGTTCTAATTTTGACAAATCCAGACGACTATGAATCTGCGAAGGTATTTGCAAGCCAAATGCAGTCCAGGGTCCCCGGCCTAACTGCAGTTATAGACGACAACGTCGTTCAACACGTGAGAAAGGGGTACATAACCTCAAACAGATATGACCTGGTCGTGTTGTACGGTGACCACACAGAGCTTACACCAGAAGCCAGGGCAGAAATCGCGGCATTCGTGAACAACGGTGGAAACCTGCTGATATTCAAGGGAGCCGGATTAAAAGACAGCGAGGATCCCTTCGTCTTTGCCTGGAGTGTTGAAGACCTGGCAGGGATAATCAGCTTTGCTCCAGACTGTGGAGACATTGAGGATTGTAGAGATGTTTCTGCAATAACAATTACTGGAGCAGACATGGGTGGAAAGGCAACATTCGTGCCAGTGCAATGGGACCACCCAATAATCAAGAGGATTGGAATACAGGCACCAATGGAGCTGGATGTCCCAAGCTCATTCACAGCAACCAAGGTTCTAGACCTAGCAAACCAGAGAATCGCATATCTAGAATGGAAGGACGCAAATGGAAAGCCACATTCAATACCAGCCATAATAGCATATCAGAGCGGAGTTTCAGGTAGAATACTTTACCTTGCCTACAACCCACTAGACCTACAGCAAGAAGCACTGTTCAGGAACGCAATTCTCTGGGTAACAGGAAAGATCTAAATTACAATAGAAAATTACTAGATAAATGTTAAATCTTAACCCTTCCCTTTTTCTGACTTTCGTATATCCTAGCTACTCTATCTAAGCTATCTGCTTCATCCGGCAACTTGTCCTCTCTAACCCTTATCAGCCTAGGGAATCTAAGTGCAAACCCTGACTCATACTTGGGACTTTTTTGTATCTCCTGATATCCAACCTCCACGACCAATCTAGGTCTAAGTTTTACCAACTTGCCCTCTTGTTCCAAAATATCACTCTTCAACATATCAGTTAATTCTTGCAACTGCTGGTCTGTGAGACCAGTGGCCATCTTTCCCACAGTCAGGAACTCGCCAGTATCTGGATCCCTACATGCCAAGAGGAATGAACCTAACCACTTCGCTCTTCTCCCTTCTCCCCACTCTGCTCCAACAATGACGAGATCCAAGGTCTCTGAGATAGGTTTCAACTTGTACATATAACCAACAACCCTTGCACCTGGGTTATACTCTGCCTTGGGGTTCTTTATCATTATTCCCTCATGGCCGGCATCCAGGGCCTCCTTATAAAACTTCTCTGCCTCCTGAACATCCCCGGTTACCAGCTTTCTAGCCAACTCCACATTGCCTGGAATTGGTTTTACTATCTCCTCCAATTTTTTCCTCCTCTCCTCTAGGGAGACATCCAACCAAGATTTGCCATCCAGGTACATTATGTCGAAGAGGTGTAGCTGTGCAGGGATCTTCTTCACCATCTCTTCTATGTCATACTTCCTTTTTATCCTCCTGGACAAAACCTGAAAAGGCAAGGGCTCTCCTCTATCATCTATCGCAATGGTCTCTCCCTCTATTATGCAATTGCTAACTCCTGGGTCTACTGCCTCTTTAACCGCTTTAACAATATCTGGGAATTGCCTAGTAACATTCTCAAGCCTCCTGGTGAAGAGCAAAACCTTTCTCTCCCCATTTTCCTCCCACACATGGAACTGAGATCTCATCCCATCGTACTTGTATTCTATCTGCGCAGGTCTGAAATCATCAAATATCTCATTTATGCTATGCAAAGCCAAAGCTAGCATCGGCCTTATTGGTCTACCTAGGATCGGTTTCACAGCCTTTAACCCCTCATTACCCTCGTTTCTAGCTATTTTCACAACCTCTCCAAAGTCATTCAGTATTGCATAAACTCTCTCCACAAGCTGGGAATCCACACCATATGCTTTTGCAATTGCATCCCTGACGATTCCCTCGCCAACTCCCAGCCTCATCTCTCCAAGTATGAGCCTAACTAGATACTTTACCTCCCTAGCATCACAGGAGTTTAGAAGTTCAACTACATACTTTATCTTTCTGTCCTGACTTCTCTCTCCCTCCAAACCCGCAATTTTCTCCAGTGTCCTGTATATTTGTATAACCTCCAACTCCTGCCTCCAGAGGGTCATCTGGGCCTTCTTCTTGAAGAAAAATTCTGCCGCCAATCCAGTATCGCCCAGTTCTGCAACTTTTCTCTCTATCTCCCTCTCTGAATAACCTGTGGCCAGGGATATGCATTTAAGCATCATCTTTTCAGCTACACCCACTTCTCTCTCATCCCAAGGAGGAAAAACATTCCCCTGAACAAATAGGAGCACGTGAGATAAATCCTCATCCCCCGCTTTCTCTATTAACTCCCTAACTATGGAAGTCAACTCTAACCTAGAACTAGTCTTTTCCAATCTTTCGAAGTAATCCACCAACTCCTTAAATTTCATAAATCAGTTAACAGCAAGCTTGTTTAAATCAATTTGTCCACCAGAAGGTATTTATATAGGCTAGCATCAAATTACTAGGATAAAATAAACTAGGGGTGGTCAATAATGGCAGATGAGAACGTAGTGTACATAGGAAAGAAGGGTGTAATGAGCTACGTGCTAGCTGTGATAACCCAGTTCAACAACGGTGCAAGTGAGGTTAGCATAAGGGCAAGAGGAAAGGCAATAAGCAGAGCTGTAGATGTTGCAGAGATCGTTAGGAACAGATTCATGCCAGATGTCAAGATAAAGAGCATAAACATCTCCACAGAGGAAGTCGAGGCAGAGGGACAAGGCCCAACAAAGGTCTCAGCAATTGAGATCATCCTACAGAAGTAAAATTCAAACCCCCAACTTACTCTCTTTCTTTATTAATTATTGTTTCTGGCATCCTAATCTGCTAATTTTTGCTGGTTTTGAATCACTAGAAGGTTTATAAATCTAGCAGTATTTAGAATTACCAGTGGTAGAAATGCCTAGGAAAAAGAAACTCCCACATACCAAAAAACATTCCAAAAAATTGAGAACATCACCACCCAAGGAGGAGGATGGCATGAAAAAAGGTATGAGTCCAATAGTTGCTGTGGTTTTGTTAATCGCAATATCAATCATTGCTGCCATAAGCATCTACTTCTGGTCTGCTGGGTTGGTGACCAAGCAGCCCACATCCGAGAAACCAGTGCCCATAGTTGCAAATCCAATTGGTGGTGGAAAGCTATTGGTTGCTAACCTGGGGCAAGAACCTGTAAATGCCAGTTCCTTGAAAACCAGTGATCCAAACCTAGAAGTAGTTTGTACTTCAGCCACAATACAACCGGGGGAGCAGGTTTTGTGTACACTCCAAGGAACGCCTTCTTCAGAAAGCGTAGTAATTTATGGTTCAGGAACTGGATCAACGACTGTGACGGTGAATAATGAAGTTGTGGACAATCCCCCAAGTATAAATTGGGTGGTGGACAACTCCACAAATAACAGAATGCTCCTAGGGTACACCCTAGAAATAAAGGCAAATGTAACAGATGACATTGGCATTGACACTGTTTTAGAAAAGGACAACTCTTCTGGATCCTGGACTTCAAATGCCATGAGTTCGGCTGGTCAAGATGTTTATGTGAAGGACATAACACCCACTATCGCAGGATTACTGCAGTACTATGTTTGGGCAAACGACACTTCTGGGCAAAGCGTTCAAAGCGCAACCAAATCCATACAGGTAATTCAGAACTGGTTTTACACTTATGGTGGAGGGTACGTCTACAAGACATTAAAATTGAGTGATGGGTATCTACTGGTTGGAACTGCAAACTACAACGGAATGGCAATATACATCTACAACAATGGAACCGTAAAATGGGCAAAGGAATACGATACCGGTGGAAACGATTACATAACCACTGCAGTGCCCACCAATACTGGATTCTTACTTGGTGGATCAACAGGAAATGATGACATGCTGCTAATAACCATAAACACGGATGGCACCTTGAAAACGGATGGAAATGAAACTATTGACTTTGGATCACCAGATGTATTGGTATCGTTAACTATTGCAAACGACGGCTCAATAATATTTGCTGGCACAGCAAACGGTACAGCAGTGATAGGGAAATTGAGTTTAATAAGAACTGTTCCTGCGTGGACTGTGAGCTGGGCGCTAGCCTACAACGAAACAAACTCCATCTTCTCATATATCTACCCAACCAGCGACGGCAACCTTCTAGCGGTGGGTTACTCTGGTGACAACATGCTGGTTGCAAAAATATCACCAACTGGAACCTTGCTCTGGACAAAGGAGTACTATCACACCAATGTCCCTGCAGATCATAGATACAGTCTACAACCAACATCCATAGTAGATTATGGAGGTAATTATTACATCGGAGGGTACATAGAAGATAATGATCTCATACTTGCAATGACAACACCAATAGACCCCTATGTCATAGAGATAGATACCACTGGGACAATCCTGGGCTCAATTGCTTTCCAAAGCACATCAGCTACCGGTGGTGTAAACAAAGTGTCAGACGGCTTGGTGTTAAGGATAAGAAACGGAAATGCTACAATGATGAAACTGGATGCTGGCTTGAACGAGCAGTGGACAAAGACATACTACACTGGGAGCTCAGGTATACACTTCGTGATTGGAACCGATGATGGTGGGATACTTGCTGCAGGTATGGCTGGAGGAAATGTGTCTGCAATTAAAACAGATGAGAATGGGAATCTAGCAAGCTGTTCAGTGCAAGAGATAACTCCAACAACATCAACAGTGCCTCTCGCAGAGATTACACCGGGTTCGTTTGCAGCTATAAACGCCACGGCTGTAGCAGGGGTGAACATAACTGTTACTGATAGAACCACACCACCAACCTGCATCTGTGCACCGTTTGGTTGTCCGTAATCCCTTAACCCTTTTTAACTCCTTCTGAGTTATCCTTATTGATGAAGGCCCCAGTCCACATAAAATGTGCTAGATCAGGGGAGCTGTGCAGAGAGTGTCAGGAGAAGGTGAATTCTGGCCTAGTGTCAAATCTAGATTTAGAGGTAATTAGGGCCCTGTCAAAGATAGAAGAAAAGTTCAACACAGGCGAGGTTGTATTCAAAAAGAGTCTAAGGGTAAACAACATACTCTTCATCTTATTGGAATCTGATGTCTCCCAGGTAATAGGGAGAAGAGGAAGAATTTTAAAGGAATTGAAGAAAGAACTAAACGCCAAGATAAGGCTGATAAATGCAACTTCCAAGGATAAGATAGTAAAGGATACATTGTATCCTGTAGAACCAAAATACATAAGCACAGTTTTCAAACTGGGGAGCAAGGTTTTAAAGATCGTGATTCCAAAAAATAGCTCTAGGCTATTGGCAACTAGAAAAGAAACCCTTGAACAGGCATTAACAAAAATTTTAGGAATGAAAACAAAGATCGTGGAGGAATGACCATGAAAAGAAGTCATTACTCAATCCAACTAAGCCCAGAAATGGACGGCCAGAGGGTAACAGTAGCTGGATGGGTGTATGAACTCAGAGATTTTGGAGGAATAAAGTTCATAATATTGAGAGATAAGTATGGGTACATTCAAGTTGTAATACCAAAAAAGAAGGTTTCGCAGGAAACACTAAACTGCTTTTCAAAATTGACTAAGGAGAGTGTAATATCCGTAACAGGCACTGTCCAGAAAAGTGAGAAGGCAAAAAATGGCTGGGAGATACTCCCCGAAAAGATTGAGATACTAAGCCTAGCCGAAACACCGTTGCCTATGGACGTGTCTGGGAAAATAGAATCAGAGATGGATACAAGACTGGATAATAGGGTCCTTGATTTGAGGCAAGACAAAGTAAGAGCAGTATTCATGCTCAGAAGCTTGTTCGTAAAGGGTTTGAGAGAGGCCATGTATGAGAGAGACTTTGTAGAAGTCCACACCCCAAAAATTGCTGCTGCAGGAGCTGAGGGGGGAGCCAGTTTATTTCCAGTTCAATACTTTGATCAGTGGGCATTTCTTACCCAGAGCCCACAGTTATACAAACAGATGCTCATGGCTTCCACGCTGGACAGGGTTTTTGAGATTGGACCAGCATTTAGAGCTGAACCTAGCGACACCTCAAGACACCTCTCTGAATTCACCAGTTTTGACTACGAGATGGCCTACATAACAGATTACAACGATGTGATGGACACACTCGAAGGGATAATACTAGACACATTAGAATTCGTAAAAAAGGAGGGGAAACCTTGGCTAGAAATTTTAGAGAGGGATATAGAGATACCAAAATCTCCCTTCCCCAGACTAACTTTTGAGGAAGTTAAGAGCATCCTGGAGGAAGAGGGAAGAAAGGTTGGGAACGATCTGGGAACAGAGGATGAGAAAGCCCTTGGGAGGATAATGGCGGAAAAGGGATACATTGCCTATTTCATAAAGGACTACCCTGAAGAGGGAAAACCCTTCTACATAATGGAAAACGATGAAAAACCTGGATACTCTTTTGCATTCGATCTAGACTACTATGGAGAGGAACTTGCCAGTGGTGGACAGAGAGAACATAGATACGATAGACTAGTGGAAAGGATGAAGAAGAAGGGATTAAACTCAAATAATTTTGAGTTCTATCTAAGGGCCTTCAAATACGGGATGCCTCCACATGGTGGGATAGGCCTAGGTCTAGAGAGATTCGTAATGAAAGCCCTAGGTCTAAAGAACATAAGGGATGCTGTGATATTCCCCAGAGATCAGTGGAGATTGGTTCCATAGTTTAATTTTTCTCCGAAAAATTTTTAAATGTGGTATAATAAAAGTATATTATGAGATACATACACAGAACATTGGAAGCACAATTTGAAAGACTATCAAGCGTATACAATATACTAACCCTAGTAGGACCAAGACAATCCGGAAAAACAACACTTTTAAAGAGAATGTTGGGGAAGTTTGGAGGAGAATACATCACCCTAGATGATCCAGATGTCAGGCGGCTTTTTAACCAGGATATCAAGAAGTTTGAAAACCAGTACTTGCGAAAGGACTGTCCAATAGGGGTGGATGAAGTTCAATACGGAGTAAATGCTGGGAAAAAACTAAAATATCTGGCAGATAAGGGATATTACCTATGGATAACCTCTTCTTCAGAAAGGATACTTGCCAAAGATATTCTCGGGTATCTAGTTGGTAGGACCACGATACTCAGACTCTATCCATTTTCATTTAATGAATTTAAGAGAGCAAGAGGAATAAAGGTTGATGATGTTTCTATGAATGACCGGTTAGTATGGGAACACGCAATATTTGGAGGGTACCCCAAAGTTGTGTTGGAAGAACAACCTGATTTAAAAGTACAAATTTTATCAGACATACGGGAAACCCTCATATTAAAGGATGTTATGCTCAATTTTTCAATTGACCGATTGAGTGTTATCGAGAGGCTTGTCGAATTTTTATCAATAAACATTGGACAAGTGCTATCCTACGAGACGATAAGAGATACAATTCAAATCTCCCATCAAACACTCGAGAAATACTTGGATGCTCTAGAAAAGAGTTACGTGATTAAGAGAGTGAGACCATTCTACACAAACAAAACCAAAGAATTATCAAAAAGACCAAAGATATATTTCATTGACACAGGACTTAGGAACAGTGTAATAAAAAACTGGTCCATTACTGGTCCACTGTTTGAGAATTACGTTTTCACAGAATTGTTGAAAATAGGAAAAGAACCAAGATACTGGAGAACAAAAAATAAAACCGAAGTAGATTTTGTTGTTGATGGCATCCCTATAGAAGTCAAGATGAATGCCAACAAAGTTACCTCTGGAATGAGATCATTCATAAAGGCGTACCATCCGGACATTGCTCTCATGATTGGAAAACCAGGGGTTGAGGAGAAAGAGGTAATCATTGATGAAACATCGGTTGTGTTCACAGATGTTACCAAACTGGACAAGTATCTGTAACTTATTTCCAGCCCCTCAACTCCATGGCCTTGGCCACCCTACTTACTGCTAGAATGTATGCTGCTGTTCTCATGTCGACTTTCTTTGAATCCCTTATCTCTAGTATATCATAGAAACTCTGCTTTATTACTTTTTCTAGTTTTCCAAACACCTCCACCTCTGTCCAGTAATATCCGTAATTGTTCTGCACCCACTCAAAATAGCTGACAGTGACGCCCCCAGCGTTCGTGAGTATGTCCGGCGTTAAGAAAATTCCTCTTTCGTGCAGTATCTCATCTGCCTCTAGGGTCGTGGGCCCATTTGCCACCTCTGCTACATACTTTGCGTTCAGCTTATCCGCATTTTCCTTTGTGATTTGGTTTTCTAGCGCTGCCGGAACAACTATGTCCACATCGTAGTAAAGCGTGGCTCTAGGATCCTTATCTGTGGTGGCTCCTGGGAACTCTATAACACTGCCTGTTTCTCTCTTGTGCTCCATGACCTTAACAGGGTCCAGTCCATCAGGATTGTATATGCTCCCCTTAGAGTCGCTGATTCCCACAACCCTGTACCCAGAATCGTGCAAGAACAACGCCAAGTAATACCCAGCATTTCCAAATCCCTGTATAGAGACTGTGGGCTTCTCTAGACCCAGCAGTTTTTTGGCCTCCTCTATGACATAAAATGCCCCCTTAGCTGTAGCGGTGTTCCTTCCAGCAGACCCTCCGATTTCTAGCGGTTTTCCAGTTATGACTCCAAAAACATTCTTTCTAGCTATCTTCGAATACTCATCCATCATCCATGCCATCACCCGTGGATTTGTGTAAACATCAGGAGCAGGGATATCCAGCTCTGGACCGATAAACTCGTAAATTCCCCTGATATATCCCCTAGAAAGATTCTCCAACTCCCTTTCACTCAATTCCTTCGGATTAACTACCACTCCTCCCTTTGCTCCACCGTATGGAATCCCAACAACTGCATTCTTCCAGGTCATCCAGGCAGCCAGAGCTCTAACCTCATTTATATCAACATTTGGATGGTACCTTATTCCCCCCTTCGTTGGACCTCTAGCATCGTTATACTGCACCCTGTATCCTTGGAATACGCGAACAGATCCATCATCCATTTTGACAGGTATTGACACCCATATTTCCCTTTTTGGATGCCTTAATTGCTCAGCAATGTTGGAATCGATATTCATGTGAGTTAAAGCTCTATCCAATTGCATCAATGCATTCTCAAATGCATTCATTCACATCACCTCATCTATTGCTCTTAACAATGCGGTTCTCCATTCCTCCACAATTGCTTTCAACTTCTTCTTCACAACATTCTCTGGAACAAGCTTGTAAACATACTTGTATCCTCTAGTCCTCCCA
This sequence comes from archaeon, assembly GCA_024275655.1. Classification (GTDB taxonomy): domain Archaea; phylum B1Sed10-29; class B1Sed10-29; order WALL01; family WAMD01; genus JAJRYR01. Next base: position 249 of record JAJRYR010000003.1, on the reverse strand, counting down.
GGGACCCTTATTCTTTGACAAACTCCAGCAGATATCAGCCTTTGCAATCCTCTCTGAATGGTGCTTCTGTCCCTACCCAAGGCCTCGGCAATTTCCATTACCTCTCCTTCCCTATTCGGCTTTGAAGCTAGATACTCGTACATCTCAACATCCACAGGGCTCAACCCCAACAAGCAGGAAAGCAAATATCCCTTATCCGATTTCAGTTCCCTAACAAACGCGCAAAATTCTTCCACCCTCATTTCCACC
>JAJRYR010000024.1 GCA_024275655.1 archaeon | reverse complement strand
TGCTGCTTTTTTGAATTCTCTCGCAGTTAAGGGTTTTCTCCCGCCTAGGTGTTGCATAACTCTTATGGTGTGTAGCAAGAAGGATGTTTTTCCTGGTATGGTGAGGTTGTGTTTATCTGCGAATTCCTTTGCGGCCATCTCCACGTCAAAGTGCGTCTTTTTTGTTGTAAAGACAATGATCTTTCTGATGAGGTAGTGATAATTTTTTATTTTCTTGTAGTCGGAGTAGGGGATGTGCCTCAGAAAGAGAGCAAGTATGTCCGAGTGATCTTTGCACTTTTTCTTGTTTTCATCCCATATTTTCTTGAACCTTCTCGAGAGTTCTTTCTCCAGTTGGTGGTATTTTCTTGGCATTGTATGAAATTAGGAAGTGTTGATTTTTAAACTCTGCCTAGATTGTACTTAGAATCAGTCCTAGCAACCCAGCCCCCAGGGTGGCTAGAAGGTTTGTGGTATTGTTTCCCCAGATTCCCCTGCTCTCAAATGCATCTCCCAGAACAGAGTCAAGCATTGATCCAAATATTCCTCCCAGTAACCCCACCCAGAACACCGGCCAGCCCCAGAACGCCAGCCCTATCAGTGAAAAAACGAAAGCAAATAGTACCATTGCTGCAGAACCAAGAGTTGTTATCCCTCCATCATACCCGTGTTTTACCGGCTTACCAGTTAGAATGGATATTGGTCCCTCCTTTGAAAGCAGGCCTATCTCGCTGGAGGCAGTGTCTGCTGTGGCTGCTGAGAATGCAGCTACCGCTCCAAATGGATTCCCAATTAGAGCAAAGAGCAAACCAGCCAAGCTGTTCCCCAGGACATTTCCTATGCCCCTGGTTTTCTGGTGTGTTCCATGTTTTCTCTTTTTTGAGTAACCCAGTTTTGTGGCCAGTGTCCCTAGCAAAAAAAATCCAATTAGTAGTGAGAACCAAGGAACACCCAGCCAGAGGAATACGTATCCTAGGACAATCCCAGAAGCTGCACCTGGGAAGTCCAGGGAATTCCTGATGTATGCCAACACCCCTAGAAGTAGGGGTAAAAAGTAAAGGATGAGGTTTGTATCCATTCTAGATCACTTCTTTTAGTTCTGGATTTTCTAATATCTCGCTCTTTACAATGTGCACACCGTTCAGTGGATATATCTTTCTGGCTTCTTTGTATATATCTCCTGCCAGTTGCCCGTAAATTATGTCGTGGAAGAACTTCTCAAAGTTTTTCCCTGCAGCCTCAGCAATCTTTTCGTTCATTAGTTTTCTTATTGCTTCCTTCTGGCTGGACTGTGCCTTTCTCCTGCTCAGTGCTATTGCGGTTAGCTGAACCTTGTAGCCGTCCTTTGTCATGACTGTTGGAATCGTGGTCACTATTGTGTGCATTCTCCTGGTTATCCTACCAATGTATGCTCTTTGCATTTCATGGCCCATTGGGGTGGTTACTGCGGTTTCCCCATTTAGCCCCTTTATCTTGAATTTTATCTTGATGTGCTGTAGGTCTCTCTTGCCTGTTAGTGAGTACATATCCACATCTACTGTTCTTCCAATGACCTTCTCTGGTTTGTTTGCAGGAGTCATCCCAATATCCTTTTCACCGAACATGGGTGGAGAAACTATCCTGTACCATCTTTTTGTTTTCCAAGTATCAACAGTTCTTCTTCTTGGCTTTGCCATTTAGACACCTTCTTTTGATTTTTTTAATTGAACGATCTTTTGATCGAGGATTTCAAGTATTTCTAGGGGAGTGAACTCCCCAGTGATTTCTTCACCTAGGAAATTAACGTGGGTTAGGACTCGCATTCAACCACCCTATTTTACTAGGATTGCTGCCTCCTCTGGATTGTAGTACCAGTTCTTTGGAAGCACTCCTTCTTCCTTGTAATAGTGCACTAACCTCTTTATTTTTGACTCTATCAGGGTTAGAGCCCTTCTATTGTGTATATCCTTTCTGTGTTTCTCCAAGTGCTTCCTGAGTCTCACAGCTTTCTTCATTAGGTCCATTAAATCCTGTGGGAACTTTGGAGCCAGGTTGTTCTCCTTTAGTATTTGAACCAGTTTCTTGCCTGTGACCGCTCGTACATCTGGGATTCCATACTGGTCTCTAAGTATGAGCCCAATCTCGCTGGGTCTCTTACCTTCTTTTGCTAGTTTTATCACTAGCTTCTCAACTTCTTCCGGTTTAATGTCCAACCATTCAGGCTTCTTCCTGTGAGGGGGTTTCTTTGACCCAGATTTCCCCTTCCTTCTAGCATGCATTCTTGCCATTTAACAACCTCCTTGATGAGTATGCATTTCCAAAACTAGGCCGGATTCCTGGTGGCGAGGCGTCTCTATTTTTATCTTCACTTCCTTTTAAAAAGGTTACGCTTTTAGCACGTGACATGAAAGATCCCAATCTTCTTCCCGGGGGTTCTCTCCCATGCCTTTAAAGCATCTGAGGTATTCCCCACGTGAACTTCAATTCCAAGCTTTTCTAGTTTTTCTCTAGCCAGTGGGTCAAGGGTTGCCTTTCCATACTGGCCTGTTCCCAGGAAAAAGTGCTGGAACTTTACTTCTTTCCACGCTTCTAGGTATGTTTCAATTTCTTCCCAGTCAATAACATGGCTAGTTCCGTATTTTATCTCCGCGTGACTTCTATCTCTTTCCTTCACTCTTACTAGGCCGTCCCCAATATCTACCAGCACGAGGTCTCGATCATATACATTCCCATTTATTTTTATCCAGCCGAATCCAGTTTCCATCATCAATTAATCTAGGAGGCCAAGAATTTTTAAACATTGTTGCAAATAATATCTGGGGGTCCAGAGTGCGGCTGCGAGCAATGACCAGCCGTCCCAAGCCCCCGCACACTACTTTAAATTCTAGTTCTTGCAAAAAATTAGTATGGATCTTTTAAAGCTGAAGAGAGAACTGGCTTCTAAACTGGGGAACCAGGGAATAACCGCTAGGTTTTGGGAGATTGAGGAGAGCAGATATGCTGATTTGACCTTTAAGGCATTCAAGTATAAAGACAGGATTCAGGAGATAGCCGGAACATTGGGGGAGCACGAGCTAGTTTCTGATGTAAAGATAACTGGGCCTTACATAAATCTAGATCTAGACAGAGCATCCTTCTCCAGAGCAGTCTTGACTGCCATCTTAGATAAGAGTAGGGGGTATGGGGAACAGCCGGAAAATGGGAAAAAACTCATTTTGGAGCACACCAGTGTTAATCCTACTGGGCCAATTCACATAGGTAGGTTTAGAAATCCAGTGATAGGGGATTCCCTTAGAAGGATATTTGAATTCCTGGGATACGATGTTGTCGTTCATTATTACGTGAACGATGTTGGAAGGCAGGTGGCTTTAATTGCCCTAGCTAGAAAGGAGGGGGTGAAACCCGATCCAGAGCTAGTTAAGAAGTATGGGGAGTATTCTGACAAACCAGACTTTCAGACCTTCTTTATCTATGTTCCTGCCTACCGAAGAAGTGAAGAAGACGAGGAGTTCAAAGCAAAAATTGATGAGTTAATGAAAAAGGCGGAGACCGGGGACAAGGCTTTGCTTGAGGAGTTGAGGAGAACTGCGGAGTTTTGTCTAGACGGCCAGATGGAAACGCTGCACAGGTGTGGATTCCATTATGATAAAATGGTCTTTGAGAGCGAATTCCTAGCTGACGGGAGTGTTTGGAGGGTAGTGGAAAACCTGAAGAAGACAGGAAGAACAAAGACCCTAGAGAATGGTGCTTTAGCGATAGATCTGAGAGATCTCGGTTCACCTAGGGAGGCAACTGTTCTTCTCAGACCTGATGGGACTAGTGTTTACTTGACTAGAGATGTGGCCTACCATTTGAGGAAGTTGGAAGAGGGGGATCTAGCTATAAACGTTCTAGGTGAGGACCACAAGATTGAGTTCCAGGAGTTGAAAGCATTGCTGGCGTTGTTGGGAGCAGATGCAAGTAAGTTGGACGTGGTTCACTTCTCCTTTGTGAACTTGGAAGGAGGCAGGATGTCCACGAGAAGGGGGGAGACAGTGCCATTGGATGCAGTTTTGGATGAAGGGGTGGAAAGGGCCTTGGAGGTGATTGAGGAGAAGAACCCAGGGTTGGAGAATAAGAAGCAGGTTGCGGAGGCTGTGGGTATAGGTGCAATAAAGTATGCACTGATAAAGCAAGATCCTATGAAGCAAATCACGTTTAGATGGGAGGATGCTTTGGATTTTGAGGGAGACACAGCCCCTTACATTCAATACGCTTGCGTTAGAGGGAGAAGCATTCTCAGAAAGTCTGAAAGGAAACCTTCTCCAGAAGTTGGGGATGTAGGAGACTCCGAATGGGCCTTAGTCAAGGCCTTGGCTAAGTTCCCAGAAATGGTCTGGCAGGCTGGGAATTCCAGAAAACCAAATCTGCTAGCGAATTATGCGCATTCTCTAGCCAAGCAGTTTAATGAGTTCTATCACCAGGAGAGAGTATTAGGCTCTGAGAAAGAGGGATTTAGACTGGCCTTGGTTGCAGGCACTGTAACCGTACTAGAGAATGCCCTCTATTTGTTGGGAATAGATGTTCCAGAGAGAATGTAGTTTCTATGGGTCTCCCTTACCAGAACCTCTTTATGTCTATGTAGGCCTTTTTGTACGCCTCGCTGGATTCTAGCTTCTTGATCAGCTCTTCGCTTCTGACATACTTCTCCTTTGTGGGGTCATATTCTGGATGCATCTTTCTCCATTCTTCCCATGAGTAGCTATACTTCTCCTGGATGGTGTCCCTGTACTTCTCTGGGAACACATTGAAAGCGCAGAACGGTATTATCCTCCCATCTGGTGTAGCGTAATGTATCACACATCTCCTGACTCTCTCCACATCGTAGTTGAATGGATCCTGGAAATGCATCATTCCAATGAATAGAGTTCTCTTGTGGAACTCACCTAGGGCGGAGTAATCTGCCTTCACAAAGGCGTTGTATATTAGTTTTGCAACATCTAGACCTCCTAGTTTCTTGACTTCTCCTATGTCTATGAACCTAGGTAGGTTTATCATGAGCTTTGCCTTAACTAGGCCGGGATTCTTTCCATTTTCCAGCTCATTTGATTTCTCCCTGATGAACTCAACAAACCCTTCAACATCCAGTATCCTAGTTATGGGGATAACTTCATCACTCTTCCCCAGGAAAACATAACTTGCTGCACCGCAGGCAAAGTGGCTGCTCATCCAGTATTGGTTACCGGTTAACCTGTAAATGAATTCTCCAATTATTGCGGCGGTGGGGATTGGATACCAGTCATTTTTTGTAATTATACCATTGGTTTGTTCTTCTATTGCTTTGGCCACACCTGGAATGGTTATTCTGTATTTGTCTCTCTCCTCCTTGGGCATTGAACCTACCAAGCTAACGGGTTGGAAGTTAACCCCCCTTATTACGTCTATGTGGTTTAGTGCGAAGTTAATGATGTCTCCCACTTGATCTAGGTTCGTGTTCTTTATCACTGTCGGAACTAGGACTGCCCCCACGCCCCCAACCTTTCTCATATTCTCTAGGAGCATCGGTACTTCCCAGTGGTTCTTTATGTTTGTCTTCGGGTCCATACCATCGAAGCTTAAGTACAGCGTTCCACATCCCGAATTCACTATCTCCCTTAGAAAATCTATGTCACGGGAAAGTCTTATTCCGTTTGTGTTCAACTGCACGTGGTCATATCCCAGCTCCTTTGCTAGTCGGATTATTTCTGGGAGATCATCTCTCAGAGCTGGTTCCCCACCAGTCAATTGGACTGCATTGCATTTCACTGGTCTTTCAGATCTTCCTAGCTCCAGCATTGCCTTTATCTGGTCCAGGCTGGGTTCATATATTGGCATTCCCTGTTTTGCGTAGAAGAAGCAGTACCAGCAGGCCAAATCACATCTATTCGTGAGGACAATGTTCAATAGGTTAGTGTGAGATAGATGGAGCGGACATAGTCCACATGACCACGGACACCCATTTTCATTTACTTCTGTTTGGAAACTTTCCAGTTTTCCCCAGTCGTATGCCAACCTCCTGAATCTGTTGTACATTTCTGCGTCCTCACTGTATATCTCACTTGTCTCGCCGTGTTCTGGACATACTCGTTTTATCCATA
>JAJRYR010000023.1 GCA_024275655.1 archaeon | reverse complement strand
ATGGTGTACATGGCAAAAAGCATAATAAAGCAGAACCTGGCACTGGTGGCTGCGATCCCCACCAAAGGCAGGGTATTCCACATAGGTGGTGGTGATTTGGTGATGCCCATCGTACTCTCTGTGTCCATATACGGATCAGAGGGACTAGGTCCTGCCGTTACCTCTCTGGTTTTTGGTTTAATTGGTTTATTCGCATTGCTCTACTACTTGATGAAAAAGAAGAAGGGTGCCTTCCCTGCACTCCCGCCAATATGCCTGGGGATGCTGGTGGGATACGGGATTTGGCATGTCCTGGTATTGGTAGGTGTTTGATATGAGGGCCGTGGCAAAGAGGGTTCCAATAAAGATCCTGTGGATGGGCGAATACGTGAGGTCCGAGGAGCAGTACAAACCGCACTACGTGAAATTCCAGGACATGGAAATAGCCAGAGCTCACATTATGGGCGTGGTCGTGGACAAGTACACAAACGAGCAGAACCAGTACATATCTCTAATTCTAGATGATGGCACTGGGCAAGTAAGAGTGAAGCTATTCGGGGAGGATACAAAGTTTGGGAAAGATGTTAATGTTGGGGATCTCGTAAGGGCAATTGGGAAGGTGAGAGAGAACGAGGACGAGAGATACCTAGTTGGGGAAATAGTAAAGAAGCTTGAAGATCCAAACTGGGAACTTCTCTGGAAACTGGAAGTAATAAAACCCTTCGCTGAATTGCTGAATAAACCTTCTAAAGAAGGAGAGAGCAAAAAACCAGAGGGTGAGGAAATAGAAGAAGAGAAAGGCAAAAAGGGAACGGGAAAGCAAGAGAAAACAAAGGTAGAAAAGAATAAAGAGGAAAAGGATATAAAGGATGTTAGCGAAAATGAAGAAGAGATAGACAAAGACCTTCTTGAGATAGAAGAAATAGAGGTGTGATCATGGAAGACTATGAGAAGCTACTAGAAGAAGCATACCAGAATCTGCCCGAGAAAGTAAAAACTACTGTCAGGTTTGAAATGCCCAAATTTGAGATATTCCTTCAAGGAAATCAGACTATAGTGGTTAACTTCATGGAAGTGGTAAAGTACATAAGAAGAGATCCAAAGATACTTCTAAAATATTTAACCAAAGAACTGGCTGCCCCTGCAAACATCGTGGGGGACAGGCTTTTGATAAAGGGAAAGGTAAGGGCAGAGAAGATAAACAAAAAGCTCGAAGCGTTTGTGAAGACTTATGTTTTATGCAAAGAGTGTGGAAAGCCGGATACCGAGCTCATCACAATAGAGGGAATACTCTATTTGAGATGTGCTGCGTGTGGAGCAAGGTATCCTGTTCCACCAATTAGCTAGGGTGATAGTCTGATACTGGCAAAACTTCACTATCAAGGAAAAAACATGATACTAGCTGCGTGCGATTCCTCATTGCTAGGGAAAACCATATCAGAGGGGGATTTGGAAATAACCGTGAATGAAAGGTTTTATGGTGGAGAGGAAGTAAGTGAAGAAAAATTCTTAGAACTTCTCAAGGAATGCTTTTCCGCCAACCTGATCGGTGAAGAAACCGTAAACGCTGCTAGAAAAGTCTATAAATTACAAAGGGTGTTATATATTGGAGACATCCCCCATGCAATAATATTCAAGATGTAGGTGATGAAAAATGCCGGGTAGGAACGAAAACACAGAACAGGAAGAGGAACTGCGAGTGAGGTTCCCCAAGGATGATGAGTGCATAGGATACGTGGAGCAATTAGTGGGCGGAAAGAGGATGTACGTGGAATGCTCAGACGGAAAGAGAAGGTTGTGCAGGGTTCCAGGAAGACTGAGAAGGAGATTGTGGGTCAGAGAAGGGGACTATGTCATAGTAAAACCCTGGGAAATCCAGGGGGACGAAAAGGGGGACATAATCTGGAAGTACAAACCAGTGCAGGTGGAAGTTCTAAGAAAAAAAGGTTTGCTAAAGTGGTTAGAGTAACCCCAGCTTCTCCTTTATCCTAGTGAAAAGCTTCTTTTTCTTCCCGTACGCCTCCAGTATGTCTCTTACACTGGGTTGGTATGCCACCGCCTTCCAACTGGTCCTTTCCTCTGGATAGGAAAACTTGTGCACAAATGTTCTGGCAAGGACCACCTGCTGGAGAAGTTTTGCCTTCTCTCTTCTGTGCAGGTCTAGGTTTTGAATCTCCTCTCTCAATGTCTCTAGAAGAACAACGGCCACTGGCTTTGGCTCCTTCCATTTGATATGAAGTATTCTCTTCGCGTATTTTATGTATTCATCACTGGGTCTCTTTCCCAGTTTTATGGGTTTAATCCTCTTCCCTCTCTTCCTCATACTCATCTCCCAGCTCAAACCGGTACTTTCCTTCCCTGTACCTCATCTTAACTGGTTTTGCATTCAACAGCCATTCCTCCAGAAGCTCTCTCTCCACATCCCTTTCGATTGCATTTCTATAAACAAATTCCTTGGCCTCTTCCAAGTAATTGCCTAAAACCTCCCTCAGTCTAGGATCAGAAACACTATCAACTTCCTTTTTCAACTGATCGTAATCGCCCTCTCCATGCCACTTGTACTCAACTATCTTCTTTATTATGAGAGACACTTCCTTGTTCATCGTTTTTATTTACGCAGCTCCCAAATTAAAAGGATGCAGGTTGGAAGTTTGTTTTCTGGCGGTAAGGACTCTGTGTACGCTGTGTACTGGGCAATCAACCAGGCCTGGGATGTAAAAGTCCTAGTTAGTTTAATACCTAAGTCCAGTGAGTCGTGGATGTTTCACTTTCCAAATGCTTGGTTAACAGAACTGCAAGCTGAATCCCTAGGGATACCATACATAAAGGTGGAAACTAGTGGAGAAAAAGAAAAGGAACTGGAGGATCTAGAAACCGCTCTAAGAAAGGCAAAGGAATACGGCATAAAGGGGATAATCTCCGGTGCCCTGGCATCCGAGTACCAGAGAACTAGAATTGAAACCGTTTGTCATCGCCTGAATCTAAAAAGCTTCATGCCCCTCTGGCACAAAAATCAAGTGGAGTTGTTGCGAGATGTCGTGAGGGCTGGATTTGAGGTGATAATTACTGGAGTGTCTGCATATGGACTGGACAAATCCTGGCTGGGGAGAAGATTGGACGAGCAAATGGTAAGGGAACTGGAAAGGTTGCAGGAGAAGTATGGTGTGTGGGCTGGTGGGGAAGGTGGAGAATTTGAAACCCTAGTGCTGGACGGCCCGATATTCAAGAAGAGGCTGGTTATAGATGAGATTGATAAAGTTTGGGAAGGAAATAGGGGGATTCTAGTTGTGAAAAAAGCCCACCTAGAACGCTAGGGGACTGCAAACGGGTTTATCTTCAAACCAGGAACTACCAAAGTTACAACTATTCCAACAATCACTTCTATAACTGCTGCGGTAAGTGTCATACCGAATGCTTCTGTTAGGTCTTCTCCAAACAGTATCATTATGAAAACCGCAATGATCAACAGCCTCAATAGGATCCCTACAAAATCGAATGCTCCAGCAGGCATCACCATCCCAAGGACGAGCGAAAGAAAAGCTATCACTGCCAAACCAGAGGTATCCACAACCACCCATCCAGTTCTCTTGAACGCTACATAGAAGGCAAAGTACCTTATCAGGTAAGCTATTACTATGCCTATCACGAATTCTAGCATGGATTATGAAACTCAGTTTAGGTTTTTAACCTTTGTGCAACAATCGATGACGTTTTTATTTGGGAAGCAATTTACTTTAGTTATGGACAAAGTTGGTATACTTGCAATTGGGCTGGTAGTCGTGGTATTCTTGCTCGTTGGTGCTTTAATCATCCACAATGTGCGTGTTTCCAAAATAATATCCACAACACCTGCCATCAATGGCACATCCAGCGATAGCCACTATACCCACGGAAAAAGTACTGGCATTGAAGAGAGCCAGGAAGAAGTGATTTATCCGAGTGATTGGAGTGCCAGTTATCCAGGAAAAGATAGTGAGGAACTATGTGGTCCCAATAATGAGAATACTCTTGCACATATAACAAGCACTCAGGGATTATCATTAGAGTATGATTGCACTGAAGGAGAGTTGTACAACTTGGTAGTGTATGCTAAAAGTATACCTCCTCATACAAACATAGTAGTTTACTATAATGGCAAAGAAGTTGGAAGTAAGATTGTTCGGGAGTCATTAAGTAATGCTGTCTTAGAAATACCTGTACTTTGTAAAGGGACTGGTTACTACGAAATTAAAACAAATTTAGTCATTCTTAATACGAACATTTGTGCAGGAGACACTAAGGGCGAACTTTGTGACTGGGCCAATAATCCCGAAGAGTGTGAAACAAACTGTCAAAACTATGATTATTGTAAACCACCTTACCTAGTAAAAGTGAGCTGAAATTCACTCCCTCCCAAACAGCAGGAGTGGCACCAGAGAGATGACTGCCAAGGCAGCGATGATTTCGATCAGGAAGTCCTCCTCATCGAGCCCTGCCTTCACGGGCTTGTAGGTTATTTCAACGCT
>JAJRYR010000022.1 GCA_024275655.1 archaeon | reverse complement strand
GAATTCATAAAATTCATGAAATCAAAGGAGATAACTACAATATTCGTTGCCGAGGAAAAAACTAGGGAGATCACGAAATTCGCCGTGGAAGATCACCTGGTAGACGGAATAATAAAAACCAGAAAGACCGAACTGGAAGAGGGCACTTCCATCATAGAGGCCAAGGTTTGCAAGATGGTGGGAACCAACTTCATAGAAAAGTGGTATCCAGTTTTCATCGGAAACATGGGGTTCTCTCTCAAGCTCTACTAACACTGCTATGTTCTGACATCTTGACTGCTAGGTAGTAAACACCAACTATCAACGCTATGCTAACTGCCCAAAGGGTGAAATGCCACACTTCAAAATTGCTCTTACCAAAACCTACGCTAATCACTATCCTGACCGCATTCCAAACAAAAAACAAAATCGCACCAAGGGCAGAGAACACCACTTTATATCTAGTTCTAATACCCTTGGTTGAAAACAGGAGAGAGATGAGTGTGGCTAGGGAGATCACTCCTAGGCAGTCCTTAGTTATTGTAAATTCTCCATAAGTCGTAAAAATGGAATTGCCTACTACTCGAGCACCCACTCCTAGAAAATAAAGCCCATACCCAGACAAACTGGCCATCAGATCCTGGAAAGATTCCAGGGGAAAGAAGTGGAAGATTCCATATAAAATGACCAAGAAAACGAAAAATCTAGCAATATCGAACCTCACCACGGTACCTCCTTCAGCCCTACTGCGTATGCGACAAAATTTGACAGCAGGGCAATAACGACCGTCATCACCAGAATCAATAAAGCCTCAGTCATGGTTGGCAATGCCACCGGAATGAAAAACCCAGCGAGATAAACAAATAAAAATGCTCCTAGAACAAAATCCCACTGATCAAGGAAAGGAGCTAGTTCTCCGCTCCTGAGATTCAATCGCCTCTTGACAAAGCTTCCGAGGGAATCCCCAACCATCGCCCCAAAAGCCAAGAAAAATCCTGTCAACGGATCAACCACAGGCACTACAAAATACTGAAGGAAAGCATAGATCGTACCACTGGCCACACCACCTAGGAAGCCCTCAATGGTCTTGTTCCTCCCTAGCACCGGTTTTCCATCAAAGAAATCATAACCCATATCTATTCTGGTCTTGCCCTTAAACAAAACTGCTGAGGCATTTGCAATATAGGCGGGCATTATGTAAAACAACGCACGCAAAAACAATGCCATCAAATCCATAATGAATATTACCTCCGAAGGAATTAATAAATCTACCGAAACTGGTGAGTGCATTGGAGGAATTACTAAAATTGCTAGGGGTAGAGAAACTGAATCCAGTCCAGGAAAAAGCCTTGGAGACTGGCTTTCTAGAAGGGAAAAACCTAGTCGTGGCTAGTCCAACAGGCTCGGGGAAGACGTTGATTGCAGAGATGGCAATGCTCGGGAAGAGAAAGGTCATCTATACCTGCCCATTGAGGGCATTGGCATCGGAAAAATATGAGGAGTTCCAGGTGTTTGAAAAACTAGGTAAAAGAGTTGCCATAAGCATAGGGGACCTGGACTCAAGTGATCCCTGGTTGGAAAAATACGACATAATCGTAACAACAAACGAAAAGCTGGATTCTTTGATGAGACATAGGGCACCGTGGTTGGGAAAAGTGGATCTCTTGGTAGTAGACGAAATTCATCTAATAGACAGTGATAGGGGACCAACACTTGAAAGTGTGATCATGAGATTTAGATATCTATTCCCGAGAACGCAAATCCTAGCACTATCTGCAACCATCCCAAATGCAGAAGAATTGGCCAACTGGCTAGATGCGGATCTAGTGACTAGCAACTGGAGACCAGTGAGGCTGATAAAGGGGGTGTATCTTGACGGTTTGATAGAAACAACAGATGGAACAATTGAAGTTGAAGAGACGTACAAGGATCCTCTGAAAACTTTGGTTCACCATTTCCTAAACGAGGGCAAGAACATACTAATATTTACACCCACTAGGAAATCTGCTGAGGCAACTGCTGAGGCTCTAACCTCTCTCACAAAGAGATTTTCACCTCCTGAAGAGCTGGCAGAGAAAGCTCTACACGCCTTGGAGTCTCCAACAAAACAATGCCAAAGATTGGCCCTTTGCTTAAGAAATGGTTCCGCGTTCCACCATGCTGGATTAGTATCCGAGCAAAGGAGGTTAATTGAGAGGGCATTCAAAGAGAACAAGATAAGGGTGTTGTGTTCCACACCCACGCTAGCGATGGGTGTTAATCTACCGGCAGATGTGGTGATAATGAAATCCCTAGTGAGGTACACTGGGCACGGAATAGTAAAGATACCTAGAAGGGAGTTCCATCAGTGTGCTGGAAGGGCCGGTAGGCCACAGTACTCAAAGGAAGGATTAGCAGTTCTAATTGCCAAATCAGAGGATGAAAAAGAAATACTGTGGAATGAGTATATAACCGCCGGTCCAGAGGATGTTTACTCCCAGATGTCCAGGGAACCTGTGTTGAGAACGCATGTTCTTGCCTCCATAGCAATGCACCTCACGCCTAGCTTTGAAAAGCTGAATGCATTGTTCATGCACTCTTTCTTTGCATTTCAATACAAGGACATGAAATACCTGGAGGAGAAGATAAAGAAAATCGTAGAGGAACTGGAGAGCTGGGGGTTCGTGACCGCGGGGGAAACCATATCCCCAACCAGGATAGGAAGTAGAGTAAGTGAGCTGTACATAGATCCCTATTCCGCATACAAAATGATACAAGCCATAAGAACGAGAGAGCCAGGAGAGATGGGTTGGTTGTACATAATTGTAAACACTGAGGAGATGAAACCATACCTTGGAATAAGAAGGAGGGAGGAAGAAAGCGTATGGGATATAGCAGTGAGATCGGAAGAGGAACTGGGGATAGATCCCGTAAAGGCCAGTTTTGAGGACTACTATTTCCTGGAGAAGTTTAAAACCGCAATGATGTTAAAAGACTGGATAAATGAGTGCACAGAGGAGGAGATACTGGAAAAATACAATGTTGCTCCTGGAATACTAAGGGCATACATATCAAACGCAGAATGGATGGTATATTCTGCTGGAGAACTGGCGAGGCTCATAGGTGAAAAGAAAAAAGCTAGTTTCCTAAAAGGATTTAGAAGGAGAATAGTGTATGGTGTAAAAGAGGAACTACTGCCATTGGTTGAGCTGAAGGGGATAGGGAGAATAAAGGCCAGGAGATTATACAACATGGGAATCAAGAAAAAGGAAGATATAAAATACTTTGAAAACAAAAAGATGTTGGAAAATGCCATAGGAAGAAAAACTCTTGAAAAGATACTGGAGGATGAAAAATGATTGAGTCCGTGTTTAGCTGGTTGATAAATGCTATTATAATAGCCATTATAGCTGCAAAGGCTGATGAAAAGAGAGGGTACCGCATAGAGAAGCATCCATTGCTTGGGTTCTTTCTAATATTCATACTCCCAACTCTAATGGATATAATGAGCCAAGTAATTGCAGAGAAGCCATTCATCTGGTGGATACTAGGCATCTAACTGGCATCTGCCCAGGCCTTCAAAACTTTCAAGGCCTCCAACCTTTCATCAAGCTCGTTCTTCTTTGCCTCCAGCTTCTCTATTAGAGAGTTCACAACAGATTTGCTAAAATCAATTCTCTTCTCAACTTCTTTTTCCAAGACCTCCCTCCTTCTCCCTATCTTGCTCAATCTCGCTTCTTTCAATCTAAGCCTGTATTCCTCGCTCTTTATAAAAAGTTCTATCTTCTTCCTCCAGTCTGGCCTATGTATCAAATGTATCGGGGGTTTAACCAGCTCATATACCTCTCTATACTATTTATCTCTCAACATCTTCAATCTGTGCTTCCAATACAATGGATCCAGAATAACCTTGACTGTCTTGTCCGGTGAATGCTCCAAGTCCCTCAACCTTTTTCTGGCCTCAACTATTTGCCTTTCCAATCTAGAGATCTCCTTTTCTATACTCTTTATCTCAGCCTCAATCTTATCAGATGTGGGATACAGAAGTCTGGGCCAGTTTCCCTTCACCTCTCCTATCTTTATTATTCCCCCTCTCTTGAGGTAGATCTCTATTGCCCTCTTTCTTGAATGAAATGAATCTGCCCACTTTGCCGGAAGGAACCTATCTATTTCCGCTGGATCCGAAATAACTCTCATGTTTAAATTAACGTAACTCTATTTTTAATCCCTAACCCTAAACTATTAGAGGTGATATTATGTTTGGAATGGGGATGAATCCTAAGCAAATGCAAGCACTGTTTAAGCAACTAGGGATAAAAGCCAGAGAGATAGAGGCAAAGAAGGTTGTCATAGAAACAGATTCTGGGAAGATAGTAATTGAAAATCCGAAAGTCACAGAGATAGATATGAAGGGAATGCTAACCTACCAGATAACTGGAGACATAAAGGAGGAAATATTCTCAGACGAGGATGTTAAGTTCGTTTCAGAACAGGCCGGAGTTAGCGAGGAGGAAGCTAGAAAGGCACTAGAGGAAACTGGTGGGGACGTGGCTGAGGCTATATTACGTCTCCAAAGCTAGTATGGCTCTCCATAGCTAATCCCTAGTATAACCCCATATGCCTCTGTAACCTTTGCAAGGAAAGTCACATTCCCTTCTTTCTGGTATGTTTTTACGTTCTCTATCAAGTTGTTTGGCACTTCCTTCTCAACCCCGTCCAGTTCTATTTTCTTTGGGATTTCCACTTTGGCTAGGTAGTAAGCATCCGTAACATTCGCCACCTTAGATACCTCTGTCTTCAATTCCTCCAATCT
>JAJRYR010000021.1 GCA_024275655.1 archaeon | reverse complement strand
GACTTTGTATCTTACTCCTGGAATATCTCCCAGTGTACCTCTTTTACTTGATCTTAGAGGTTCTATTGTTACCTCATCGTGTTCGTCTATAAAGTTAATAGCACCGTCTCCAGGAGCAAATGCGGTAACCTGAACACCGTTCTTGATTATTTGTACTCTAACGCACTTTCTCAATCCAGAGTTTGGCTGCTTAGCTTCCAGAGCAACTTTTTGTAGGACTATGGCCCTAGCTCTAGGCGCACCACCTAATGGATCGAACTTCTCCTTTAGTCTAAGCTTCTTTCTCTTATAGTCAATATCTGACCACTTGAACTTCTGCTTCTTCCTTGCCAAATTCCTTCCAGCAAACTCACCACTTGCTCCCTTACCCATGTTCACACCTCTCTTGGGACTAATTTTACTTGAGGAATATTAAAGTGTCTTTCAAGCAAGGTTTGAATTCGGCTGAGCCTTTTACCTTGGTTTCCAGTGGCCCGCCTGTATTCCTCTTTTTTGACAAAGATCTTGAGGGTATTGCCCTCTTTTTCTATTCCAAGAACCTCGACGGGTCTCAAAATATTTTGAACGAACTTCTCTAGATCAGGAGTGTATCCGACAATGGAGATTTTTTTATTTTTTAACACCTTTTTAACCTTTTCTACTGTTTCACCATTCTTGCCGATGGCAGCACCGACTTTATCTTCATCTACCACAAAGACTATCGTCTCTCCTAGAATTATACAGTCTTTGGGGGTTATTTTAGTTATGTCCTGGAACAGGTTTATGTACTGGAGTTCTTCCATTCCTATCTTGATTGTCATTCTGACACCTCTAGTTCAGATAGGTCTGCATCTCCGTAATCGAGTATACCTATGGCAGATACGGGGAATGGTTTTCCACAGGCTTCTCCAAGTTCTAGGCTAGTTCCAGGATAAACATAGATCCTAGCGCCCTTGTCCTTTGCCAGTCTCTTTATCTCAGCTTCTTTGAGTTTTGGACAGTTTACGCTGAGCACGACTCCTCTGAGCTTTCCATTTTTCAGTTGCTTTATTGTTGTTTCGCTACCTAGAGTTATCTTTCCAGTCTCAATCAACCTCTTTATAACCTCCTCTGCC
The DNA here is from genome assembly GCA_024275655.1 of archaeon. Classification (GTDB taxonomy): domain Archaea; phylum B1Sed10-29; class B1Sed10-29; order WALL01; family WAMD01; genus JAJRYR01. Next base: position 15,523 of record JAJRYR010000021.1, on the reverse strand, counting down.
ATTTCAATCCTCCTCTAGCTTCATTATTAGTTTTACTGTACCTGTTCCAACTGGAATAGGCTGACCGACTATAATGTTTTCAGTTACCCCCTTTAAATAATCTACCTCTCCAGTAATTGCTGCCTCGTGCAAGTGTCTTACGGTTTCTTCGAAGGCAGCCCTTGCCAGGACAGAAGCTTTTTCTCCGGAGATACCTTGTCTTCCAATTGCTTTTACCTCTCCGTCGTAGGTCATTGCATCTGCAACAATCATTAGATGCCTTGGATTTACCTTCAATCCTTGCCCGTCAAGGACTTTCTTCGATTCTATTAATATGGCATTCCTTGCAGCTTCTATACCCAAGATGTTCTCTATCTCTTTAATGTTGTTTGTGAACACTCTTCTTGGATCCACTTCAGGAAGCAATAGAACTTCTTTTAGGTTGGTACCTTCTGTTTGCAGATAATAGCCAGATCCATCTGGTTCTTCCAATACTGCAGCCTTTCTTATTCCTGGTATTCCAGCCAGTCTAGTGCTGGCTAGCTTTTCTTTGAAGGATCTTACGGATTTCAGAGTTGAGAATCCAGGTTCGAACACTAGGTAGTTATCCCCCACTTCTTTTGCCTTTCTTCTAGCTTGTCTCTCTATCTTCTTTTTGGCTTCCTCCAAGCTAATTTCATGCTCCTCCAAGGCCTTCAAATCGAAAATCACAGTTACTCTCTTTTCAGCAAAGTCCTCTTCTAGTTTCGCTACATCCTTCAAGAGAACTTCCTCAATCCTCTCGGCGAATTCAATCACCTTCTGTTTGTCTTTCTTTATTTCATCCTTTAAGTGAATCTCCATGATTGGCATGCTTGGCTCTCTTCTAGCATCAACGATCTCTATAAATCTTGGCAGACCTTGTGGAACTGCCAATTCTGCAACTCCCGCATAGTGGAATGTTCTCATGGTCATTTGGGTACCAGGTTCTCCTATACTCTGGGCGGCGACAATTCCCACAGCTTCTCCAGGCTCAATCCTTGCTCTTTCGTACTCGCTAACAGCCCTCTCTAACAATTTTCTCAAATCCTTTATCTTGGTTGTCTCTGCCATTTCCATTATCTCTTCTATTATCTTCTTTGGTAGCTTTCCTTCGTACTCTTTAATCAGCTCAATCCTCTTTTCAAGATTTTTATTCATACTCGCCACCCTCCTCTCCTACAACTTCCACGAGCTCTTCTTCTCCTTCTTCTGGCAGTTCTTCATACTCTTTCTGTTCTAGCAACAGGAATTCCTTGAGTTTTACAGGATTGTCTCCATAACATTTCATTGGATCTGCTCCATCCTCTCCATAAACGAATTGCACAATAGTATCTGTGGAATCCCTAACAGTTCCATCCCACCTAACTACGAAATCTTGTAATGCGTTAATCAACCTTCTCTGCATATAACCTGATTTAGCGGTTCTAATACCTTTATCAACCAGACCTTCTCTACCCCCCATTGCGTGGAAGAAGTACTCTATTGGATCCAGTCCATCTCTAAAGCTTGAAACTACGAAACCCCTTGCCCTTGCTCCAATGTCTCCTTCTTTGAAATGAGGCAAGGTCTTGTGCTTATAACCTCTCAAAATTCTTTTGCCTCTGACAGCTTGCTGACCAACACATGCAGACATTTGAGTTAAATTCAGCATGCTACCTCTTGATCCCGCTCTAGTCATGATTAGGTAGTGGTTCAGTGGGTTTAGATATTTCGCAGCCACATCTCCAGCCTCATTTCTTGCTCTACCTAGGATCGCCATTATTTTATCTTCTAGAGTGTCCTCTAGTGTCTTTCCAGGCATTCTTTCCAGTTCCCCGGAGTAGTACTGCCTTATTAGCTCATCTACCTCTTTCTCGGCTCTTTTTATGACCTCAGCAATCTCCTTCTTTGCCTCCTCTGGAATATCTGTATCGTCTAGGCTGGCAGTAAATCCTATGTGCATCAAAGCCTCTAGGAACATTTTTCCAGCTCTGTCTAGGAACTCTCTAGCAGCTGTGGAGCCATACTTTCTAAATATAGTATCTAGCAATATTCCTTGCAAGCTGACCTTATCAATAACTCCTGAGATCAGTTTTCCATTTTCTATCTTTACCCAGGCATCTATTGGGCATCCCTCACACTTGCCCTTCTTTTTGAAATGCTCACACTTATCTTTACCAATGCATGTCTTTGCTGTATATTCCAAACTTAATCCCTTTGGAAGCAGTGTTGAGAATAATATCTTCCCAGACCATCTGGGTTCCCCATTTATCCTCCTGTCTGGCTTTGGAAGCTCATACACTCCTGCTTTGGCCAAAATTTTTGTTGCAATGTGTTTGGGGAATGTCACATCTTTGTGAGTCATTAGATATGCAGCAGTTATGTAGTCTTGATCTGGGAAAATGATTGGTGCACCATATCTAGGTGAGATTATCTGCTTTTGAACCAGCATAAGGTGGAAAGCCTCTGCTTGAGCTTCTTCTGTCTGTGGGACGTGCAGGTTCATTTCGTCTCCGTCGAAATCTGCGTTATACGGTTTACAAACATTTGGATGCAACCTGAAGGTTTTTCCAGGTAAGACCTTTACAAGATGACAGATCATGGATATCCTGTGCAGGCTGGGTTGTCTGTTGAATATGACTATATCTCCGTCCATCAACTGTCTTTCCACAGTGTAGCCAACGTCTAACTCTTCCAATATCATTTCTCTGTTGTTGTCTGTCACCATCTTTCTTCTTCCATCTGGTCTTATAATGTATAATGCTCTGGGATACTCAGTCCTCTTTACAAACTCCTTCAATTTCTCAATGTTCCACTCTGTAACTTTTTCTGGAACGGTCAGTATCTTTGCAATATCTAGAGGTACACCAACCTCGTTTATGCTTATGTATGGATCTGGGGAGATCACAGTTCTAGCAGAGAAGTTAACTCTCTTTCCAGAGAGGTAGTATCGGAATCTTCCTTCCTTACCCTTCAATCTTTGAGCCAAAGTCTTCAGAGGTCTTCCGGATCTATGTCTTGCTGGAGGTATACCAGAAACCTCGTTATTGAAATAGGTAGTCACGTGATATTGTAGCAGATCCCACAAGTCCTCTATTATTAGCTGGGGAGCACCAGCAGCGATGTTATCTCTCAATCTTTGGTTTATCCTTAGAATATCCACCAATTTGTGAGTGAGATCGTCTTCACTTCTTTCTCCAGTTTCTAGGGTAATACTTGGCCTGGTTTGAACTGGAGGGACTGGGAGAACAGTTAGTATGGCCCACTCTGGCCTGGCCTTTTCTGGATTTATACCTAGAAGCCTTAGATCGTCGTCAGGTATGAGCTCTAACCTTCTTCTTATTTCTGTTGGGAACAACCTTTGGTCTCCCTCATAGAAGGATGTTGGTTTTACGAGACTTATCTCTTCCTGTTTTGCGTTACAGTGTGGGCATATACCTGCTTTCTTTGTTTTTTCTATGATTTCCAGAGCAGTATCCTCATCCAGCTCTTTCTCTCCAGTTACTATCTCCTTGTATTTTTCGATCTCCTCTGGTGAAAGTAGTAATCTTCCACACTTTCTACATGTTGCCTTTAATAGTGTGTAAATCAATTTCACATAAGCTATATGCACAACTGGTCTAACCAGTTCTATGTGTCCAAAGTGTCCAGGACAAGTGGCAATGTTTCCACCACATGTTTTACATCTAAGTCCAGGATCGATGACACCCATGTGAAGGTCCATGAGACCTCCTTCTATTGGATAACCATCTTCATCGTAGGTATCTGGAGTCACCACTCTAATCTGACTGAGTTTTCTAATGATTTCTGGTGACAGTAATCTAAATTCAATAGATCCTATTTTTTTCTCCACTCCAGCCATATACCATCCCTCACGCCTTATCCTTAAGGACCAATTTTGGATAGATACCCATTGCCATCATTTCACTTAGCAACAACTTGAATGCATAGCTGGTCTTTATCTTGTGTATATCACTTCCACCACACACTGGACAGTACGCCCTCTTTCTTACTTGGTCCTCTATTGCCACAATCCCACATCTATTACATACAGGTATCTCAATCTCGTCTGATTCCTTCAATAATCTTTCCTGCAGCAGCATAGCTGCTCCGTGACCGATTAGTGTATCTCTTTCCATCTCTCCGAACCTCAAACCACCCTCTCTTGCCCTACCTTCAGTTGGTTGTCTTGTCAATATCTGCACGGGACCTCTTGATCTTGCGTGCATCTTTAGAGATACTAAGTGCTTCAATCTCTGGTAGTAGATTGGACCGATGTATATCTCTGCCTCTATCTTCTCTCCAGTTATTCCGTTGTATAGTATCTCCTTTCCATCAGGTCTGAATCCATACGCTTTCAATACCTTTCTCATCCACTCTAGGTTTGGTTTCTCAAATGCAGTAGCATTTACCAGCTTGTATGCCAAGCTACCGGCTTTTGCACCAAGTAGCTCTAGAACGTGTCCTACAGTCATTCTTGAAGGAACAGCATGTGGGTTCATTATGAGGTCAGGGGTTATACCATCTGCAGTGAATGGCATGTCGTGTTGGGGAACTATCAATCCAACAACTCCTTTTTGACCGTGTCTTGATGCGAATTTGTCTCCTATTTCTGGAATCTTTACGGCTCTCACTCTAACCTTTACAAGTTTGTTTCCACTCGTGGTCTCTGTGATCATTACGGCATCAACAATTCCGTCTTCACCCTTCCTAACCGTGGTGGAGTTTTCTCTTCTTTTCTCCTCTAGTAGGCTGAGCTCACCAACCTCTTCTATGAACCTTGGTGGAGATGTTTTACCGATTATCACTTCTCCGCTCTTTACCTCCCTCTCTGGGTAAACCAAACCGTCTTCTCCCAGGTGTCTGTAGGCTTCGTCTCCCCGGTACCCGTATATCTCTGGTTTTGGAATCTCAAACCTGTCTCTCTGACCTCCAGGATACCTTCTTTCTTCATCAGAATATGTCCTGAAGAAAGCAGTCCTCAATAACCCCCTCTCTATTGCGGCTTTGTTGAGAATAACAGCATCCTCTATGTTATATCCCTGGAAGGGCATTATGGCAACTATTACGTTCTGGCCAGCAGGCCTATCGTTCAAACCAATAAACTTTGTTTGTTTTGTTTGAACTATGGGCAATTGTGGGTAATACATAATGTGCATCTGTGTGTCCATTCTGTAATTGAAGTTTGCAGAGTATACACCCAGGGCTTGCTTAAGCATTGCGCTTGCCATGGTAACTCTTGGGGATGAATTGTGGTGGGGGTAAGGAGCAACGCTTGCTACTATTCCCAGTATAAGCGCGGGGTGGATTTCTAGGTGAGTATGCTCTGGAGTTAGTTCTTCAGCAGTGATGGCTATGTAAGCATTTTCTTCCTCTTCTGCATCCAAGTATTCGATAACGCCCTTTCTTACCAAGTCGTTCCATGTTAGTAGGCCTTCTTTGAGCTGGTTTATGTGTTCTTCAGTTAGGAGTGGTTTTCCATCCTTCACTACAATTAGTGGTCTCATTGCTCTTCCAGCATCTAGATTAATGTACACCTCATCTGTTTCGGGATAGTATGCAACGCTCATGTCTGGAGGTAACTTTCCTTGCCTTCTCTTCTCTCTGATTGCCTTTACCAGTTTTTCTGGCTCAGGATGGAATCCGACCAACTTTCCGTTAACATAAACACTAGTCCCTTTCATGTTTCACACCTTCTTCAAAACCACTCCCAGTTTCTCCAACTCTCCCAAGAGCAAGTCTTCTGGTCTTTCTCTGGATAGTACAGCACCCAGCGCTAGGTTCTTAACCAGACCACAGCTTTGACCTTCAGGTGTTTCGTTTGGACAGATCTTACCAAAGTGTGTTGGGTGAAGGTCTCTTGCCTCGAAGTGTGGATGTGTTTTGCTTAGAGGTGAGTTCACCCTCCTCAAGTGGGAGAGTGTTGCCATGTAGGTTATCCTGTCCAGAAGCTGGGAAACTCCGGTTCTTCCACCAACCCAGTTTCCAGTTGCCATGGCGTATTCGACTCTTTCCGTGAACGCATCTGGTCTAATTAGCGTTTTTACCTGGAGTTGCTTTCCTCTGGCGAATGATCTATCCACCTGGTAGTTTATGTCCTTGACCAAATAACCCAGAGCGTAAACAAACAATTCCTCCATTAATGCCCCTGATAATTTTATCCTCTTGTTTGCGTAGTGGTCTTTGTCATCTACGGGTCTTCCCTTCAATGCCACGTCCTCTGCCCTCTCAATCATTCTACACAAGAAGTAGGCTTTCCTCAACCTATCCTCTGGGGAGGTTCCCAGGTGTGGCAGTAGGTAATTATCTAGGATTTGGAATGCTCTTTCCCTTCTATACTCCTCTGGTTGTCCAGCGGCCACTCTCCTACCCAGGTAATCTATTGCCTCTTCCTGATTAGCTAGGTTTACTGCTTCTAAGTTGAGGAGTATGTCGTTGATGACCTCCGGATCTGGATGGAAGGCTGCCAGAAGATCCTCGTCTTCCCCTAATCCTAGAGCCTTTATGACTGGGATCACATTTAGGTTCTTTGGTGATGCGGGGAATGATAAGTAGAATAGACCATTTGGATTTCTTTCCAGCAACACCTTTGCCCTGAATTCCTCTCTGACTGAGAATATCCTAACCTGAACAACGGTTTTGTCTCCCTTCCTTTCTCTGCTAGCCATCATCCTATTTGGCGCTAGATCTTCTATGCTAACCAGAACCCTCTCTGAACCGTTTATTATGAAGTAACCACCAGGGTCTAGTGGGTCTTCTCCAACCTCTATCAATTCACTCTCGGTCATATCACTTAGGTAGCAAAGTTTGGATTTAACCATGACTGGCAAATCACCGATGAAGACTTCCTGGGTGTCTCTCTCCACCCCATCCTCAACTAGAGTCATTTCTAGGAATATTGGGGCTGTGTAGGATCTGTTTCTGAGCCTGGCCTCCAGGGGCAGTATATCTCTCACGGAACCATCTGCTTCCCTGGTCTTTGGCTTTTCAACTCTTATCTTTCCGAGCTTTATTTCAATGCCCTCTTGGTGGGTCTCTATCTTGCCCATGTTGTCGATTATTCTTTGCATCCTGAATCCTATGAAATCATTGTAAGAGTCCAAGTGTTGCTTTACGAGAGAGTTTTCTTTCAAGAACGTTTCCACTACATCCCAGTAATACAAGTCCTTCACCCCTTTAAATCACAACCCTGTAGTATATTGCTTCCCCAGCGGTTATGGATTTCCGAGTTATTTTCAAGACATCACCTTTTTTTGCTCCAATAGCCTTCACGACGGGGTCAGAAGCTAGAATCTTTGGTAGTTGCATCTTTGATTCTAGTTTGTACTTCTTTAAAAGCTTCTCAACCTCTTTCTCTTTAAGAATTTCGTGTTTAGGGACGTACTCATGATTCAATATGATCTCTGGGTCTAGCTCAACCATATTTAAACCCCCGCCAAAAGAAGATACTCCAGGCTCTTCCTTTATTCTAGAGAAAGGGGTATTTAAACTTATCGGTCTGTTTTATTCGTATTCTCCCTTCCATAGTTCTTTTCTGTAGGCTTCTAGGAATCTCTCCATTTCTCCAGAGAATTCTGCTCCGGTAACTACCTTTTTGCCCAGTTCTTGAGCCTTTTCGTACACAGGTTTTATCTTTTCTCTAAAGTGCTTATCTCTTACAAGGTGATGGTCCACTATTAAGGTTTTGACTCTCGTTTCCTCTAGAATCCTTATCACATTCTGGTTTGCTATGTCCAGGAGTTTTCTAGGGTACCTCCATCCCAGGAAATAGGTTAAGCAACCGCACAGGAAGATTGTATCGGGGTCTTTTTCAATTATCCACTCTGTTGTCTCGTCTACCAGTGGACCTTGAACGTCGCTGGTGTGTAGGAATTTGGTTTTTCCCTCTTTTACGAGTAGGGAGACTACCCAGCCCAGCTTTGAGTTTTCTGGTCCATGGTAGAAGGGGGGAGAGAACTCTAGGAGAGTCTTTCCAAACTTGAACTCTTTGCCATCTGCTATTTCCACGTTTTCCAGTTTTGGAATGAAGTAATTTGCCCTACTTTTTTGGCTGTGGTTTATTTTGTTTTTCCAGTCTTTGACTAGAACTAGCTTATGCTTGTAAAACGTTTCCTCTGGGTCGTAATGGTCGTAGTGGTAGTGGGAAATTGTGATTACATCTGCCTTTTCCGCATATTTCCTGATTATCCCCTTTCTCTTGTCCAGTTCTGCTAGTTCCAGGGGATGCGGGTCTAGCCCATATCTGCTAGGTCCCAGGGCCGCGCTAGGATCTATAGCAATCTTCAAGTCTTTTGTCTCTACCCATGTGGCCATGGATCTTACGCCCATGGAGTCTGCGGCCAGAATTTTGATTTTCACTAATATGCCTCCTCTTCACCGAATGTGTAGGAAGGTTCTGGCTCAACATACTTGAAAACAGCCAGGGAGTCGAAATTATATATGGCCCCCTGGGTGGTATACCAGGATGATTGGATTATATAGAACATTGTTAGAGGTGACACTGTGTTTGTATTGGCGAATTGAATATCATTTCTAGAGTCAAAAACTTGCATATTGCTGTCATAAATTGCTACATCCACAGATGTGTTTATGAAATTCAGATCTTCTATTAGTACTCTGTACCATTTTCCAAGTGTGAGTATTTTACCTGTATTTATCCCATTTACCACGTAGGAGTCACCAGTGTAGTACTGCCTAAACACTAAATTTACTGCTGGGTTTAGATATTGATCTCTGAAGCTAAGTGGTTCACCATGACCTCCAAATTGGCTATAATTGAACCACAAGAGTATCCCATGATTTGAGTCAACGTTCACCGTGAAGTTTCTCCTCATTATTGCATTTGTGCTAGTATATGCTGGGCTCCACAGCACCACTCTCACAGAACTATTGCCATGTGACTTTGTTGAGTTGTCCCATTTAAAATATACATGCGCACCTGCTTCAGATATATTTTCCCAATATTGGGAGACACCAGTTTCTATTCCATCGTAGAAATCAAACACATTGTATGGGTCGCCACTGGAGTTGGCAGATGGGTTTCCATAGTACATATACACAGTTACATTGCTATTTGCTGGGAGAGTAAGTTTAACCCAAACAACACCCAGTCCCTGTGTTGCATTCCAGTATTCTATCCAGTAATTTGCAATAGCTTCCGTATCTCCCTGGAGGTATGTGAATCTGATATCTGATCCATCTGGATTAGCATGAGAAAAATTAAAGTTTGAGCTATTGAATATTAGCTGCACTTGATAATTATACAAGTCGGTTCCTGAATTCTCTGTGATCACTATCTCTTTTCTGTAAGCCCAACTATCGTAATACCAGCTTTTTTGTTGAGTCTGTTGGACAGTAGTTTCTTGTGTACTCGTTGTTTGTTGGTTTATGGCCGCTCCAGACACAATAGTTGTTCCCGTACCACCACCATAAATCGCTATTGATTGATTGCTAGAGGCATTAACTTCGCACAAAACTTGCTCTCCCGGACCAACCTCAACATTAGGACAGGATATATCCCCCTCGCTTACTTCTATAGTGCTCGCATTTATTGGCTTATTTCCAAGGTTTGCAATTAGTACCTTTCCGTTTCCAACTGGATTAGCAACAATTGGTGTTGGCTTCGTAGGCTCAGGCTGTTTAGTGGTCAAACCCGCCATCCAGAAATAAATGCTAATACTAGCGATAGTAGCTATTGCAATCAAAAAAACCACTGCTACTATTGAGGATATCCCCTTTTTCATGTAAAACACCCTATGCATGTTGGAATCCTGAGCAGTTACGTGTATAACTCTTTATAATTTTAAAAAATTATTGTACACTCCTCCGGCCTCTTGTCCAGCCTAAGTTTTACGAACCTGGGCATCCTCAACTTTCCATCTTTTGTGAGTTCTTGGAACTCAACTTCTATCACGAACTTCCTCCCAGATTCTAGCAAGGTTTTTATCAATTTCAGGTCGTTTTCAGTGAAGCCAGTTCCCACATAGCCCAGTTCCACAAGTTTTCCATTTTTGTATGCTCCCACCTTTAGGCTTCCAAATGTTTCAGATCTTTCCCCTTGTCCTTCTTTCCAGCCGAGAACAACGACGTCCATGCTCTTGATCCCTTTTATCTTTAGCCAGTTGCTACTTCTTTTTCCAGGTTCATACTCGCTCCCCAGCCTCTTTGCCATTATACCTTCAAATCCTAGTTTCCTGGCTGCCCTGAAGTAATCCTCCCCAGGACCTATCAAATATTTAATTATGTTTATTCTTTTTGAGTTGTTCACGTAGGCCTCTAAGGCTTCTTTCCTGTCTTCTAGGGGATTTGCTATTACTGGTTGACCCTCAATCTCCAAAATATCAAATACAACATAAACAGCAGGGAATTTTTCTGACAGAATCTCCTGCCTAATCTCGTCTTCTATCTGGAACCTCTCCATGAGTTTTTGGAAGTCTTGCCTTCCTTGGTTGATTAGTACTATCTCACCATCTATGACGCAGTCTTCTGCTGATTCTAGCAAGTCTTCTGCGATCTCTGGGAACTTCCTGGTTATGTCTAGGCCAGATCTAGAGTCTATCCTAACGGAGTTGTTGTAAATGTAGCTTATTGCCCGTATCCCATCCCACTTTGCTTCGAATAACCATTCCTCACTTGAGAATGGTTTGCTTGTTTTTGCCAACATTGGGAGATACTTCATACTCTCTCACTTCTTTTTCTTCTTTTTCTTTAGCGCCTGCACAGTGGCTTGCAAAGCCTCCATCAAGTCCTTCACTTCCTCCTCTGCCACTTCCTCCACAACAACATATTTTTCTCCTTTTGCCTTCTTTTTGACGAGTTCCTTAACAGCTTCTGCATATTCATCTTTGTACTCTTCTAAGTTCACTTTTCCGGAGAGTTGTTCAATAATCATCTTCGCTAATTCTACTTCCTCTTCCTTTGCCTTTTCTAGTTTGATTCCTAGAGATGCCAGCAGAGTTTTGGGGTCTATCACCTCATCCTTGTAGTGTAGTGTGGTCAGAACCAGTGCACCGTTGTAAGCGTGAATTAGGACAGGGAATTCCTTTCTTCTCAGTATTATTCTACCTAGGGCAGCCTTTCCTTTTTCCTCCAATGCCCTCAAAAACACTGAATAGGCCTCTTCGCTTTTGTTTGGAACTAGGATATAGCTCTTGTTAAAGTAGTGGGGATCTATCTCAAAGAAATTGACGAATCTATCTATCTTTATCTGCTTGCTGGACTTTGGCTTTAGGGCATCTAGTTCTTCATCTTCTAGTATGACGTACTCTCCTTTTAGTAGTTCATATCCCCTGACTATTTCCTCATCGCTAACTTCCTTTTCGCAGCGTGGACACCACTTTTTGTAATTTATGGGGGTTTTGCATGTTTTGTGAAGTAGTCTGAAACTTATTTCGTGATCTCTCTGCATTGAGTACAACTTGACAGGTATGTTTATGAAACCAATAACAATGCTCCCAGACCAGAGGGCTTTCATATAATCACCAATAGTTTCTTGATTTTGATGTTTTTATTTAATCCATTTGGATAGTGGCCGAGTCCAGGCACCTATGTCATTTTCTGTTTTCCAGAAGTCTTTCCAAGGGGGTTTCTTTTTATGATCTTCCAACCAGTCCAGGGCATTGGATAGTGTGTAATCCTTTGGATTTACCTCCTCCAATTCATCCCAGTCAAAGGGGATGGACACCGTAGCTGTGTCTGTTGCTCTTGGAGAATATGGCAAAGCAAGGGTCTTCTGTTTTGCGTTCTCTAAGTAATCTATAAACACCTTCCCCTGTCTTTTCTCTTTATCTACCCATTCGCTTTCTGCTAGTGGATTTTTCTTTGCAACCAATCTTCCAACAGCGTGAGCGAATGCTCTAGTTTCTTCAAAGCTAGCATTCTTTACCCTGGCCAAAATGTGTATACCTCTTTTTCCACTCAGCTTTGGGAATGCATTTATCCCAATGATATCCAAGATTTCCTTAATTGTTTTTGCGACAGATTTTGCCTCTTCCAGTCCCGCTGGGGGGATTGGATCTAGGTCCTAAGCCAGTATGTCGGGGATCTTGAAATCTTTTGAGAGTGTCATGTGTATCTCCACGGTGGCTAATTCTCCCAACCAGATTAGGCTGGCAAGGTCGTTTGCAATTGGCCAGTCTATCCACTCATAGGTGGATTCAGAGAAATAATGGAAGGTTTTGAGCCAGTCTGGTTTTATCCCAGAAACATCTTTTTGAAAGAATCCTTCCTCCTCTATTCCATCTGGATACCTCTTTAAGGCTACGGGCCTATCCTTCAGAAAGCCCTCTACCACCGGCCAGATCAATCGGTAGTACTCTATTAGATCTGCCTTTGTTATTCCTAGCCTGGGCCAGAGTAGCTTTTTCAAATTCCTCAGCTCAATTCGCTTTCCATCAACGCTTACTACTGGCACAAACTATTTAACGAAGTATGGTTTAATTTAATTGGGGGTGGTATTGTGAAGCTGGATGGCGTGGAGATTCATTGGTTCGGGCATGCTAGTTTCATGATAAAGGGGGGTGGAAAGGTGATATACATAGATCCCTACGTGCTTCCAGATAACCCAGAGCCTGCGGACATAATTCTAGTCACTCATGATCATTTTGATCATTACCCTCCAGAGCAGATTGCCAAGATACAGAGAGAAGGCACAGTTATAGTCACAACGGAATCCACAGCCCAGAAGTGCTCTGGAGATGTCCGCATTCTAAAGCCAGACGAGTCTGTAGATGTGAAAGGGGTTAGAATTCATGCGGTTTGGGCATACAATCCAAACAAGCAGTTCCATCCAAAAGGATACGGAGTTGGATTTGTTGTGGAGATTTCTGGGAAGAAGATATATCACGCAGGAGACACAGATGTTATACCAGAGATGAGGGATCTAGAACATTTCCACCTAGACCTGGCCCTTCTCCCAGTTGGAGGCACTTACACGATGGACATAAACGAGGCTTTGGATGCATTGAAGTTGATAAAACCAAAGGCAGTTGTGCCAATGCACTACAACTACTTGGAGGGTTTGGAGTTGTCCAGGGACCAGCTGGAGGACTTCAAGAAGAAAGTGGAGGAGATGGGGATCAAGTGCTACGTCCTGGAGCCGGAGGCCTAGAAATGCCAGTACGACCGAAAAAGAAAGTAGAGAAGAAATTCGGACCGGGAAATCCAGAGTTCGATAAAATCCATAAATCTATAGTGGAGATAACGAAAGCTCTGAAAGTGGTGGAAGGAGAAGTTGATACTCATGCAAGCGAGAATTTGGGTAGGATAATCGAATTGTTGAACTATTTAGGAGAGACTGGGGAGTTAAAAAAGTATGCCAGTCATCCAGAGGGGAAAAGGGCGTTGGAGGAACTTAGAAAGGTGATGGGAAACTATTACCTGGCCAACAAAGCACTGCTCAAGTTGTTGTATAAGAATGAACCTGCTAGCTAATTAGAATGAACAGTGCAGTCCCCCCTAGAAGTACGGAAGAGTATCTAGCTAGTTTTCCTAAAAAACAGGCAATTGAAAATTTCCAGTATGGATAATCTAGGTATCCCGCAAATATGTCGAATAAGAACATTGGTAGTGGAGTAAATGCCCCAACGAATATTGCCCCGAATCCCCAGTCCTCCATCCAATCCTTCAACCAGTGGTTGGAATTCTTGCTCACGATTTCGTTTACATCTATTTCTTTCTTTCCGAGCTTTCTCAGAAACCAGTTTATGGCTTTGGTTATCGGTCCTCTTCCACCCCTAGCAAACCAGTAGACTGTTGATTCGCCGAGCCACGCCCCAACACTTGCAGTCAAGAGCCAGATCCAGATGTTGTATTTTGTTGCGTGGACAAGGAATAGCAGGGGCTCGAATGGAATTGGTAGTATGGTATTGGCTATGAAAGATGCAAGGAACAATCCCAGAAGGCCGAACTGCTGTATCAACCAATCCAACACAAACTAGTTAAGAAAAAGAGGATTAAATAGGTTTTTTCCTTTTCCTCGCTTTTTTCTTGAGCTCCTCTAATCGGTCGTTCGCGGCTGCCCAACCCTCCCGTTTTCTGATCCTGTTTATTTCTGTCGCCAACTTGCTGGCCTCTGAATGAGGATATCCTGCATTTTTTAGTTCCCACCTTATTTTGCCCCAATTCACGTACCCTTCAATCCTCTTGGAATCCATGTTTACCAACCAGTCTGGTGCGTGTTTTTTCACTATCTCTTTCGCCTCTGAGGTGTAAAACTTTCCTTCCTTTACCAACTTCTTCACCAGGTCTGTGAGGAGTTGTTTTGTGTTGTCAACACGCAATCCGGAGAAGTGATCAATTGTCATTTGCCCAGGTTTTTTCTTGAACACAGCCACTTTGTTCTTTGCTACCTGCAGTATCTCTTTCACTTCTTCATCCTTGAACTCTCCTAGCTCGGGCATGAACTCGGGTTCTCTAGTAATCTTGTCTTCCTCTTTTTTGGTTCCCTTCAGCACGGGTAAAAATAGATCTTCTTCTGAAACCTCTTTGTTTTCAGTGTTGATTTTCAACAATTCCTTAAGCCTGCCCACTTCGTCTTCCTCTAGGTCTTCTCCAGATAGTATTTTGTCCACAATGGTCCCATGTTCCTGGTACATGTTAGTGTTGGGATTCGCTAGCTCCTCTGCTAACTTGTAAGTGTCTACGTCAATTCCTTCTGAGAAAGCGATCTCATCTAGATATTTTTTTATCTCTGCTATTCTCTCCCAGATCCGCTTGTCTCTTTTTTCGCATGGTTCTGTCATGGTAAAAACTAGGAAAATGCTTTTTTTAATCCTTTTCGTGGTTGTCACTAGGCCACAATACCATTATGTCCCAGTCTTTTCTAGGTCTTTTTATCCAGAGTTCCAATCGGATGTCGTGCTCCTTGGCGAGGGCCTTCAACCGCTCCATTTGTTCCTTTTCTCTGGGCTTCGGATACCACTTTTCCTTCACGGTAGACTTTACCTCAACTATCTTCTCAATCTTTCCAGAACCAGGTTTTAGAATTAGGAAATCGCTGGCCTGTCCTATGGCCATCTTTATGACGTTTTCCTCTCCGTACTCCGCTATCAGCTTCTTCTTCGCCAACCACTCTGCCCTGTACCCCTTTCTGGCCATTTATCTCCCCTGCAGTTTTCTTTTTATGCTCTTGGCTATGTTCTTTATTTTTCTGTCTTCATGGGCTTCTATCATTTCTGCAAACGTTAACATTTCCTTGTCTGGTAGTCCCAGCTTCTTTCCTTCTTCAATCTTTTTATCGACAAAATCGCGAATCTCAGGATTTTCTAGTATCCTAGTGGCGATTTCTTCTAGGTCTACTTCTCTAGGTGCATGTGGTTTTAACCACTTTTTTATGTACTCCCTTCTCTTCCTCTCCATCACTAGTTTCTTTATACTACTAACCGGCACAATCAGTTAAAGAAGAACTAGTTAAAAAACTGGTGCGCCGGCCGGGATTTGAACCCGGGCTAGTGGCTTGGAAGGCCACTGTCCTGCCAGGCTAGACGACCGGCGCGTGCTTTTTCTATTTTAATAGAAGGGGTTTTTATTTCTTGCTCCTTTTTCT
>JAJRYR010000020.1 GCA_024275655.1 archaeon | reverse complement strand
GCACCTTGTCCTCCTCTTCCGTGCCATCTGATCTCTAACATGCTAATCCCCTCTGACTCTCATAATTTGCTAGGTAGGGTTTTTTAAATCTATGTGTGACTAATATCGAAGATTAGCGGAAACGCAGAGGTTATCCAATTTCCAGAATTATCTGCTCATATCTAAATGGCCTTGTTTGTTCATAAACCTCTATCTCTTGTTCAACTTTCCTTTGCGTCTTTGCGTAAATGGTAAATAAGGGTTGTCCAGCCTTTACCTTTTCTCCTTCGTCTACTAGAAGGTACAGCCCAGCTTCTTTATCCTTAGGCGCTCCTGCGGCCCTTGCAATTGCTGAAATACTCTTGTTGTCTATGTGTGCGATTTTACCGGGTTTATCAGCAGTTATTGTTTCGGACACTGGACCAATCTCTATATCGCTTGGTTTTATGTCTGGGTCTCCACCTTGGAGTTCTATTATCTCCCGCATCTTCTCATAAGCTTTGCCCTTCTTTATCAGTGAGTATGCAAGGTCCCTACCTTTACCTCTTTCTGCCTTCCCTCCCATTTCTAGAAGTATTCCAGCTAGCTGGCAGGATTTTTCAACTAGCTCTAGAGAGATTCTTTCTCCCTGCAGTATTTTCAGTATCTCCCTAGCTTCTATTGCTGGACCCACTGCCCTTCCAATGGGGTGGTCTCCGTTTGTGAGCAAGGTTTTGACATTCATTCCTAATTTAGTCCCTATATTCTTGAAATCTTCTGCTAGATCTAGTCCCTCTCCTCTGGTTGCGATTTTTGCTCCTTCACCTATTGGTATATCTATTATTACGTCAGTAGCGGTTACGGCCTTTTTCTTCGCCATTATGCTAGCCAACAACATCCCCCTGGGATCTAGACTTAGAGGGTGCCTAATTTGTATAAGCTTATCATCTGCAGACGCTAGATTAACCGCTCCGCCCCAGACTATACATCCACCAGCTTTATTTACGACGTTCTCCAGTTCTTCTTTTGTCAGTGCCACAGGAGCCAAAACTTCCATGGTATCGGCAGTCCCAGCTGGACTGGTTATTGCCCTGGAACTGGTTTTTGGCATGACTAAACCAGCACTAACAACAATAGGCACTATGAGCATTGTTGTTCTATTTCCAGGAACTCCTCCGATGCAGTGCTTGTCGAATACTCGTTTTTCCTTCAGATTCAGTGTCTCCCCAGAGTTTACAATCGCCTCTGTTAAGGCAACTGTTTCATCATCGTCTAGCCCTCTCATGTATGCTGCAGCAACGAAGGAAGATAGCTCAACATCTGTCAATTTTTCCTCCATCAGGTCATTTATTATTTGGAATATCTCTTCTCTCTTTAGCTTTATTCCATCCATCTTCTTTCTTATGTATGAAACAGACACTGGCTTTTCAACCGGGAACACTCTCACAAATTCTCCATCCGTTACACCTAGGGATTTGTACCCCTCAAAAAATAATCCTATGGTCCCAGGCTCCACGAAGGTATCTGTCAAGTCAACAACAGCAGTTATTGATTTTCCGTTATGTGTGACTTCAATTCTATCCATCCCATGAACGTCCATATCCTCCGCATCTGCTCTGTTTACAACTGCAACCTTCACTCCAGCAGTTGATAGGTCAATGGTTTTCACTTTGAATTTCCACTCTATCATCAGACCACCTCAAAGCATCAGCCTTAGTGCATCCTTTCCTTGCATACCAACCTTCACTCCAAGTTTTTCGGCTTCTTTGGATACCCACGAGACGATACCGTTAAGCATATCATCAAAGTCCTTGGCTCCCTCCACTATCGCGCAGGCGTCCCCTATTCTATCCACGAATTCCTTGTTCAAATATTCTGTGGCTAGGTAACCTCTCTCCCCTTGAATTACCACTAGCCAGGGAGGTTTATTTCCGAGTAGATGTCTGTAACCTAGGGCTGCACCCCCCTTCAATTCTATTATCTCAGTTTCTATCACTGCTCTCCCTCCCTAAACCATTTATCCAGTATAACTGTTCTAGCTTCGTATGGATGGACGATTCCAACATCAGTTATCATGAAATCTATGTAATTTGGGGGCGTCATATCGAATGCAGGGTTCAAGACCTTCACACCTTTCGGTGGGTTCTCCCAAACTTCCTTCGGGTCTCGCATCTCTATTGGTTCCCAATTCCCAGCTAGGGTGCCTGGATCGAATTTGAAAGTCTCCACAGCTGCAGAGGCCATTGTTCTAGCTTCTTTGGCTACCAGCATGATCTGGCTGGTTCCGATCTTGTTTATGAGAAAACCGTCGGCGGTTACGGCATCTCCCCCAACCAGCACCAAGTCAGCATCGTTCATGTAGAACCTAGCCGCAGAGTCAACTATGTGGATAACTGGTATACCTACCTTGGCCAGTTCCTTGGCAGTTACTCTTCCCTGGAATTTGGGTCTGGTTTCAGTGGTTATTACCTTGAACCTCTTCCCTTCTTTCCAGGCTTCTTTTAGTATTGCTGTGACTGTGGAAGAATGACAATGAGTGAATATTACACCATCGTCTGGTATCCTTCTCACACCCACCGACACTAACTTTTTCAGACTCTCCTTGATGTCTTTTTTCATAGCTTTATACGCTTCTATTGCAAGTTTTTTGCATTCTTCTGCATCTTCGCCTTTCTTAGCCTGTTTTAGAACGTAATTCAAGGCATTCCTCAGGCCTGGTTCTGTGGGCCTAGCCGATTTTAACCTAGTGATCGCCCTTTCTAGATCTAGGAGAAACTTATCCTTCTTTTTCCAGTTCTTTCTATTTATAAAGTCAGCGATTGTGTCTAGGCCGAAGATGGCGATGTTCCTGGCCCCTTGCACTTTTAGGGATTTTATCCTCTGGTATGCCTGTGAAATGCTCATGAAAGAATAACGAATTAGCTGGTTATATTTCTTTTCTTTCTCGAGATGAGTTGTGGACTATTGTGGATTACCCCAGCAATATCCTCCTTAACTCCTTCAGATATCTGTCAATTTCCCTTCTAGCTTTCCTGTCCATCTCCTCCAGTGTTTTGTGGTCCTTTGAAAATATGAAGAACTTCTCTCCGTTGTGTTCGTTGATGTGGAGGGAGGATATGTCCTTCTTGAGTGCCGATATAAATTTC
>JAJRYR010000019.1 GCA_024275655.1 archaeon | reverse complement strand
GGTGAATGTGTCAAGATACTGGAAGACGCCCTCAAAACAAATCCAGAAACAATCGAAGATCTTGCGAATGCAATTGACAGTGTGAAAATAAAGAAGTATCCTCATGAAAGAGTGCTTAGAATCTTGAAGTACATTGAAAATGAGTATGGCGACCTCTTCAAGGGGAGGAATGACGCTAGAGAAATTCTGGCCCCATGGTTGAGGAAGATGGGGAGAGTGACCTATATCAAGCTAGAAGGACTACCAGAAATTCTGAAGGAAGGAGTAAAACTATGTGTTACAAAGTCCATACACAGGTTCTTAAAATCGGAACTTCCAAGGAGGGAGGTAACCTCACTGTCAATAATTGAGGTTAGAGATGGAAGAATATACGAGGAATACCTCAAAACCCTTAAATTGCTGACCAGCTATGGACACGGTCTAATTTTATGTGGAGATAATGAAATAGATATGGACAAGGACTGCTTGGAGAGTGCAAAGATGAGAATAGACACAGTAAATGAGAATGAAGTTGTGATAAAAGTTCACGGAAAGAAACCATACAGAATCAAAGTAAGACCAACCCTAGCTAGTCCTCCTTCTTGATTTCTTTTAACTTGCTCTCTATGGCCTCCTTTAATTGATCCAAAGTGATAAACTCCATGGTATTCAAGCTCTTTATCACATACTCTAGCTCGGAAACCCTGGACTTCAATCTAGCAATATCATCCCTCAATGCCTTTATCTCCTCTTCTAGTCTACTGGTGTCTCCCACCTGGGTGGGCATGCTAGCTTTTAGTTCTGTCAAGATCTCTTCCTTGTTTATCTTCACTCCTCCCCCCTCTTCCAGCTTTCTCTCCAGTTCCTTCAATTGCTTGTTGTGGGAAACGATGGTTCTAGCCATAACCTGAACATTATTCTCTATAACCTTTATCCTCTGTGCTAGCAATCTAAGCTTTGAATCTAGCATATTTATCGTTGCTGCCATGCTCACTGGTTGGCTGGTTGGCCTCCTCTCATGTCTGGGCATAAAATCACCTAATAAAACTAGGTAACAAGCTTATAAAAACATTTTTCCTAGAATTATTGATGCGTGGATTAATACTGGACATTGATCACGAAAAATCTAGGATAATCCTGTTTGTAAAAACAGAGAACAAGATAGAGATACTCAAAGAAGACTTTACAGATTACTTCTACTTTATCCCAGAGGACAGGGAAATTGAGGAGGAAGTGAGGGGGAGGTTGTCTAATAATCAATTTCTGGAAAGGATTGAAAAGGTAAAGAGAGTCGTAGATGGTAAGGAAAGGGGAGTATTGAAGATTTATGTTAAGGACCCAAGCAAGCTCTCAACCGTCAGGGATCTGATAAAGGAACTGGGAGAAACCAGGGAATATGATATAAACATAACTGAGAAATACATGATGGCTAAGGGAATAAAGCCCATGGTACTATATGATATAAAGGAAAATGAGGGAAAACTGGAATTTAAAGAAATTGGCAAGGAAATACAATTGAATGCATTGGCCTTTGATATCGAGGTTTACAATCCCCAGGGAAGCCCAAACCCAGAAAAGGATCCAGTGATAATGATCTCGTTCTGTGGTGAAAATGAAAGGGGAGTTATAACATGGAAAGATATAGATTTGGACTTCGTTAAAACCAAGAACACAGAAATAGAGTGTATAACTGAGTTAGAGAATATCGCACAAAACTATGATATTATATACACGTACAATGGAGACAATTTTGACCTGCCTTACCTAAAGGCTAGAAAAAAAGATTTGGAGTTAGGGGTTAACAGGAGAAAAGTGCAATTGAGAAAGAGTAGGGAGGGCCATTTTGCAGAGATACCTGGAAGGCCACATGTGGATGTGTTTCATGCCATTAGTTTTCTGGAGGGTATTGGAGCAATTAGAATACTGAGGTACACCTTAGAGGATGTGTACAGGGCAGTTCTAGGAAAGGAAAAGATAGACATAGATACTAGGAACCTGTGGAAAAGATGGGACAAGGAGGGCGGGGAGCTAGAGGAACTGGCTAGGTACTCTCTGCAGGACTCAGTGGCCACCTGGGAACTGGGCGAGTACGTGCTCCCCCTATTCATTGAATTATCCAGATTAACTGGGAAAACGCTTTACCACAGTGTCAGAGTGTCTGCGTCTCATGTGGTGGAGAGCTTACTTATAAGAGAGGCGTACAAAAGAGGGGAGCTCATACCCAGAAAGCCAAAGGAGGAAGAGGTTAGATCCAGGCTCAGGGTTACATTTGCTGGTGGGTATGTGAAGGAACCAGTCCCTGGACTGCACGAGAACCTGGCTGTGCTAGACTTTAGGAGCCTGTACCCCAGCATAATTATATCTCACAATGTTGATCCCTTCACTCTGGATAAAGAAGGAAAATGTAAAGAGTACCACGAATCTCCAAATGGATACAGATTCTGTAAAAACAAACCTGGCTTATTACCAAGTGTGCTGAGAAGCGTTCTAGAGAAAAGGTTCAAAATAAAGAAGGAAATGAAGAAATATCCAAAGGATAGCTTGGAGTATAAGATGCTACACGCTAGACAATGGAGTTTAAAGATAGCTGCAAATGCCACATATGGTTATCTAGGATACGCCAGAGCAAGATGGTACTCCAAGGAATGCGCAGAGGCAATCACCGCATGG
Source organism: archaeon (assembly GCA_024275655.1). Taxonomy (GTDB): domain Archaea; phylum B1Sed10-29; class B1Sed10-29; order WALL01; family WAMD01; genus JAJRYR01. The sequence goes on along the minus strand of JAJRYR010000019.1, from coordinate 1,210 downwards.
GGTAGGTATTACGTGGGGAAGTTGATTGAAGAAGCTGAGAAAGCTGGATTCCAGGTAATATATGCTGATACAGATTCTGCATTCATAAAACTAGGCAATAAGAAGAAGGAGGATGTGCTGAAGTTCCTAGAGAAGTTTAATTCGGAACTCCCAGAATTTATGGAAGTGGAGTTGGAGGGATTCTACAAGAGAGGGATATTTGTTACTAGAAAAATTGGAAAGGGAGCAGCGAAGAAGAGATATGCTCTACTATCAGAAACTGGAGAAATGAAAATAACTGGCTTGGAATTCGTGAGGACCGACTGGTCAGAGCTGGCAAAGGAATTGCAGAAGGAAGTTTTAAGAAAAGTGCTGGAGGGAAAGGTAGAAGAGGCCAAGAAGGTAGTTAGGGAAGCAATTGAGAAAATAAGGCAGAAAGAAGTGCCAATAGAGAAGTACGTCATATACACACAGCTAAAGCAAAGTCTAGGCCAATACGAGGCAATTGGGCCACACGTCCGCGCAGCAAAAAGGCTTTTGGAAGCTGGGCACATTGTTGTCCCAGGGATGCTGATTGGATACATAGTAACCAAAGGTGGGGGAAGCATAAGTGACAGGGCTTATCCCTACTACCCAGTGAACCTGCTAGGTAATAGAGAGCCAGATCCGGAGTACTACATAAATAACCAGGTTCTGCCAGCTGTAATGAAGATCCTGAGGGAGATTGGAGTTAGCGAAGAAGATCTGAAATAAGGAGGAAAGCAAGCCTCTCTAAGCAAGTGGTTTTAGGGGTTAGAAACCCAGTTTTGTCATTGCGTCTGCAATGAACTGTTTGTAGAGATATGGTTTATTATCCTTAACCTCCCGTAGATTTGCATATCCTCTCTCCTTTGCCATGTCCTCTGCTAGAAACTCTACTCTCCTCTTCTGGTGAATTGGAAGTTCCTGGTACTTCTCAAATTGCATCTCAACTAGGACCTTGTTTGCACTTGGCATCTACATCACCCTTAGAGAAACGAAACACTAGAATAAAAAACTAGCTGGGGTTAGCTTTTTAAACAAACATTCAATTACTTAATTAACCAACAGAGGGGGTGAATGAGAAAATGAAAAGAGGTATTAGCCCAATCGTTGCAGTGGTGTTGCTGATTGCAATAGCTGTAATAGCTGCAGTTGGTCTATACTTCTGGGTTGGCGGAATGGCAACAAAGCAACCAACACCAGAGAAGCC